>JANOZJ010000272.1:0-43506 GCA_031429315.1 Akkermansiaceae bacterium
GCAACTTCAAGTTCTTCGAGCGTGCAAGTATCAGGATTAGGGAGCTGGTGAGGGCGAGCGATTCGCGAGTGTCGAGTGATTCAAACAGTCGTACCAGTCTTTTATGAGGATTTCGGCAATTATTTTTGGCAAGAGGTCTAACCGAATCCGAGCGCGGGGCATCCTGGAAGCAACTCAGCTCGCTTCATCCGGGGAATCGCTTTCGCCTCATGCTTGGTTTGCCGCTGTTGCCGGACTCTCCAGAGACCGGGACGTCCCGCTGATTCCTCTCGATCAGCTCGGAATACATCACGACGAGGACGGGCTCCGGAGTTCGACCCTGCTCACCGCACTTCCTTCCGGAGCCGAAGCGATCCCGTATTTCGACAAGGAATGGGGAGTGGTTTACAAACTGTTCGATGCACTGATAAGCCCAGTACCGCCAGCGGCTCTGAAAGAACTCAGGTGGTTGAGAGAAGCCACGGAAGATGCCCAAGCGCTCCGTGAAAACAGACCCGCCGTGCAACGCCAGCGATTCGAGGATGCGGATGATGATAGTTTGTGAGCGATCAATCCAACAAATCCTCACCGACCTAGAGCAGGACTTCGCCACCATGCTCGGCGTCTCCCTCGCCACTATCCGAAAATGGGAACGCGGCGCCGGCGAACCTAGCGGCGCGGCGAAGACGTTGTTGGCGGTGGCAAGGCTACATCCGGATGCAATTCGGGAGGCACTGGCGGTTGGGAAATAATGGCGAACCTCCCTAAGATTCTAGGGCGTTGGATCTCCGGCAAATGAAGGCGTTATGGAATGTATAACTTGCTGAGCGTAAAGAATCATTGCTCTAGCCTCGTTAAGACTGACGGTATATCCACCGTGAATTACACGATTTCTGAGCGTTAAGACATCGTCTTCAATGACCTTTGGTGATAGAGGGAGGGGAATGCCGAGCTTCTTTAGCAGGGCGAAGCGATTCCGGAGCATTTGATGTCCTTTCAGCATCAACTCTGTGTGCATATCAGAGACTTTTGAATTCCGTAGTTCCATCCGTATCCGGCTGGTGCAAGAGACTTCCATGGCAGTTGATGCTTCGATCACGGTGTTCCGTGGATCACCTGCGAGATACGCGTCATAGGCGCGAAGTAGTAGTTCATAGTGCAGCGGTAATACCTTTCCTAGCGAACAAAATGCAGCCGCTTCTTCTATTTGTTGGCGTGTTGCAGCTTGGGTTGTCCCGAAGCTATCAAATTGAATTACAATCTCGCTTGGAAGGTTCAACTGAATCGCAGGGGTGCCAGATCTGAAAAGCTGAAAACGGCTATCGTTGGCACCCAAAATAGTTGTTCTGACAGACGTTCTCTGGCCTGACATTAATCTGAGGAAAGAATCGAATCGGGTGAACCAATCTCTATTCAATTGATGAATTTTCTCAGAAGATGAAACCATTTCCTCTTCAGATAGATCGAGATGCGCGAACAAGTGCGAAACATCTGCGCTTGTATTACCCTTAGGCCCATCGCTCATAAGGATTCCCCAAAGAATTTCGGCATCGGGGCTTAAGAATTCGAATGTTTGAGGGGGAGCAGCAAGCATTCGTTCAAACCTGCCATTTTTGCCAAATGTTTTGCATTCGTCACCATCTGGATCGGATGTTTTCAGTTGAGGGGTGCATAGGTGCAGATCGTAATCGCCGATTTTCGCGGAAATTTCGATCCCGAGGGCGCTGTCATCCATCCAGATGGGTGTCACCAATTCAATTAATGCGAAGTAAACCACGGGGCTATGCTGCGAGAATTTGTGGCAATGATCAAGAACGGCGAGAGAACTTGAGACTGGGAGCGCAACGCACTCAATTATCTATCTAAACTTCACCCCCAGCCCCTTGGTCAGCGCTTCGAGCACTCTCTGATGGGCGGTGTCGATCTCTTCCGTCTTAAGCGTCCGCGTGGCTTCGCGGTAGTGGAAACGGTAGGCGACGGACTTGCTGTCGGCGGCGATCTTCTGGCCGGTGGGGTCGGTGAAGACGTCGAAGCACTCGGACGAAACTAACAACGGCTCGGCAAGTTTGGCGATGACGGCTTCGATCTGCGCGATCGGCGTGTCGAGAGGGAGTTCCATCGCGGCGTCGCGCGATGATCCGGGGAACTGCGGAAGGTCCTCGACGTGGCTGATGCCGTTGAGGAGCTTGCGGAGTTTTGATAGGTCCAACTCGGCGACGTAAACGGGGGTGGCGAAGTCGAGTTCGCGTTCGCGGGAGGGTTTCAGGCGGGCGAAAACCCCGATGCTTTGGTCATCCACCTTGATGTCGCTTACGAGTCTGAAACCCTCGCGATCTTTCTTGGAGAACTGGACATTTCGGCCACCAATCAAAGCTGATATAATTCCCTTCATGTCATAAAGATGAGCGGGCTGTTGATGTTCTGACCATCCCGTGGGGCGTAGTTGGCCTGCGGCCAAAGGAGGCGGCTCTTGTGATATTGGTGCTTCAGCCCAGCCTGCTGGGCGTCGAACGCCGGAGAGAAGCAGGGCGAGGTTTTCACTTTCCTGGTCCTTGGCTTTGCCGCCGCCGGCGTTGCGGAAGACGCGGCCCATTTCGAAGAAGCGCAGGGATTTCGCCTGCTGGCGGACGTTTCTAGCAGCGGAGGCGATCAGGCCGGGGACGATGCTCGGGCGCATGACGGCGTGGTCCTCGCTGAGCGGGAGTTTCACGCGGATGACGTCGCCGTCCTGCATGGGGCGCAGCGGGAGGATGTCGGAAACCTGGGCGTCGGAGATGAGTTTGATGGTCTGGCATTCGTGCAGACCGAGGGCTGCTAGACGGCGGCGGAGAACCATGTCGGCATCGTAAGCGGCATCGACCGGGCTGGCGGGGACGAAGGTGCCTTGGAAACGAGAGGGCACGTTGTCGAGGCCGTGGACGCGGGCGATTTCCTCGACGAGATCGATGTGACGCTGGAGATCGGCGCGGAAGGAGGGGACGTCCCAGGTGCCGTCGGCGAGTTTCGTCAGGCCGAGGCGGGTGAGGATTTCCTCGGCGTCTGCTAGAGGAATGGAGCCGCCCATGAGCTGGTCGAGTTTTTGCGCGTCGAGGGTGACAGAGCGGACGAGAACGGGAGCTTCACCGGCGAGCAGGGTGGTTTCTTCCGCGGCGCCGCCTGCGATTTCGAGGATCAATTTCACGGCGAACGACGAGGCAGTTAGGACTCCTGCGGGATCCACGCCGCGCTCGAAGCGGTAGGAGGAATCCGAGGAAAGCGCGGTGCGGCGCGAGGTGCGGCGGATGCCTTGCGGGGTGAAATAGGCGGACTCTAGCAGGATGTCGGTGGTGGTGTCCGTCACGCCGCTATCCGCTCCGCCCATGACGCCTGCTAGGGCGAGGGCTGTGCCGGATTCGTCGGAGATGAGAAGGTCGTCCGGGGTGAGGATGTGAGTGGATGCATCGAGCGCGAGGAATGTTTCGCCCTCGGCGGCGCTGCGGACGATGATGTTACCGGTGAGTTTAGCGGCGTCGAAGGCATGCAGCGGTTGGCCGAGTTCGTGGAGGACGAAGTTCGTGACATCGACGATATTGTTGATCGGGCGCAGGCCGATGGATTCGAGGCGTTGTTTGAGCCAAGCGGGGGATTCCTTGATGGTGACGTTGGAGATTCTAACTGCGGAGTAGAACGGGCAGGCGGTTGGGGAATGGATGGTGATCGAAGATGAAGAAACAGGCGAGACGCCTGTGCCCCCTTCTTTGCCCCTTTCTGGGAGGTCCAGCGGGAGAAGCGGGGTCTTGAGCAATGTCGCCAGCTCGCGGGCCATGCCGCGGTGGCTGAGGAGGTCGGGGCGGTTAGGCGTGACTTCGAGCTCTAGCAGAGTGTCGGAGTCGAAGAGTTGTTTGACGGGTTTGCCGATCTCGGAATCGGGAGGAAGGATGAGCAGGCCATCCTCACCGGCGGGCAGGCCGATCTCCGCCGCTGCGCAGAGCATGCCTTTGGATTCAACTTTCCGCATGACCGTTTCGCCGATGGTGAAGCCGCCGGGGAGTTCCGCGCCGGGGAGGGCGCAGGGGACTTTGTCGCCGTCCTTGTAGTTCTGCGCGCCGCAGACGATCTGGCGGAGGGTGGCTTCGCCGCAGTTGACCTGGGTGACTTTCAGGCGGTCAGCATTCGGGTGTTGGACGGCTTCCATGATCTGGGCGACGATGATTCTATCCGAGGCAATGCCTTTGGAAATGATGCCCTCGACTTCGACGCCGGCGAAGGTGAAGAGATCGTCGATTTCCTTGATGGATTTGCCGGATAGATCGAGGTGGGTGGCGAGCCAGTTTAGGGAAATATTCATGGGAAGAGGATAGGGGATCGGAGATAGGGGATGGAAGAGGAAGAGCTTGCCGTCAGCGGTCTTCGTTGTGGTGGGTTTCCACGCCGCGGGTGAAGAGATAGATGGATTTGGAGAGTTGGTTCAGGCGTTCGTGAACCGAGTGAAACTGCTCTTCGTCGCGAAGAGATTCGGTTTCGAATAGGGTTTCCAGGTGATCCACTGTTTCGAGAGTTGAGCCATAGGCATAGTCCAGGAAACGGATGTATTCCGCCTTGTGACGGCGGCGACCGTAGCCTTCGACAATGTTCGATTTTACGGACTTCATGCTTCGCCGAATCTGGCTGCCTTCTTCGTAGAGTTCATACTTCGGCAGCGACACCAAGGTCATGCGATGAATCTCGATCACCAGCTCACGAGCCAGTATCCAGATCCTCAGTTTTTTGTAACCCAGAGCGTCCGATTCCATAATCTCCTATCTCCTATCTCCTGCCTCTTCTCACGCAAACTGCTTGAGAAACCGGGCGTCGTTTTCGATGAGCAGGCGGATGTCCTTGATGCCCCAGCGGATCATGGCGAGGCGGTCGAGACCCATGCCGAAGGCGAAGCCGGTGACTTTTTCGGGGTCGAAGGCGTTGTCCTTGCGGGATTGGTTGATGGCTTCGAAGACGGCGGGATCGACCATGCCGCAGCCGGCGATTTCGATCCATTTCGGGGCCTGGCCTTTGACCGTTAGTTTCACGTCGATCTCGAAGCTCGGCTCGGTGAACGGGAAGAAGTGCGGGCGGAATCTAACTTCGGTTTGCGGGCCGAAGAGTTCGTGGAGGAAATATTCGAGGGTGCCCTTGAGGTCGGGCAGGGAAACGTCGGTGCCGACGTAGAGACCTTCGAGCTGGTTGAAAACGGATAGATGCGTGGCGTCGATCTCGTCGCGGCGGTAGGCGGAGCCGGGGGCGATGAAGCGGATCGGTGGCGTCTGCGTTTCCATGGTGCGGACTTGCACGCTGGAGGTGTGGGTGCGGAGAAGTTTCCCGGAGTCGAAATAGAAGGTGTCCTTTTCGTTGCGTGCCGGGTGGTCGGCGGGGGTGTTGAGGGCGTCGAAGCAATGGAACTCGTCCTCGATTTCCGGGCCGTCTGCTAGAGCGAAGCCCATCCGGCGGAGGATGCGGATCGCTTCGTCGCGGATCAATGTGAGCGGATGCAGCGAGCCGACGGAAACCTGGCGGGCAGGCAAAGTGACGTCGATGCCAGCGAGAGCAGCGCGGTCGGCGATTTCCCGGAGGGCGAGCTGTTTCTCCTCCAGCGCGGCGGTGATGGCGGTGCGGGCGGCGTTGAGGAGCTGGCCGACGGCGGCTTTGTCCTCCTTCAGCACGTCCTTGATGCCGGCGGCGACGAGGGTGAGCGTGCCTTTTTTGCCGAGCACGGCGACGCGTGCGTCGTCGAGCGCGCGCTCGTCCGCGGCGGCGGTGATTTGCTCAAGCGCTTCAGTTTGGATGGCTTCGATTTGCTCCTTCATGGGAAAGGGGTGGGGAATAGACCGAAACCCGGCATCGGTCAAAGCCAAGGTTTACAAGCTGCGGGCGACGGACTCCGCAGCGGCGATGAACGACGGGAAACGCGGCTGCCAGCCAGTGGCGCGGAGTTTTTCGTTGGAAACCTGTTTGTGCGTCCAACCGCGTTTGCGGTTGAGATCGCGCGGACCGGAGGGCGGCAGCGGGCGGGTGAAAATTTCACTTAACTTCCTATAACAGGTAAACTGGCTGAGCGGCGTGGAGTCGCTGACGTTGCAGATGCCGGTGGCGCGGGTGGTCGCCAAATGATAGATAGCCCGCGCCGCGTCGTCGCGGTGGATCTGGTTGAGGAAACGACGGCCGTCTTCCTCGATGACCGCCTCGCCTGATAGAAATTTCTTCAAGATCACGCTGCGTCCCGGGCCATAGATGCCGGACAAGCGCGCGACGATGCCGCCGGCCGCGAGGGTGATTTGCTCGGCGGCTAACAACAACGCGCCGGTGTCGCGTTCCGGGATGGCCGGGCTGTCCTCGGTGACAACCGAGCCGTCGGTCTGCGCATAGACCGAGGTGCTGGAAGTGAAGAGCAGGGGAGTGCCGGGAAATGCGGTCGTTAGATTCAGGCAGCCATCGACATACACATGCTGATAGGCATCCGCGCCGCCGCGACCGGAGGCGGCGCAGTGGACGATGAAATCGGCGGGCGGCAGGTTTTTCACAGCCTCGGCATCGCCGACGTCGCGGGGAATCGAGCCCTCGCCGCCGGAGAGGGAAACGGCGGTGACATCCCAGCCGTGGTCGCGGAATTCGCGGGTGATCGCCTGGCCGAGATAGCCGTGGCCGATGAGGAGAAGTTTCATGGTTGGGCCGCGGCGTTCTGGAAATCGCGGCGGATGTCAGAGGCGTCCCCGTTGCCGATGTCCGCGCGCTGGATCATCAGCACATAGATGCGCTTTTTCACGGGATCGATCCACGCCTGAGTGCCGTAGGCACCGCCGTGGCCGAAGGAGCCGGGCGAAAGCGCGGCCGTCACGCCCTGCGGATCGCGGGCGATGCACCAGCCGAGGCCCCAGGCACTGCCGGGGGTGAAGCCGGTGGTTAGATCGCCGCTTTGGACGCGGGTCATTTGTGTCACGGACTCTTCCTTCAGATAGCGTTTGCCGCCGGACTCGCCGCCGCGGAGGATCATTTGCGCGAATTTCGCGTAATCGCCGGCAGTGGAAAACAGGCCGCCGTTAGCCAGGGGATAGCGGTTTTTGTCCGTCGGGGATTTGCCACCGAGGAAACGGAGGCTGGCCAGCTCCAGCGCCCCGGCGGCGGTCCGATTGTAGGACGATGCGAGTCGCGCAACCTGCGCCGCGTTCGGATAGAAACCCGTATCCTTCATCCCCAGCGGCTCGAACACACGCTCCTGCAAAAACTCCGGAAACGCCGTGCCGGAAACCACCTCGACGACTCGCGCCGCCGTGTTGATGCCGGTCTGGCAGTATTGCCATTTGCTGCCGGGAGCAAATAACAACGGCTTCGCGGTAAACAACGGCACCAGCTCCTTGAGCGTTGTGATGCTCTTGCTTTCCTCACCCGATACCTCGCTCAACCCGCAGCTATGGGTCAGGCATTGCTTGATCGTGATCCCCGCCTTGTCGCCCGTGAACTCTGGCAAATACTTCGACACCGGATCGTCCACCGAAAGTTTCCCCTCGTCCTGCATCATCATCACTGTGGTGGCGGTGACCGGCTTGGTCATCGAGGCGATCCAAAAAATCGAGTCCGTCGCCATTGGTTGGTTCTTCTCCACATCCGCCAGACCCGTCGCGGCAAGATGCAGGATCGTTTCTCCGTCCGCCACCAGGGTCACCGCGCCGGCGATTTCCTTCGCGCCGACGAATCCCTTCATGCGCCCGCTCACCGCGTCGATCACCGGCGGAGCGGCGTGGAGCGATCCGATCATGGCGGCGGCTATCAAACTCAAAGGGCGGAGGTTGTTGGTCATGCTGTGATGCAAACGGAATTTCCGGATGGCGACAATCCCGAAACCCGCGTTGCGGCCCCCGCTCCTTACGTTAGAGATTCCGGCGCGCCCAAAGACATGATTACCCCTGTTTCTTTCAGCCGAGAAAGGTAGATGGAAACCACAGATTGCACGGAGTTCAGAGATTATCAGATAGATGCATGAATCGAGCTTCAAACCGCCAGGAAATAATCGCGGTCTGCAATCTATTTCCCACCCCGCTTGTCGCCACGCTTCTTCGGCGCTGGCGCGGTGGGCTTGGCGGTCTTCTTCGCCTCGATTTCGCGGGTGCGCTTCCGCCAGTCGCGCTTCGCCGACGCTTCACCCGGCTGCGGCGCGACGACGGTGGCGTGGTAGTCGAATCCCCGCAAGCGCTTGCGCTCGAGGCGCTGGCCGATGAAAAACTCGAGGATGCCTAGCAGGTTGAGATCGCTCTTGGGCACGAAGCTAACAGCCTCGCCCTGGGCCTCCGCCCGTCCGGTGCGGCCGATGCGATGGACGTAGTCCTCGGGGTTGACCGGGAAATCGAAATTCACGACCTGCGAGACGCCGTCGATGTCGATGCCGCGCGCGACGATGTCGGTGGCGACGAGGACCTGGACCTTGCCGTCCTTGAAATCCTGGAGCGCCTGCAAGCGTTGCTCCTGCGAGCGGCTGGAGTGCAGCCGGGCGACTTTCACCCCGGCGAGCTTGAGGAAATTGGTGAGCAGGTTCGCCCCGTCCTTCATCCGGACGAAGACGAGCACCCGGGTGAACTTGGGCTGCCGCAGCAGTTCTAGCAGCAGCGCGTTCTTCAAATGGGCGGGCACTTCATAGACGCATTGGGCCACGGTGTCCGCCGGGTTCGAGCGCTTGCCGATCTGCACCATCTTCGGCTGATAGAGAAACCGCCGCGCCAGCGACTCGATCTCTTTCGACAGGGTGGCGGAGAACATCAGGGTCTGCCGCCGCTTGGGCAAACCGCTGACGATGGTCTCGATGTCCGGCAGGAATCCCATGTGCAACATGCGGTCCGCCTCATCGAGGACTAACATTTCCAGCCGGCTGAAGTCGATCTTCTGGCGATCTAGCAGATCGATCAGCCGCCCCGGGGTGGCGACGATCATGTCCACGCCTTTGCGCACGGTCTTGATCTGCGCCTCTTCCTCCACGCCGCCGAAAATCGCAGCCACGCGGATCGGCAGGCCATTGCCGTAAGCCCGGATGTTTTCCATGATCTGGACAGCAAGTTCACGGGTGGGCGCGAGGATCAGCGCCTTGGTGCCGCGCAGCTGGCCCTGTTGGTTCGCCAGGGAAATGCGGTGGAGCATCGGCAGCACAAAGGCCGCGGTCTTGCCGGTGCCGGTCTGGGCGATGGCGATCAGGTCATTGCCCTGCATCACCTTGGGAATCGCCGCCGCCTGCACCGGCGTCGGGCGGACGTATCCTGCTTTTTGAATCGCGCGGAGAATCTCGTTTCCGAGTCCGAAGTTGCTGAACGGCATGGGCGGAGCATAGGTCGCCTGAACCGTTGGTCACGGTGGAAATGATTCGGAGTTGAATTGCGGGAATTTCGCGGCAACGGTGGCTCCATGAAAACACTCATCAGCATGTTTCTCAGCGCGGTCGTGGCAGGGATTTCCGCAGGCGCGGAAGTGGCGGCCACGGACAAGCCGATCCAGGTCGAGCAAGCGGTCGCGAAAATCGAAGCGGGAGTCCAGTTGCTAGACGTCCGGACCCAGCAGGAATGGGACGAGGGCCATCTCAAGGGCGCGAAACTAGTCACTCTTTCGGAGGAAGGATTCGCGGACAAAGCCAAGGCCGTGCTCGATCCCAAGAAGCCGGTGGTCGTCTATTGCCGCAGCGGCAACCGAAGCGCGAAGGCCGCGAAACTGCTGCGCGACGGCGGCTTCGCCACGGTCCTCGACATGGCCGGCGGCATCGTCGCCTGGCAGAAAGAAGGCAAGCCGGTGGTAAAGTGACTTTAGCGCCACTTTGCGGCTAAAAATCTTCGTCCGCTCCCTCCCGTTGATCCATCTCCCTTCCAATGAAGAGTATCATCACGGGAGCGCCGTCACCCGAAAGAAGCGCTTTGCTCATCTCGGCGCACAACGTTAGAGTGGTGGCACCGGAGAGATCGAGCTCCGGTTGAACCCGGGACGTCATCGCCGGTTGAGTGTCATTCCAACTGTAGGACAAGGCCCCCATGACTGCGGTGGCACCAAACCCGTGTTTGGCCATGGCGCCGAGGTGCATGGTATCGCCCTCGGCGGTCTGGATGCGGGATCGAGAATCAGCTCGGTGACGGTGGTGTCCAGCCCGGTGACGACGTTGGTCACCGGGCACCCACTTTCGTTGGCGCGGTCGGTGGTGCGCCGACCGCGATCTGCGACAACATCAGGGGCAGGGAAATGAACCACAGCAGCGTCTCCCGGAAATCCGGGAGACGCGCTTTTGCGGGAAATCGGCCGCAGGATTGCCGCTGCCGCTGCCGATACCCGGTCAAGCGTTCAACAGCAATCAGTCAGATAATCCTCCGGCTACTGGAGCACCTTGATCCGGATGTTTTTGTAAAGCGTGGTGCTGCCACTGTCGTGGGCTTGGATGGCAATGGTCCCGCCTTCCGGCTTGAGTTTGGTGGTGGCAGGTTCGGTTTTGTAGTTCACCAGTTGCTTGTCATTCACTGTCACCGCCACCACGCCATCCTTGACGATGATGATGTATTTCATCCAAGTGTCGTCCTCGAAGGGTTCGAGGTTTTTCACGATGGCGTAGATGCCCCCGGATTTCTGGGGATCTTTCTGGGTGTTGTTGACCTGGACTTCGTAGCCGCCCGGCCAGCCGGCCTTTTGGAATTCGGTGTGAATGAACACGCCGCCGTTCGAGTTCTTGCGGGTCATCACGTCGAGCCGTAGCTCGAAGTCCTTGAACTTCGCGCCGTTCACCTTGCCTTCGTAAAACAAATGGCAGCAGTCGCCGTTCGCCTTGATCGCCCCGTCCTCGATCGAGAACGCTTCCGGGGCTTGATTCACTTTCCAGCCGTCCAGCGACTTGCCGTCGAACAACGAAACAAATCCGACCTCGGAGTCGGCCGCAGTTAGAGGGGCCGCCAGCGCGGCGAAGCCTACGAAAAGAGCAATAAGTTTCTTCATGATCCGCCGATTACGCCACTGAGGCCTGCGGCCTATCAAGAGAAAAGAAGCGTCCCCCCTGCGGCCGGGTGCGGGAAGTGAAGCGGGACACCGCTTTGGATGGACCAGTCGCCATGGCGGTGGCCGTCCGGGGTGCTGCGGAAGAATCCAAAGGCCCTCGAGTTGACGCGCGTGCCCGCTCTTGCCTTGCGCGAGCCGCTCCGCTAGATCTCGACCCATGACGGATTGGTACTACGCCCGCAGTGGCAAACAAAGCGGCCCGGTGAGCTTCGGGCAACTCGCGGAAATCGCCCGCAGCGGCGGGCTCGATCCACTCAAGGATCTCGTCTGGACCGCGGCGATGAAAGACTGGTGTCCCGCCGGCCAGGTGCCGGATCTGTTCAGGTCGCCCGCCAGCCCGGCGATGCCAAAGGCGGATCCCGCGAACCCCTACGCCGCTCCTGATAGTTCCTGGACCGAGGTCGCGCGGATCACTTTGGGAGAAACGCTTGAACCAATCGTTGCCGGCAGCGAGCTGATAGACGTCGGCGGCTGCGTGAAGCGCGGCTTCGACCTGACCTGCCGGCACTTCGGGATGATCCTGCTGGTGGTGCTGACTTACATCGGCATATCTTTAGCTGCGGATTCCGTACTCGGCTGGATGGACGCTTCTCTCGGACTGGTCGGCCCTCCCGAGCCCGTCTTCGAGTCGCCGGAATCACCGATGGAGAATCAGGTCAACCAGGTCTTGGAAAACGTCGGCGACGACAGCAGCGCGCTGAATACCGCGCTCGCCGAGATTCTATCGGTTTTCCTTTCGTTAGGTGCGACGCGTATCGGGTTGAACGTGGTTTCAGGCAAAGACTTTTCCCTCGGCATGTTGTTCGGCGGCGGACGCAAACTGTTTCCCGCATTTGTCGCGACGGTGCTCTACGCGCTGATGGTCTGCGTCGGCCTGTTGTTGCTGATCGTTCCCGGGATCTACCTGGCGATGCGCTACGGGCAATACCTCACCGCGATGGTGGACCGGGATTTGGGAATCATGGAATCGTTCGAATACAGCTCGTCGCTCACCACTAACAACCGGATGAATTTGTTCCTGCTCATCCTGCTTTCCTTCCTCATCGTGGCGGCCGGCTGCCTCGCCCTGTGCGTGGGGCTGATGTTCGCCTTTCCGGTCATGTGGCTGAGCTGGATCGTCGCCTACCGCTGGATGCAGTACGGCCACCGCGCCGCGCTCGATCACCACGGGACCAAGACGCCGATGCTGGCGGGGTCATGAGGAAAAATTTCAGGACACGCAAATCCATCGGACAGAGACGCGCCTGACGAACCGTAGCCAGGGCGGATTATTTTCCCGATTTTCTCCGTGACCTCGGCCTCCCAGCGTCGCTACGTGGTCGAAGCTCTCTGACATCTCCACCCATGGACCTCTTCGGCAACGACCCCACGCTCAACCTGCTGCCTTGCGACGGCGCGGTGAACTACCACGGCCCGATCCTCAGCCCCGCAGACACCCGGCGTTATTACGAAACCCTGCTCGGTGAAATCCCGTGGAAACATGACGAAGCCGTCATCTTCGGCAAACACATCGTCACTGCTAGAAAGGTCGCGTGGTATGGCGATTCTAACTTTTCCTACAACTACTCCGGCACCACCAAACAGGCGCTCGTCTGGACCGCGGAACTCGCCGCGCTCAAAGCCATCGTCGAAAATCTGACCGCCACCGTTTTCAACTCCTGCCTGCTCAATCTCTATCAGGACGGCAGCCAGGGGATGGCCTGGCACAGCGACGACGAGCGGTCGCTCGGCCGGGACACGACCATCGCCTCCGTGAGTCTCGGCGCGGAGCGGGAGTTCCGGCTCAAGCACAAGCGGCTGGATGAGAAGATCTCCGTGCTGTTGGAGAGCGGCAGCCTGCTGGTGATGAAGGGCTCCACCCAAACCCACTGGCTCCACAGCATTCCCAAATCCAAGAAGATCACCACGCCGCGGATCAATCTAACGTTCCGGACGATGGTTGCGGTGGATTGAATGGAGGGAGTGGACATTTCTGTCCGCCTGGACGATGGGACGAGAAAGAGATGAACTCCGCGCACTGCTTTCCCCGCGCATCGGCAAGTGGACAGAAATGTCCACTCTCCCTATTTTCCACTCCACTTTCAGTTGCACCCCTTTTCGGAGTTGCATCCGGATGGCGGTTGAAAAACGATGACCACCCAGCCACAACGCAACCCATGACCTCCCCAAAAGTATTCATCGCCGTCGATCTAGGTGCGGGCAGCGGTCGCGTGATCGCCGCGAAGACGGATCTCGTCACGCTGGAGCTGGAGGAAGTCCATCGCTTCGACAATCCGGGGACGGATCTGCCGGGCGGCTCGTTCTGGAACATCGTCGGGCTTTACCGCGAGATCCTCGAAGGCTTGCGCCGCGCGGTGGAGCGGCATGGCGATGCCATCGTGTCGATCGGCCTCGACACCTGGGGCTGCGACTTCGGGCTGCTCGATGGCGCTGGCGAGCTGCTAGGGATGCCGCACCAATACCGCGACCCGCGCTTCGAGGGAATGGCGGCGGCGATGCACGCGATCCTGCCGGAGGCGGAGGTTTACGCGCAGACCGGGATCAAGACGAATTTCTATAACAGCTCGCTGCATCTGCTGGCGGAGGCGCGCAAGAACAGCCCGGCGCTGGCCAATGCCGCGCGGCTGCTGTTCGTGCCGGACTTGCTGGCGTATTGGCTAACAGGGCGGCAGGCGGTCGAGCGGACCATCGCCTCAACCTCGCAGTTGATGGACTCCACGACGGGCGAGTGGGCGTGGGGCGTGATCGATGCGCTGGGACTGCCGCGCAAAATCTTCGGGGAGATCGTCGCGCCGGGCACGGTGTTAGGACCGGTCCGTCAGGAAGTGGCGAATTTCATCGGGCGGGCGGGCATCCCGGTGGTGGCATCGGCGAGTCATGACACGGCATCGGCGGTCGGCGGCATCCCGATGAGCGGGCCGGGCAGCCTGTGGTTGTCCTCGGGCACCTGGTCGATCATGGGCGTGGAGGAAGACGAGGCGATCACCTCGCCGGAGGCTTTGAAATATGGGTTTTGCAATGAGCTTGGGGTGAACGACAGCGTGCGTTTTTTGAAAAACATCGCCGGCTTGTGGCTCATCCAAGAGTGCAAGCGCCAGTGGGAACTGGATGGTGAAAAACTCAGCTACGCCGAGATGGCGACACTGGCGGGCGATGCCGCGCCGTTCACCGCGTTTATCGATCCCGACGACGCCACCTTCGCCAGTCCCGGTGGGATGCCTGGCAAGATCCGCGCTTTCTGTGAGAGAACCGGCCAAGCGGTTCCGCGCGACCATGGCGAAATCCTGCGGGTGGCTACCGACTCGCTGGCGCTGAAATACCGGGTCGTTTACGATCATATCCGCGAGTTGACCTGCCGTGATTTCACGCGTCTCCACGCCGGTGGCGGCGGCATTCAGAACGAGCTTCTCAGCCAGGCGACCGCCGACGCGCTCGGGATGGAAGTGGTCGCCGGCCCGGTGGAAGCCACGTCGTGCGGCAACGTGATCACCCAGATGATCGGCACCGGACACCTGCCGGACTTCCAGGCGGGACGGGATTTGATCCGCCGCTCGTTTGAGGTCAGCACCTTCACTCCGGGCAATCCGGAGGCGTGGGAAGCGGCGCTCGCACGCTTCAGGAAAGTGCTCGGAGTGGGCTGAGGGTCGAGGAATCGGACCGGGTCATGGCGAGTTCAAAAGCCACGGATTGGTTTCAATCGGCCTTACTTGACGCGCATCCCCGGCAAGGACTCGATCCGCCCTCCCATCGTCCCTTCGCGGGCAAAAAAGTGCTGCCAGGGAATCCGCAGCAAGTCCGGACAAACTACCGTTGCTCCGATCAAGGCCTGGCGGGGTTCGCTTGCCGAACCTCCACGGCCCCTGACAGCCCGGAGAGACAAAACCAGCGGACGCGCTTGTTCAATTCATTTTATCCGCAAAGCAGACCGGAGTGCGGGGACATGTCCCCACTTTGCCACTGGCCGACATGTCGGAGCAGTCCACACCGTGGTGACTTGCGTTACCAACCCGGCTGCGCTTCACTGGCGCATGAGATTTTCAGCTCCCATCATCGCGGCGCTCGTGCCGCTGTTCCTCAACAGTTGCGGCGGCGGTGGCTACGGGCGTGCCGGATTGTTAGACGCGCCGAAGGTCGTCAATGTTTCCTCGTATGATCCGAAGGAGAAGCAGCGTGCCGGCGAGTCGTTTTCACCCACCGATGTTTCCGCACTCCGGCGCAATGGCGCGCGCGGCCTGATCGCCCGCTGCGGCAAGGGCATGGCGCTCGATGACAAATGCGCGGATTTCCTAACCGCCGCCGAGCGCCAGGGGATGATGTTAGGCAGCTATTACTATGTGCTGAAGACATCGAGTCCGGTCGCCCAGGCGGACCAATACATCGACCGCCTGCGGCAAATCGCCCCCGGCCGCAAGGTGTTGTTAGTCGGCGATTTCGACACCAAGTCGAGTCCGGCGGATCTGGTGGCGTTCATCGACCGGGTCGAGCAGCGGACCGGCGTGCTGCCGGCGATCTATCTGGAAAACAGCGACCGGCTGCGGGCATCGTTGAGCAATGCCTCGCCCGCCCAGAAGAGGCGGATTTGCCAATGCCCTTACTGGATCGCGCTCTACTCGCACGGCTCCGGCTTCGAGACGCCGAAGCAACTGATGAAAGCCTACGGCCTCTGGGACGACTGGGCGATGTGGCAATACGCCGGCGTCGAGTGGTCCGGCAGATCCGTGGCCAAGCACTACCATCACGGCCCGTGGCGATCGCCCGCTTACTTCGGCTCGATGGACCGGCCGCTGGAGCACAACGCGTTCAATGGCTCGGTGAGCGACCTGAACAATTTCTGGCAGAAGCACTCGTGGCAGGTGCGGTGATCCGCTAATCCCGATCCACTGGCAGATCGGTGAAGAGGTGAGGGAAATAGAACTCCACCACCTTGCTGGGAAAGGCGATTCTCAACGAAGTTTTTTCACTCGTGGAGCGGACGAGTCCCTCGTCCAGAGCTTTGCGGATCACTTCGCGGCTGGCCGTTCCTTTCAGGCCAAGGATTTCCGGGATGGCCCCCCTTGGGATTTCCCCCTGGAGGACCAGAGCTTTGAGCAGCCTCGCGAGTTTTTCCCGCAGTTTGGAATCCAAGTCCACCCGTGAGAAACGAAGATAGCTTTCGATCCGATCCTGAAGTTTGAATGGCTCGATCAATCCCACCATGAAATTGATTTGATCCGATACCTGCTTGAGAAAAAAAACGCAGAACTCGCAAAGCGCCGTGTCGCTGAGGTTTCCCCTGCCGTCGTAATCATTCGACCGGATCCGGTCCGCGGCCTGCAAGCGCTGGAAATAGGCCGGTCTCGCTCTGGCCAGCCCCCGTGACAAAGTCCAGAGTCCCTCACGATCCAGCCCGGCTTGAATCATGGCGGCTTGGGATTGCAGTCTGGCAACCCTGCCGTTTCCGTCGCCAAACGGATGAATCCATGCCAACCGGTGATGGGACGCCGCCGCCGCGATCAATCTGTCGCTGGCGGGGATCCCGGGGCTTGAATAAAACGACTGGAAGCGCTCCATGAAGCGCTCCAGAACCGAATGGTCAGGCGGGATGTGGCGACCGACATCCACGTTGTGGTTCCGGAGTTTTCCCGGCTCCAGAGGATGCCGGATTCCAGCGTTGGTGGTCGTGTAACGATCTTCTGCCGGTAACAAGGAGTAAAACTCCCGATGGAGCCAACAGATGAATTCGGTGGCGAAGACGTTGGTTGCGGGATTTTCCGCCAACAGCGCCCGCATGGACTTCTCCGTCTTGATGTGGGCCACGCTCAAGCGCTGGTTGCGTTGATCATCTTCCCGGGTTGAAAAATCCTGGTTCAGTGCCCTTTCAATATCCCGGGGAAGAGTTTTGTGGCCTTCGATCAGATTCGAATAGTAGCTGTTCATTTCACACACCAGATTTGCCACTTCATGGCGGACCGCCTTCGACGGCAGACTGGCGGCGAGTTCTCCGGATTTCTTGTAAATCTCCAGACTCAACTCCCCAAGTTCGCCCCTGCCCGCTTCGGGAAGCAGGGGTTCCATTGAGCTGATTTGTCTGAAGATGATTTCTGGCTGAGTCATTTCCGATGATCTTTCCGGTGATAATTACTTTTCGTTAATTGCTCAAGAACAAATCATTGCGTTTTATAGAACAGAAGTTTTCTGGAGAAGAACGGTGATCTTGCCGTTGATCCGATGAAAAATTTCACGCTCCTGATTTCCGTCCTTGGCAGACAGCCCATCAGCCTTGCATGAAGCCGCCGCAATCCGTACATCCCGGCGCAGTGGCCAGCGAGTCTCCTGAAAATCACCCGAAACTCTGGCAGTGGAAGCTCGAATGGCTGGGCCAGACCGCGATCGAGATACTCGTAGGGTTTCTCCCCGGGCCGCTGGTGTTCCGGCTCGGCGAGTGGATCGGCGGGTTGGCCTGGCATTTCATGAAGTCCCGGCGGCAGATCATTTTGCGAAATCTGCGGATCGCATTCGCCGGTGAGCACGATCTCCCGACGCTGCGGCTGATGGCACGGCAATCGTTCCGCCGGACCGGCGCGAACCTGCTGTCCGCGCTCCATTCCACCCGACTTTCCACCGACAAGATTGATGAAATCGTCACCGTCGAGAACCCGGAAGTCCTCGTCGCCGCGCTCGCCCGCAGCCCTGGCTTGGTGCTGCTGCCGTCGCACATGGGAAACTGGGAAATCCTCACCCGCATCAACCGCAAGTATCCGCCCGGCCACAAGACCGGCGCGTTCTACCGGCCGCTCAACAACCCGCTGCTAGACGCCCGCGTGCTGGCCCAGCGCGAACTCGACGGCACCCGCCTGTTTTCCAAACGCGACAGCTTCCACCAAGTCACCGGCTTCCTGCGCGAGGGCGGCATTGTGGGGATTCTAGCAGACCAGCGGGTCGGCTTCCAAGGCGAGTTGGTGCGGTTTTTCGGCCGGCTGACGCGGGCCAGTCCGCTGCCCAGCCTGATCGCCCGGCGCAGCAAGAGCGAGGTGGTGGCGGTGTCCGTGATCACCGAGGCTCCGGGGAAATGGCGGATCCGCTATTATGCGTTAGACGGTCCGACCCGCACGGCGAGCTGCGTGGATGCCATTGAACGCGCGCTCAAAGCCAGTCCGCTCGATTATTTTTGGCTGCAAGAGCGGTGGAAGGTTTATGTCGGCCCGAAACGGCCGATCCGGAACTGGCTCGGCCCCGATGCGTGCGGCGAGGGCAAGCCGCACCGCGCGCTGTTATGGCTGCCGGGCTCCCCGGATAGTTGGGAAATCCCCGAGGAATGGACGCATCCAGATGTGATCTACGAGGGCGTTCCCAAGCATGCCGGACCGATTCCGCCGAGGAGCTATGGAAACCTCTATCTCCACGCCGGGCCGGATCGCGACGATCGCGACAGCTTGGCGGCCTATCTTAAAAGAATCGACGAGTCCGCCGCCCTGCCGATCGACTACATCCTGACCTGCAATGCTTCCAAAGCGTTGGCCAAAGCCGCCCGCCTCAACTCGATCCCGCTGGTTTCCCTGCCATGAAAATCCTCCAAATCCTGCCCGAGTTGGATTCCGGCGGCGTCGAGCGCGGCACGCTGGAAGTCGCTGCGCGACTGGTCCACGACGGCCACGAGTCGCTGGTGATTTCCAACGGCGGGCGCTTGGTGGCGGATTTGGAGAACGCCGGCTCGCGCCATATCCAGATGTCGGTCCATCGCAAGGCGCTCGCGTCGTTGGCGGAAATCCCCCGTTTGCGGAAACTTTTCATCGCGGAAAAACCCGACATCATCCACGTCCGCTCCCGCTTGCCGGCGTGGCTAACATGGCTGGCTTGGAAGAGCATGGACCGGCGCACGCGGCCCCGTTTCGTAACCACCGTGCATGGCTTCTATTCGGTCAACGCCTACTCCGCCGTGATGACCCGCGGTGAGGCGGTGATCGCCGTTTCCGAAAGCGTCCGCGACTACATCGTGAAAAACTATCCGCAGACGGATCCCGCGAAAATCCGGGTGATCCACCGCGGCGTGGACGAGACGGTTTATCCAGTCGGCTTCACCCCTTCTAACGGATGGTTGGCCGCTTGGAATGCCGCGCATCCCGGTTTGGAAACGCGCATTCCGTTGCTGATGCCCGGGCGGCTGACCCGTTGGAAAGGCCAGGAGTATTTCATCCGGCTTATCGCCCGCCTGATCGCTCTCGGGCAGCCGGTCCACGGGCTGATCGCCGGCGAGCCGCACCCGAAGAAGCTCGCCTTCCGGGCCGAACTCAAGGCCCTCGCCGCGTCGCTCGGAGTGACCGAGCACCTCACGTTTCTCGGCCACCGCAGTGATCTGCGGGAAATCATGGCGATCTCCGCGGTCGTCTATTCGCTGTCCACCGACCCCGAGGCGTTCGGCCGGGTTTCCTTGGAGGCGCTGGCCCTCGGCAAGCCCGTCATCGCTTACGATCACGGCGGTGTGGCCGAGCAACTGCGAACGATTTTCCCGCAAGGCCTGGTGAAGCCGGGCGATCTCGAAAGCGCCATTGACCTCACTGGGGAAATTCTCAAAGGTCGCCCCCGCCCCTTGTCGATCGAGGCATTCACGCTCACCCGGATGCTCGATTCCACGCTCGACGTTTACCGCACCGTTCTCACCCATCCCCGATGAAACAAGTCATCTGCATCAAGTGGGGCACGGTTTACGGCCCCGAATACGTCAACATCATGTGGGCGATGTGCCGGCGGAATCTAACCGGCGAGTTCACCCTGATCTGTTTCACCGACGACACCACCGGCATCCGCCCCGAAGTGAAATGCCTGCCGCTGCCGTCGCTCGGCTGCGAGATCCCCAAAGACGTGCCGGGAAAATGGCCGAAAATCGCGCTCTGGGGCAAGGACCTCGGCGGTCTAACCGGCACCGCGTTGTTCATCGACTTGGACACCGTGATCGTCGCGAACTTCGACGACTATTTCACCTACGGCGATCCGCAAGACGTGATCACCGCCCGCAACTGGGTCCGTCTTTTTGGGAAACACGGCCAGACCTCGGTGTTCCGTTTCCCCATCGGCGGAAATTCCTACATGCTGGAAAACCTGCAGGCCGATCCCGTGACCATTTCGCGCAAATACCGCTTCGAGCAGAACTACGTCACCGCCGGCGTGAAAGGCGGCATCAAGTTCTGGCCTAACAAGTGGACCAAACATTTCGGCCTGCACTGCATGGGCATCT
Organism: Akkermansiaceae bacterium; assembly: GCA_031429315.1. Lineage (GTDB taxonomy): Bacteria > Verrucomicrobiota > Verrucomicrobiia > Verrucomicrobiales > Akkermansiaceae > Luteolibacter. The sequence goes on from JANOZJ010000272.1 coordinate 20,207, forward strand.
GGCCGTTGCGTTGGTTGCGTCCGCCGATCCTGCCGCGCGATGCGAAGATCGTCACCTTTCCCGGCCCGCCGAAACCGCCGGACGCGATCCTCGGACAGTTCACTAGGAAAACCCCGCATTGCACGCGGTCGGAGTATTGGAATTGGATGATGGAGCAACGGCGCGGCGGCGACAAACGCTGGCGCAGGCTGTTGCGGCGCTTCCTGTATCCCACGGACTGGGTCAAGGAACACTGGCGCGAGTGACAAACTAACAAAATCCCGGGCATGATGAATTTCGACACCACTTCCACCTGGGGCACCTGGAAGCCACGCGGGCTCGCCGCTGTTAGTTTGAACTTGATCGACCTGTTGCCCACGTCCGGGTTGTTCCGCAAGCTGGCGTTTCTCCTGCGCAAGCCGGTGAAAAACAGCACCCAAGACGTCTATGACCGCGAGATCTGGGGCCTGAAACTGCGCCTCGCCGCGCGCGGCAATCTCACCGAACAGCGCTGGCTGACGATGCCTAACTTCCACGACGCCCCCGAGCGCGAGGCCTTGGCCGCCGCCCTGCATCCTGGCGCGGTGTTCCTCGACGTCGGCGCGAACGCCGGGTTCTACACGTTTTGGGCGCTCTCCCAACGCCACCCCGGCCTGCGGGTGATCGCCGTGGAGCCGACCGAAGTCATGCTCGAACGCGTGCGCCACAATCTGGCCGCCAACAACCTAACATCCTCGGTCACCCTCTGCGCCTGCGCCGTCACGCCGACTCCGGGCGAGGTGGTCATCGAGGAACACGCGGGCAACATCGGCGAGACCTCGATCCGCAGCGAAGGCAGCGGCCGCCGCGTGCCGGGCCGGACGCTGCTGGAGATTTTGCAAACCGCGGAGGTCAGCCGGGTGGACGCGATGAAGATCGACATCGAGGGCTTCGAGGTTCCGGTGTTAGGAGCATTTTTCAAAACCGCGCCGCGCGCGCTGTGGCCGCGGTTGGTGATCGGCGAAATCGTCGGCGCAGGAGGCGAGCCATTGAAAAAACTTCTCATCGGGCAAGGCTATCGGCTCGACCGCTGCACGAAAATGAACGGCATCCTCGTTCTGCCGGACGCACCATGAAACGCGTCATCTGGATCATCAGCGAAGGCAGCCCCGGCCACGTCAGCCAATCGGTGGGCTTGGCGGAAGCCTTGGCGGCGCAGGTGCCGGCCACCATTCGCCAATTCGAGTGCCGCCCGCGCAGCGGTGGCTTGATGCGCGGCTTCATCCGCCGGTTTTGGATGGGCAAACGGGCGCGGCCGTTGCCGGACCTGATGCTCTATCACTGGCTGCGGTTAGAGCGGCGCGCCAAGGACGAACCCGGCCCGGACGTGATCATTGCCAGCGGCGGAAAAAGCGTGTTCGCGGCCCGCACCCTGGCCACCAAGTATTGGGTTCCCCTCATTTTCCTCGGCGAACGCAAGCCCTATCCGGCGACCTGGTTTCACACCACGTTCTCGCCATCGTCCTTCGATACCGAGCCCAATGACATCCGCATGGACGTGATCCCGACGAAGATTTCTCCGGGACTCGTCCAACACGCCGCCGCCCACTGGACTGATAGACCGGCGGGCCGGCTGTGGACTCTTTTGATCGGCGGATCATCCCGCAGCCACCACTATCAGGCAGGCGATTGGGAACGCCTGGCCGAAGGCATGACCGAGCTGGCCCGCCGCGAAGGCATCCGCTGGCTGGTGACCACGTCGCGCCGCAGTGGCATCGAATTGGAAGACCGCCTGCGTGAATTGCTGCCGCCCGCAATCGTCGCCGACGCGGTCTGGTGGTGCCGTCAGCCGGAGAAAAAACTAACCGCCTACCTCGGTGCTGCCGAAAAAATCTGGGTCACCCAGGACAGCGTTTCGATGGTGACTGAGGCGGTGGCCACCGGCAAGCCGACGATCGTGATCTATCCGGTAGTCGTGGAGTTTCCGCTCACCAGTTTCATGCCCGGCTATTTGGACAATCTGGAAAAGCTCGGATTGGTCCTTCGGCTGCCGATGAACGCCTTGCCCGATTTTGAATTGCAGCCATCGGCCGAGCTGGATCGCCCGGTTCTAACTACCGGACGTCTCGCGGGGATCGCCCGCGAGCGGCTCGGCTGGACTTAATGCCATGAAATCGGAATCATCACGGCCACTTGCCACTCGGCTCAGGCGGATGTGGTTGAAAATCCAATTCCAGGGCAGGCCGGAAAAATGCCTGCTCCGCGCCGTCAGCAAGGGCAAGCGGGCGGCCCGGACCGGACAGGATTCCCGGATGCGGCAAATTCTATCCGATGCGTCGTTTGCAATCGATTCCATCAAGAACAGCGAGCCGGCGTTTGCGCGGGACTGGCAAGCCTTGCTGCGGTTCCAGCTTGCGGTGTTCGACCTCGCGGGCGCGGAAAAAACCACCCGGCGGGCGAAGCGGTTAGACCTGCCGGACTCATCTGCGGTGTTGGACCAGGTGCTCGCGATCGTCGCCCAAACGGCGGATTGGCATGACTCGGTGGAGGAAGCGCGGGTATCAATGACAGACGGCTGGACGGCTAGATCAACTGCCGAACTGGTGGTCTTTTTGCCCTCAACCGCGATGGGACTGGAGACGACCCAACAGCCGGGCTTGCGGGTGGGGTTGCGGTTGGTGTTCGGCGAAATCCTTGCGACCTGCCGGGCGGAGGGAATCCCCTTCGAAGTGCGCGGTAGGCTCGCGAACCACGGCGCGGTGGCGATTGAAGACGACCGCCGCTATATCTCGCATCACTCGAAAAGTGATCGTGAGGGCGGACTCCACATCAAGGTGACCGACTTGCCGTCCTGCTTCAGCTTAGACACGCGCGGCTACTCGGGCTGGTCGAGGTTCGCGCAAATGTCGTTAGAAGATCTGAAACTGGACCGGATCGATTTGGCAAGCGCGCAGGAGTTTGTCAGCGCCATGCAGCAGCGGATCATCGGCGGCAATGTTTCCAAATACCAACAGGTCGATGCCGGCGGAACAATCCAACTGCCGGACCGTTATGTTTTCCTCGGACTGCAAGTGATCGACGACGCCGTGCAGGCACTGGCGAAACTCCCAATGTTGGAAATGCTCGCGGAAGTCGCGGCAACGTGCAGACAACAAGGTCTATCACTGGTGGTGAAGCGACATCCGCGTTGCAATTCCACGGAGGTGTCGAAGGCGCTCGCCCTTGGCCTCAAGGCCAATGATTTCCAACTCTCAGATGCCTCGATCCACGACCTCATCTCACGTTCCTGCGCGGTGTGCGTGGTGAACTCCAGCGTCGGCGCGGAAGCGTTGTTGCACGGGAAACCGGTCTATGTTTTCGGCGAGTCAGAATACCAACATGTCTGCTATCAGATCCGCTCAAAGGGTGAGTTCAACCAACGGTTCAAGCCTGATGGACTGCCCGTTTCACCCGACGACCTGACGCGTTACCTCTATGTCTTGCGAACCGAATATGCGGTGGATGCGACCAACCCGGCCGCAGCCCGGAAGTTCATCCACGACCGCGTCGTGCAGCACGCAGGACGTTGACTTCAACGGCCGAACAAAGTCCGCAGCAAGGGCAGTTTCCGCCAGAACGATTGCGTTTCCCGGCGGGCCCGCGAGGCGGCGAGTTCCGGGGTGACGCAAGGTTGCTTGTCATAGAAATCCGCCAGGATCCGCCGTTCATCGGCGTTCGGCCCGCCGCCGCCAGTTAGAGCGCGGGCGACCAGAGTAGTTAGGCATTGCTTGAGCTTCTCGATCTCCGGTCGAGCAGGATTCCAGTTGATCGCGTCGAAGTCGCCCGGCGTGTAGACCGGTAGCAGACGGTTGATCGCGGTGAACCGGTCGCGGTCATCCTTGCGGGCGAGGATCACCGGGATGCCCATCGCGAGGCTGGGTCCCGCCGCGTGGAGCAGGGGGGTCACCACCAAGGACGCCTCGCGGCGATAAGTCACTAACAGCTCGTCGGCGAGCTTCGCGGCCCTGAGCGCGTCCTCGTCATCGAGCGGCAATGAAGTCACCGGCTCGCGCTGGTGCTGATAGACGGCGGTCCCCGCGACGTGCGCCGGGGTTTGTCGTTTCAGCGCCTTGGGCATTTTTCCCGGGCCTTCGCCGCCGATGAAAAACGTTTTCGGCACCGCCGGACGCTCTTCGCGCAGCGGCAGGGTCATCGTGAGACAACCGGTGATGTAGGCCTCCACGCCCTGCTCGCGGAACATATTGCGGGTGGACGTGTCGCGGCAGCCGATGGGTTGGTGCGCTTTGAAATAGTCGAGATACCCGCGGATCAACTCGCGACTGGACGTTTGGAAACCAATGAACACCGGCTCGACCTGCGGCGGGATCGGGAAGGAATGAGTGAGAAAGCAGGCGTTCATGATCAGCCTGACCGGTGGCCCCTGATAGGCCGGCAGCGAGTCGCGATCGATCTTGATGATTTCGCCGGCGGCGGGTCCGAGACTTTCCACCAGCCGTTGCACGGCAAGGCTCTGGATCCAGTCGCCAAGGTTGATCGTGTAGCTGCCCCTGCGGCGCAAGCGCTTGGCGAAGCTTTCCGAGTGGCCGTATCGAAACTCGAGGATCCCTGTTTTCTTCATGCAGATGGACGCACCCTGCGGCATGGATCCAGATTGATCAAGCCGTCAACCGCTCGCAAAAATCGGGTTGCCAAGCGGGGGGCATTCTGTTCGGGTTCAAACGCTTGAGCATCAACATTTCTCCAAAAAAACTGCTGGTCACGGGTGGCGCGGGATTCATCGGCTCGCATCTCAGCGAGGCGTTGGTGAGCGCCGGTCATGACCTCGTGATCCTCGACGATTTTAATGATTACTACGATCCCGCAGTGAAGGAAAACAACCTCGCCGGCTTGCGCGGAAAGGTCGAGATCATCCGTGGCGACATCAGCGACGACGCGGTGGTGGTGGACACCTTCACCCGCCATCGCTTCGACGGGGTGTTCCACCTCGCCGCCCGTGCGGGCGTTAGACCGTCGATCGCGAATCCCCGGCTCTATTTCAACACCAACATGGACGGCACGCTCAACCTGCTGGAAGCGTGCCGCCATAACGGGGTGAAGTTTTTCGTCTTCGCCTCATCGTCGTCAGTTTATGGCGTGAACACCAAGGTGCCTTTCTCCGAGACGGATTTGATCGCCCGCACGATTTCCCCCTACGCCGCCACCAAGCTGGCGGGCGAGCAGATGTGCTCTAACTACGCGCACCTGTTCGGCCTGCGCTGCATGTGCCTGCGGTTTTTCACGGTGTATGGCCCGCGCCAGCGGCCGGACCTGGCGATTTCCAGATTCACTTCCGCGCTGTTAGCCAACCGTCCGATCGACCGGTACGGAGACGGCAGCACCGCCCGCGACTACACTTATGTGGACGACATCGTGCGGGGAATCCTCGCCGCAGCGGACTACACGGAGCAATCGAACTTCGACATTTTCAATCTCGGCGGCGCGGCGACCACCACGCTCAACGAGCTGATCGAGCTGGTGGAATCCGCTGTCGGGACAAAGGCGGTGATCCGTGATCTACCGGATCAACCCGGCGATGTGCCGCGCACCTATGCGGACGTCTCGAAGGCCGAACGTTTGTTAGGCTACCATCCGCAAACCGCGATCTGCGAGGGGATCACGCGTTATGTGGAGTGGCAGCGGTCTTCGCACGTAGTCTAACCCTTTAGGGTGTCTTCGGGCGTCATGAAGACGCCCTGAAGGGCTGGACTACTAACAAGTCAACGCCAGTGCTCCGCGATCCACGGCGTGGGACGGATGTGCTTGTAGAGTTTTTTCCAAACGCCGGTGACCGGCCATTCGCCGCGGGTGGCTTCGTCGATGTCGGGCTTGCCGGTGAAGGCGACGATCTTCGCGTCGGGCGGCAGCGCCGGCGTCTTGATGAAATTGAGCGGCCACGGCGGAATCAGCGAATGCTTGAAGCTCAAGCACCACGGCGGCGGGAAAAAATCCACCGTGCCGAGCGTGCGGCAGACGAAGGTCTGGCTGTTCCGATAGAGATCCATCATCGCCATCGGGTCCGGGCGGAAGCGATCCCAGATTTTCGTTAGAGCGCCGACCTTGTAGCGGAAGACCGACATGTTGCCGATGCCTTGGCCGGGCTGCGTCCAGTTTTCACAGACGACGAATTCGAGTTCCGGCTTGTAGTCGAAAAACGCGTCGATCGAGCCGGTGACCAACAGGTCGAGGTCGAGATGCAGGACGTTGCCCGCCAGCCCTTCGACTTCCTTTTGGAAAATGAACATGCGCCGGAATGGATGCCAGCGCATCCGCTCGGGCAGGTCGAATTCGGGCATCATCCGGACTTCCACTTCGCTGCGGATCCCGGTCGGATCGTCGGTGAAGCACACGACGCGCAACGGCCGCGAGGTGTTGCGCGTGGCCATGGAATAGAGCCTGTTGACGTACTCGGAGCCGTAGCGGTTGCCCCATTTGAGGCAATGGACGGTCTGGTATTCGGCTTGGGAAGCTTCGGTGGGCATGGTGCGGTGGGGAAAAGAAGATTCTGGAAGGACGGTTTTGGATCGAACAGCTTAAAATAGGGAGGTGGCGAGCGAGGGGATCTCCCTGGCAGGCAGGGCGGTGATTTTTTCGTCCAGCGCGAAACGGAGCTCGCCCGGATGGATGACGAAGAGGTGGTCGAGCTGGAGATCGTGGATGGCGATGTGCATCGACTTGGTGGTCCGCGGGGATTCGGAAAGCTTCATTTCAAAGCCAAACCGTTTGCCGCCGGACATGGCGAGCAGGTCGAGTTCCGCACCGGCCTGGGTCTGCCAGAACCACGCTTCATCCGGGCGCAGATGGGCGAGAATCTGCTCCAGCACGAATCCTTCCCACGATGCTCCGGCGGATGGATGCAGGCGCAGTCCCGCCTCGTCGCGGATGCCGAGCAGGGCGTGGAGCAGGCCGCTGTCGCGGATGTAAAGCTTGGGGGATTTTCGCTGCCGTTTACCGATGTTTTCAAACCATGGCTGCAAGCGCCGGATCACGAAGGCTTCTTCCAAAATGTCGAGATGGCTGCCCACGGCGGCACGCGTCCGGCCGAGCGATTGCCCGAGTTCGGACACGTTGAGCAGCCGTCCATGGAGATGGGCGCACATCATCCAGAGTCGGCGGAGTTCTGCGGCAGGCACCCTGACGCCGTATTGCGGAAGGTCGCGGAGGAGGAAGGTCTCCACAAAATCCTTCCGCCAGATCAGCGACTGCGGCTCATCCAGCGCGAGGAACGAGTCGGGAAATCCGCCGCGATTCCAGAGCCGGGCGAGGGTTTCCGGGCCGGTTTCGTCGATGCAAAATCCCTGCATCGGGATCATGTGAATCCTCCCGGCCAGGGACTCTGAGGCGCCTTTGATCAGCTCGGGCGCGGCGCTGCCAAGCAGGAGGAAACGGCGGTTTTTGCCCGTCCGCCGGTCATCGTCCACCAACACGCGCAGCACGGGATAGAGCGCGGGGACGAGTTGCGCTTCGTCGAGGATGATGAGGCTCTCCAAGGGGGAAAGGACCAGTTTCGGGTTTTGAAACGCCGCCGCCACTTCCGGGTCCTGCATGTCGAACAATGTCGCGCCAGATTGGTCGCCGATTTGCCGCGCCAAGGTCGTTTTTCCACATTGCCGGGGACCGAGAAGGGTCGTCACCGGAGTGTGTGCGAGCGATTGCCGCACCTCAGCTTCCGCTCTCAGTCGCTTGATCATCCTTGCAATCTGCTTTTTAGAAATACAATTTACAAGGATAAACTGAGGATCACCCAAGACATCTCCATTTCAGATTTGAACCACAATGGGAGCGCAGCGGACATGGACGAACTGACTGATCAAAAATGCTTCGTCAAATGAACAGGATGGACGCAGATGGAAGAAGGGATAAGAGGCGGATTTACGAATTTTTCCCAGCATTAACTTCAAGGCCATCCTCTTCGTCTCTCTTATCTGCGTACATCCTGTTCATCTGCGATTGAAAAAATCCAAATGGAGATGCCCTGCCGGATCACTTCCTCCGCGCAGCGGTCGGCCTCGCGCAGGATGGAGGATGGCTTTTCGAGCCGCTGGCATTTTTCCCAATCCGCAAAGGGCGTGACAAACCCTTCGGCGACGAGTTGCTCCAGCCCCCGCAGGACCCGCGAGTCGGCGCACAATCTCGGCACCGGCAGCAGGCCGACGCTGGCACCGGACGACAGCGCCTCGTAAACCATCGAGACCGAATCTTCCGTCACCCAGACTTCTGCGGCGCGGGCGAGCTTCGCGGGAAGCCAGTCCGGCGTGGTTTCCTGATGGGGAAAAATCTCAATCCGTGGCAGGCGGGTGGCGATTTCACGGATGAACCCGCCGGGCGTCCGGCGCGAGTCGGTGAGTTGCCAATCGCCGTTAGAAGTGATCGCGGTCAGCGCGGCCAGCAGCGTTTCACCGTCCCAGCCGTGGGTGGTGGACGGGCCGCCGATGAGGATCAGGCCACCGCTGCGCGGGGCGGAATCAGGCGGAGCGACCCGGTTGAGCGCGCCGTGGGTGACGATGAGGTTTTTACGGCTGTTAGTTTTTCTGAAATCATGGGTCGGCACGATGCAGAAATCGAACCACGCCAGCGGCACGCTCGGCCGCATCAGGACGATGCTTTTCGCCCGGTGCTTGCGGGCCAACCACAGCAGCGCGGGATGGGTGGCGTGACCGGCGGCGATGATCAGGTCCGGTTGCGGCAAACCGGCGCTGGCTTGGATCGCGGCTCTAACACGATTGAGCAAGCCTCGCTTTCCGGCGATGGAAATCCGGTGAACGGTGCAAGGCACCCGCCGGGCGATCGCATCCGCGAGGCCGAGGGATTGGTTTTCGTGGCCCGGCTTGCCATCGCCTATCAGCCAGATTGTGGGAATTTCCGTCACCGCAGGGGCAAGATGACATGCGGACATAGTCCATTGCAACGCTGGGTCTTCCCGGGTATCCTCCCGGATGATACGCCTGCTACTCTCCATCGCCCTAGGCACCGCCGCAGTCGCTCAAGTGCCGTCGCTGGAGAGTCCGCCGCCCGCTAAGATCAGCTATGGCAGGCCGGCGCTCATCGAGACGAGCAAACTCAAAGAGTTCGAATCGCTGCCTGCGGACCGGAAAAAGCTGATCGAAGGAGCGATCGCCGTGGCCCGGGACTCGCCGTGGCTGCCGTATTTTTTCGGCGGCTCCGATCCCAAGGACGGCGGCTTCGATTGCTCCGGCGCGATGTATTTCGTGCTGCGCAAAGCCGGACTCGCCCCCCCGAGAAGCTCGGCGGAACAGTTCCTGTGGCTCAAGGAAAACAACCGCCTGATAGAAATCCCAGGCGATGCGATGACGCTCGATCATCCCAGCCTGAAAAAACTCCAGCCCGGCGATCTGTTATTCTGGAGCGGCACTTACGCCCCCAGTGATGATCGGAAGGTCAACATCACCCACGTCGCGCTCTATCTCGGCCACGAGAAAAGCGATGGCAGGGCGGTGATGATCAATGCGACGGACGGGCGGGCATATCGTGGCGTCAAGGCTAACGGCTATGGCGTCTATGATTTTCTAATGCCACGGGAGGGCGGTCGGGCGGTGTTCATAGGCTACGGAACGCCGCCGGGGATTGCAGTCCGTTAGTCATTTCATCACATACTCCAGCAGCAAGCCCTGGATCGCGCAATAGAACTTGGAGCGGATGAACGCGGCGCGCCGCTCGGGTGTTAGGCCCTTCGGGTCAATCGTCTCGCGCGGGCCGAAGTGGAAATGCTCTTCGATCGCGAGGCGGGCCTGGTTGAGCGAGCTATACCATGGGAAAACGTCGTCGCGGGTGATCCATAGAGGGCCGGGGCCGTTGGCGGCATGGAACACGGCGGACTCGATTGCGGCACCGACCTGGGCGAGTTCGTCTTGAAAACCTTCACGGAGATCCGGAACGATGTATTCATGCCAATCCTCCGCGCCGGCTTCCTCGCTGATGATTCCGCCGAGGCGGCTGGCGAGATCGACGCCGCAGCCGTTGGCATCGGTGAGGATGGAGCGCAGCAATTCCCAATCGCTGGCATCTTCCGTGTCGATGCGGAGACCGCCTTCGAGCGTGGGCATGGCTTTCATTCGGCTTTTTCCAACGAGGTTTTCAATTGATGGGCCTGGAGCTGCTGGACGTAGAACTCCGCTTTCTCCCGTTCTCCGGTCCAGACAATCGAGCGCCCTAACTTGTGGACCTGCATCATCAGGATCTTGGCCTTCGCTTCGTCGTAGCTGAAAATTTTCATCAGCACGAAGGTGACATATTGCATGAGATTCACCGGATCGTCGTGGACGACGACGTTCCACGGGAGATCGGGCGGGGTCTCGACCTCGGTGCGGCTGAGCGTGTCGGTATCGTTTTCCGCCATAATGTTAGACTTCGGCGGCCGCCGGTTCCGGCGCGTCCACCCATTTCCCGTGCTCCCGGATCAGGTCGGTGAGGCGGCTGACGGCTTCCGCTTCCGGGATATTGAATTTCACGGCGGTCTTGCCGACGTAAAGGTTGATTTTGTTAGGCGCGCCGCCGACGTAGCCGAAGTCCGCGTCGGCCATCTCGCCCGGGCCGTTGACGATGCAGCCCATCACCGCGATCCGCACGCCCTTGAGGTGGCCGGTGGCGGCGCGGATTTTCTGGGTGGTGTGCTGGAGGTTGAAAAGCGTGCGGCCGCAGCTCGGGCAGGCGACGTAGTCGGTCTTGAAAATGCGGGTGCCGGCGGCTTGCAGGATGTTATAGGCAAGCCGCAGCGATTGGCCGGGCGCGGTTTCGCCTCTAACGAGAATCGCGTCGCCGATGCCGTCGCAGAGCAGCGAGCCGATGTTTTGCGCGGCGGGAAGCAGCGCCTGGATGAATTCCGTCTCGCCCACCGGCGGATGCAGCGTGTCTTTCAACAACACCGGATGCCGCGGATTGACCCGGAACGCGAGCTGGCGGAAGGCGTGGATGACTTCGAGGTCGAGGCCGTCGGCAACGGTGACGAGCCGTGGTTCACTCTCACTATTGATCGCGGAAATGGCCGCCTCGTCGCGCGGGTCGATTGCGACGACACCGGATTTCTCCAAGATGATTTCCGGTTTGAAATCGCCCATGCCGGCGATCTTGTGGGCCAGCGAGTTCCAACGTTCCTGGGTCGTGAAAACGCGGACGGTCTTTTCGCCGCCGAGCTCGTGGCCCATGATGGTTAGAGTGGAACTCGCGCGGCGTTCGTAGGAGAACGGGTCGTAAGTAACTGGGACTGGAAGTCCCAGCCACAAGCAACTTCCCGTCCACTCCCCAGACGCCCACCCCTTCCCCGGATTCGCGAGAATATAATTCACCTGATGTTTCAAATCCTCCCCATCCCGGACGATGTGGTCGTAATATTCCTCCTGCCAGAACGTTCCGGATTTCCCGAGCATCCGGTTCGCCTGCGTGGCCGAGTGGGTTTTCCACGACTGGATGATTTTCTCCAGTTCATGTCCTTCGCGCGGTGTCAGCAGGACATGGACGTGGTTTGGCATGACCGACCATGCCAGCAGGTCGTAGCGGTCGTCGTTGAAGTGTTTCAACGCGCTCTCTACCATGGCGGCGATTGCCGGGTTGGCCAACGGGCGAGGCCCTTCCGCCGAGTGCAGAGCGGGCTCGATCACCGCTTCCATAAGCGTGCAAATCTCCTTGCGGAGTCGTTGCAGCGACTCACCGGCATCGGTAAGATTTTTCACGCAGTCAATCCGCGCGAGAAGGAGGGATTTTTCCCGCTCGTATTCTTTGAGCACGGAGGATGGCAGCGAGTCTTTGGTGCGAAAGGTGACGGCGTAGGTCGCGCCGGGAATCCGCCAGTGTGGAAGGTAGGTTGAGGTGCGTTTTTCGAGTTGCGACCAGTTGGGGCGGATGGTTTGGGCGAGGGTGTTGAGAGTGGGCTGGGACTGGAAGTCCCAGCCACCACCTTTGGCGTTGAACGGCGCCGCCAGCGCCTGCGCGACGGGAATTTCATGGATCGCATCTTCCGTTAGCGAGACCCGGATGGTGTCGCCGATGCCGTCGGCTAACAATGAGCCGATGCCGATGGCGCTCTTGATCCGGCCGTCCTCGCCGTCGCCGGCTTCGGTCACGCCGAGGTGGATCGGATAGTTCCAGTCCGGGCCTTCCGCATCGAGCCGGGCGACTAACAACCGATAGGCCTCGATCATCACCTTCGGGTTGGATGCCTTCATCGAGAAGACGAAATTGTGGTAGTCGTTCTCCCGCGCGAGCCGGGCGAATTCCAGCGCGCTCTCACACATCCCGAGCGGCGTGTCGCCGTAGCGGTTCATGATCCGGTCTGATAGAGAGCCGTGGTTGGTGCCGATCCGCATCGCCCGGCCGAGGTCCTTGCACAGCAGCACCAGCGGCGTGAATTCCTGGCGGATGCGCTCGAGTTCCTCCGCGTATTGCGCGTCGCTGTATTCGCGGATCTCGAACTTTTTCTTGTCCACGAAATTTCCCGGGTTGACCCGGACTTTCTCCACCCACTTGGCGGCTTCGAGCGCGGCGTCGGGCTTGAAATGGATGTCCGCCACCAGCGGCACGGTGCAACCTGCGGCCCGCACCTCGCGGGCGATGTTTTCCAGGTTCGCCGCGTAAATCCTCGTCTGCGCGGTGATCCGCACGATTTCACAGCCCGCCTCCGCCAGCCCGAGCACCTCCGCGACGCAGGCCGGGGTATCGCGGGTGTCCGAGGTGATCATCGACTGCACGCGGATCGGATGATGGCCGCCCACGCCGACGTTTCCCACCATTACCTCGCGGCTCAATCGGCGGGAATAATGCAGCAAGTCCGGGCAGTAGCGCAGGGCGGGCGAATTCATTTCTCCCCCGGATATAAACGAGAAATCCGCCCCCGGCAACGATTGCGTGAGGCCCGAAACCACCCGGCGAATTTACCGGGCCTTTACGGACGCCGCGCCGGAATCCGGCTATCAAAGAGGCGTTATGAAAACCAAACACATCCTCGTCCTCGGATTTTTATCCGCCTTTCAACTCGTCGCCGGAGAAGCCAGGAACCCGGCGATTGAGTATTCCGGCTTCGCGAAGCTCACCCAGGAACTTGAACCGGTCCGCGCGAAAAACCGGGTGAGCGAAGAGGATTTCCTCAAGATGGCCAGCGAGCCTGGCACCGTGGTGTTCGATGCCCGCAGCACCGACAAGTTCAAACGGATCCACGTCAAGGGAGCGCTCCACCTCGCGTTCACCGACTTCACGGAGGAAGCACTGCAAAAAGTTATCCCTGACAAAACCACGCGCATCCTGATTTACTGCAATAACAACTTCGACAAGGATCCCGTCGGGTTTGCCCGTAAAACCGCCGAAGTGGCCCTCAACATTCAAACCTTTATCAATCTGCACGCTTACGGCTACAAGAACGTTTACGAACTCGGCCCGCTGCTCGACGTGAAAACCACCCGCATTCCCTTCGAGGGAACCTCGGTATTGCCAGTCCGCTGAGTCACTATCTATCATTTCCAAAGCGTGTCCGAAATCACCATCCTCGTCATCGAAGACGATCCCGCAGTCCGCCGCGGGATCGTCGATGTGCTGGAGTACGCCGGCTACCGTACTTTGGAAGCGCCCGACGGCCACATCGGCATGGACCTCGCGTTGAAGGCGAACTACCGGCTGCTTCTGCTAGACCTGGTGATGCCCGGGCCATCGGGGTTCCAAATCCTCGAAGCCTTGAAACGCAAGCGCCCCGGCCAAGCCGTGATCATCCTTTCCGCACGCGGCGAGGAAAACGACCGCGTCCGCGGCCTCACCACCGGGGCCGATGATTACGTGGTCAAACCCTTCAGCATGAAAGAGCTGTTAGCCCGCGTGGACGCCGTGCTCCGCCGCACTTGCGAACGCACTGCCCCCGCCGACAGCCGCCCTGTCCCCGGCGGAACCGCCGATTTCAAGGAACGCGCCATAGCTTTCGACGACGGTCGCCGCGAGGAACTATCAGAACGCGAGAGCGACCTGCTCCGCTACCTGCTAGACTCCCAGGGCCGGATCATCAGCCGCGAGGAAATCCTCCGCAACCTCTGGAACCTCGATCCCGACCGCACCGAGACTCGCACCATCGACATGCACATCATGCACCTGCGGACCAAGCTCGGCGACAAGGACCAATCCCTGCTAGCAACCGTGCGCGGCAAAGGATACCGTTGGACGCCATGAAAATCACCCACAGCCAGTTCAAGGAGCGTGGGCATCATGCCCACGAGATTTCTCCGTCCGCCCCGGCAGGTGGGCAAGATGCCCACGCTCCTTGAGCCATGAAAACCTCGCGCAGCCTGCTCGTATGGGCCACCCTCGCGCTTTGCGGCGTGATGGTGTTAGGTGCCATCAGCTGGCTCACCCGCGGGGTGCTGGCTTCGGAAAAGGAACGTGCGGGAGCGGAGGCCCGGGCGGATCTGGAAGAACGCACCCGCCTCGCGCTGTGGCGGATGGACGCGGCCGGGGCGGCAATCGTCTCCGGCGAGAACCGCCACCCGCCGAGGGACTACCAATCCGGCGCGTCCCCATTTCCGGCAGCCTCCGGCCCGTGGGTGAAGCTCCATTTCGAACTCCGGGAAACGGGCAAGCTCACCTCACCCGAAACTGCTGGCGCGAAGGAAAAGCTGGCCGCCTTGCGGACCTTGCTGAGCAGCAACCCGCTTCCCGGCGACGAATGGTCGCTGCTCAAATGCGCCGCCGAAACCAGCGAAACCACTTGGAGCCAGATTCCCAAGGACGCGCCTTCGGAGAAACTCAGCAACGTCACGTCCCGCCGAATGAAAACCAGTGCCAGCAATCGCGGCGATGTCCAATACCAGCAGAATTTCAACGGAGTCGAGCGGGCCCAGCGCGCGAAATCCGTCGAAGAAACCGTTTCTCAAAATGCCACCCAGCCCCAAGCCGAGCAAAAGGATGCATCGGTTCCCACGGACTCCGCGCCCCAGATCACCGATCTCGGCAACATGCGGGCGATCTGGATCGGCGGCGAATTATTCATGCTGCGGCAGTTGACGGCCGCGCTGTCCGGGAATCCTCAGAAAAGCGTGCAGGGCGTGTGGCTCGACCAGAAACTTCTCAACCAACGCCTGCTCGCGGAGGTGAAGGATTTGCTCCCTGCCGCTGGTTTGGCGGTCGCAACGGATCCGGCCCAGGATCCGCTCGCACTGGTTTCATTCCCATTCCGGCTATCGCGCAATGAATCAGCGCCTTCGCCATCGACAGCGCTCAACCGGCCGCTGCTGGTCGGTTGGGCTGCCGTCATACTCGCCCTTCTAACGGCATCGCTGCTCGTCCACGGCGTGATGCGCCTGAGTGAGCGTCGCGCCTCGTTCGTTTCCGCCGTAACCCATGAACTTCGCACGCCTCTCACCACTTTCCGGCTTTACTCGGACATGTTGGAAAGCGGTGCCGTGAAACCCGAAAAGCGCGGCGACTATCTCCGCGTGCTCTCGCGCGAGGCCGACCGGCTTTCACACCTCGTCGAGAACGTGCTCTCGTTTTCCAAGATCGAACGCGGCAGTGCCCGCTCGGTGGTCCGCGAATCCACGGTCGCCGATCTGCTAGAGCCGATGCGCGAGCGCCTTGAAGCCCGTCTCGCGACCGCCGGAATGACCCTCGAAATGGAGACTGCTTGCGCCCTGCGAGTCCGCGTGGACACCGCCGCCGTCGAGCACATCCTTTTCAACCTCATCGACAACGCCGCCAAATACGCGTCCGCCGGTGATCCTCCGAAAGTCGGTATTCAAATCAACGCCGCCGGTCGAAACGTGGAAATCAGCGTCACCGATCACGGTCCAGGAATTCCTCTATCAGAGCGCCGCCGGATCTTCCGCGCCTTCCACAAGTCCGCCCGCGAAGCTGCGGAAAGCCGTCCCGGCGTGGGCTTAGGACTCGCGCTCTCGCGCCGCCTCGCCAAATCGCTCGGCGGCGGGCTGGACTGCGTAGATTCAAAAAATGGCGCGTGCTTCGTCCTGAGTTTGCCGCTTGTCTGAGAGGGGGCTCAAGGAGCGTTGGCGAGACAGCCACGCTCCTTGAGAAAATCGCAAGAACCGGAGTTTCAGATCGCCGATGTTCCGCTACAGTGCCTCCCATGAACGCCACTCCAAAAATGTCAAAACACGCCGCCGTCGTCACCGCCGCCTGCCGCCGCATCGAGGGCGAGATCATCCGCTTCGCCATTGGGGAATGTTCGCTCGGCGCGATCCTCGTTGCCTCTTCGGAAAATGGAGTTTGCTGCATCACCCTCGGCGATGATCCGGAAATTTTGTTAGTCGGATTGCAGGACCGGTTTCGGAATGCCGAACTCGTCGGCGGCGATAAGGACTTCGAGCAACTCGTCGCCATCGTCGTCGGATTCGTGGAAACACCGCACCTCAACCTTGCCCTCCCGCTCGATGTTAGAGGAACCGCATTCCAGCAGCGCGTCTGGCAGGCATTGCGGGAAATCCCCGCCGGCTCGACCGCGAGTTACTCGCAGGTCGCCGCGAAGATCGGCTGCCCCAAAGCCGTGCGTGCCGTCGCCGGGGCCTGCGCCGCTAACCGCATCGCCGTCGCCATTCCCTGCCATCGCGTGGTCCGCCACGACGGCAATCTCTCCGGCTACCGCTGGGGCGTGGAGCGCAAGCGGCTCCTCCTCCAACGCGAAGCTTCGGCCTGACAGCGTTCCACAGGGTTTTTGAATTTGTGAGCCGCCATCGCGAATGCCTTGGCTGACCGTGGATTTCCCCCTCGTCGGCAGACTACGAAACCGCGTAATACGACATGGCGTTATTAACATTGGTTAATAATCAGGTATTTGTTTTTACATGACTCACACCGAAAAGCTCCAGCAAATCTTCGAAGCCGCCCTGAAGGACAATTCAGAGTTCAACAAGCCGTTGACCCGCGCGTTTCCCGCTTCGCTTGCTGCGAAGCCGGTGGCTGCGGAACGCACTCCTTCGCCGGAGCCGGTCGTGGAGGTTCCCGCCGCTTCCGCGGCTCCCGCCACCAGTGCCGGACAATCCGAATGCGAATCCGAATTTGCGGAACTGGGCAAGTTGCTCGAAGAACAACAGCAACGCAAAACCCGCAAGTGCCGCAGCGACGTGCTGATGACCCTGGGCATACTCACGATTCTAACCGGCAACGCGTTCAGTTGGTTCGTCAATTCTCCCCAGCGGGTTGTGGCCTTGCACCAAGCCATCCAGGACGTCCGTTCGGTCGGCGACGTGGGGTCCACGGTGGCCAAATATCAGGTGGCTCTCGACAAAATCGCCGTCCGTTCCAAACAAATCGACCAGGCGACCGCAGCCATGGTCCTGAGTTCTAATCAGGATGGAGCCACCGACTCTACCATGGATACCGCGATGCTCGCCTTGATGGGCGGCAAAGACAAGACCACCGGCCACGGTCCCGCAGTGGGACCGGATCAATCCAACACCGCCTGGAGTTCCCAAGTGCGTTGATCACGCGCAGTGCCCGGGCCGTTGTAGCCAAGCATGCGGAAATTCCTTGCCTTCGCCTTGCGTGATTCCAGTGCGCTATCCAAGGCGGCTTTGGCCTTGGCGACGTTTTCCTCAGAGTCGTTTCCCTGCCAAGTGTAGCTGAGCGCCTTGATCGCGGCGATATCGCTCACCTCGACCTTACTGCCATCCAGGCCAGGCTTGCCGACCTTGTCGCTCTGATAGAGAAACGCCATCGACTCTTGCCGGAGTTTGCCATCGGCAAGCACCATCGATTTCTCGACGGGAGCTGTCATGGGAATGTCATTGCGTTTGATGTGCGCGAACAGCGTAAAGAAGGTCAATGTCTCGCCATCCCCCTTCGCCAAGGCGATCCTGCAGGATGGATACATTTTCTCGGTGACCTTGCCGAAGGGTCCGGGTTTCGGCCAGCCGACCGGCAATGGTGCCTCATCGACATAGGCGGGCGCAGGCTTCGCATCCGGTTGGGCACAACAAACTGAGGCGAGCGCAAGTATCAGGCAGAAGATCTTTGTCATGCGCCAAAGAGGGCGAGTAAATCCATCCGCGCAATGGTTTTTCTTCCAGCCTCCCAGCCATCGGCCTCCCGGCTTGCACGGAGCCGCCGATTGCGGCAATTTCCTGCCATGAATATGAATCTCGCCCATTACCTCAACATGGATCCCCATCTCCTTCTTGGCTTGCTCAACACCGAGCTGAGGAATCATTGCGATTCCCTCGACGATCTGGTGAAGACCCACAACCTCGATCCGGAAGCACTCGTCGCGAAAATGGCTGCGGCCGGCTATATCTATCAAGCGGAGCAGAACCAGTTCCGCTGATGCGGCGCTGCCCGTTAGCCACAAGTCGAGGGCGGAAAAATCAAGCAGTGGCGGATTGCCTCAGGCTGTGCGGGATGCGCGTTGCGTTTGATGAAGACTCGCTACCGCTCGCTCTGCATTCCGATCCGCCATGCCCATGAGAAGCCAATAAGCTGAGGAAACCGCCCTTCTTTGTCCACCCATGGGCAGGCGATTCGGAGATCGCCACTCCTTGGTTAGACCCGTTCACACTGGTCGGCAAAGCACGAACGGGGTGACCACCAAGGCCTCGAAATTCGTTTCACCATTCTCCCATTGCGCCGCGTGGAGTGCCTCGATTTTCACCAAATCTCCCGCTTTCAGCCAGGCTTTCACCTGTTCAGTCAAGTTCCCGGAAATGGCCGCGCCCGCGTCTGCGAGTGTCAGCGCCGGATCGACGAAATACAGGCTGCCCTTGGCCGCATGGGGCGCGAGGTAACTCCACGGCACCTGGCCGGTGTAATTGGCGAGCTTCTCGCGGGCGCTATCAGGATCAGGGGAAATCATGGGACGTTTTTGAAATATTGAGTGCCGAGCCCCTTGGACTGCGGTGGGAAGCAAAGCGCCACACCGCTCCCATGAACCGGTGCCACTGGCAGTGCCGGTCCTCGCAGCCTCCGAAGAATCCAAAGCGGTGTCCATGACTCATTTCCTGATGAACCGGAACGCCTGCGCGAGGGTGCCGAGGACGAAGACGCCAACGAGGATGGCGATCCATTTGGAGTTGTTGGACTCAGGGGTGAGGTGGTCGTATTTGGCGGCGTCTGTGGTGGTGGTGGCCTCGGGCGGCGCACCGGTTAGAGGCGGGGCAAGCTCGGCGGCGGTGATTGGCGGCTTGCCGACTTCGCTGCGGAGGGCGGCGACGGCGGCGGCGGCGACGGGGGGAGCGGAGTTGCCGAAGGAGCTGCGAAGGTAGCTGAGAAGTGCGGCGATCTGGTCGTCAGTCTGATAGGCGTGGGCGGCCATGCCGGCGGGGAAGGTGTATTCCTGGCCTTTGACTTTGATCGGACCCTGGAGACCGCGGAGCTGGATGCGGATGAGGTTTTCCGCAGGGCCGTTGACCCATTCGGAGCTGGCAAGCGGTGGGCCGGCGGCGGTGCCTTCGCCGCTTTGGCCGTGGCAGGCACCGCAGAGAATGAACTGCTGCTGGCCGGTTTTGAGAATGGCGGGGTCGATGGCGGGGGTCGGAAGGCTCGCTGGCAAGATGCCGGCGCTGCTTGAGGGATCGAACGGCGTCGGGCTGGCGGCGGGCGGCGGGCTGGCCGCGCCTTGGTCGAGGCTGGCGAGCCAGGCGACGATGTCGCGGAGCTCGCCGGGTGTTAGCAGTCCGGCCATCGGCGGCATCGCCGAGGCGGGCGGAGTGACGGTGGCGATGTCGCTGCGGCTGACGCGCAGGGATTTGCCGGCGGCATCAATGTCGAGGTGGTCGGGAGTTTCCGCAAGCAGGTTGCCGGTTAGAGTGGAGCCGTTTTTGAAGCCGATGACGACGGCACCGAAACCGGGGGCGATGGCAGCGCCGGGGTTGATCATGGATTCGAGGAAATAGCGGCGCTCCGGGTGGCGTTTGGCGATGCCTGCTAGATTGGGCGCGGTTTCGCCGCCGGCGGCATGGCCGCTCTCGGCCCGGTGGCAGCGCATGCACTCGCTGGCGGGGTGGGAAGTGAAGAGGGCGGCACCGGCGGCGGGGTCGCCGCCTTCGAGGGCGCTGTTCCACTTGGCGAGCGGGTCGCTGTTTTCGGCGAGGGATTTTTCGAGGGCGGCGAGGGCGGCTTGGACGTCTGCGGCACTGCGTTTCGCGGCGGCGGCGGTGAGTTCGTTGGCGGATGGCGAAATGCCGTTGGCGGCGCGAAGTTCGTCGAGTTTGCGGGCAAAGATCGCGTCCACCGGTTTGCCGGGCAGGGTGGCGAGGATTTCCCAAGTCTGCTGGGCGCGCGGGATGTTGGTGGAGTTCACGGCGGCTTCCAGCGCGGGGAGGGCGGTGTCGGGGGCGAGCTTGGCAATGGCGGCCAAGGCGGTTAGAACGACTTCATCGGAGGGGTCGCCGGTGATTTCTGATAGAAAGGCGCGCAGGTTGTCCGGCTTGCGCTGGATGAGCAGGCCGAGGGCGGCGGCGCGGGCCTCGGCAAGCAGGCTGCCATTCTTGATGAGATCGCGGAGGGCCTTGTCATCGAGCCCGGGGATTTTCAACTGGAAGTGACCGACCAGGCCCAAGGCGGCGGTTAGAACGAATCCCGGTTGCTTGAGGAGGCCGGGGATGGCGGCGACGAGCGCGGGCCGGATCGTTTCGGGATCGCGTTTTCCCAATGGACGCCAATGGCCTGTTAGCTGGTCCGCCGGCGGGGGTTCGGTCCACAGCGCGAGCAGCCGCAGCGCTTCCTGGCGGACGCTTTGCGGGATCAGCGGATCGGCTGCGAGCTTGAGGACGCGCACGGCATTTTCCGCAGTGCCGAGGCGGAAACTGTTATGCGCCAGACGCCGCAGCATGAACGGCGTCCAGGCGCGGCGCGGCAAATCATCCAGCAAGGCGGCCACCCGGGGGCGTTGCGAGACGAGGTCGTTGTCGCAAATCGCGCGGATCGCCTCGTCCGCGACCTTCGTGTCGGGATCGTTGATGAAGGCGGAAATGGCCGGGCTGTTCATGCGCCGCAGGGCGACGGTCGCGGCGAGGCGGACGGCGGGAGATTCATATTTGGCGAGGGCAGTTAGAATGGCGGGATTGGCGGCGATGTTCTGGAGCGCGAAGATTCCGGCGTGGCGGAGATAGACGTCGCGGTTGTCGTTTTGCTGAAGCAGGTCGCAGATCGGGCCGTAGTAGCCGATGAGTTTGCGCTTGCCGGCGAAGAGGGCGGCGAAGAAGCGGACCCGCAGGGACTCGTCGGCCAACAGCGGGCCTAACGGTACCGGGATGGTGTCGGCTTTGACATCGCCCAGGACGCGAAGGGCTTGGGCGCGGATTTCCGGGTGCTTGTCCTTGAGCAGGGCAACGAGCTTTTCTTCCGCCTCGGCGTAGTTCTTGGCGAGCGGGATGCTGCCGAACTCGACTGCGGGCAGTGGCGAGGATCCGCGCCGGGAAAGGATGCCGAGGCCCCAGATGCCGTGGATGCGGACCATGAAGTTCGACGACTCGGTGGCCTCGGAAAAGCGCTTGAAGGCGTCGCTCTTGCGGCTGAGTGCGAGCTGGGCGCGGAGGCGGACGCGGGCGTCGAGGTGCTTGAGGAGGTTCGCGAGTTCGGCGGAGCTGCGTTGCTCGAAGCCGCCTTTCATGAGCCTCGCGGTGCTCGCGGCGTCCTCGGCGTGCCAGGTTTTTTCGCCGGCGTCCAGCGACAGCAGGCGGCCGTCCTCGTGGGATTCCCAACCGCCCATGAAGTCGCTGATGTAAATTTTCCCATCCCACGAATATTCCACGTCGGTGGCGGCGATGCCCCAGGCAAACTGGCGGGAGTCGGTCATTTCCATGCCCGCGCCCTTGGGCTTCATTTCAAACGACCAGACGCCGGAGTTCGCGCTGCCGCCGCGGTAGTCGCAGACGAGGAAACGCCCGGCTTCACTTTCCAGGAATCCCACGCCGGGATTGACTGTTAGTCCGGACGGGCCGGACGTGAGATGGGCGCACGGCGGCAGTATGAACGCCGGCTGCTGCGGGTTTTCCAACTCCCACATCTTTTCATCCATCCAGCGGCTCGGCGGGTGATCCTTGAGGCCGATCTGGCGATGGAACGTGTGCATCGCCTGGTGCTCCATTTGCCAACCCGAGTCGCCGCCATCTACCAGATAGACGACGCGCGCGGCATCGCCTTGATCGGAGTTGTTATCGACGGTGAAGGGGTTGCCCAACGCATCAAAGGCGATTTCCTTGGGGTTGCGCAGGCCGGTGTGAAAAAGCTCGAATCCCGTGCCGTCCGGCTCGAAGCGGAACGCCGCGCCTTCATTCGGATAGTCGCAGGACACGCCTTCTTTGGTGATCAGGCTCATGCCGCGATCGCCGATGGTGCCATAGATCCGCCCGTCCGGACCGAGGGTGAAGCCGTTCATGTCGTGGCCGGAGAGCGAGACGCGCACGCCGAAGCCTTCCTCGACCACCTTGCGCTCGTCGGCGGTGCCGTCGCGGTTGGTGTCGCTCAGCATGTAGATTTTCGGAATGCAGGCGAAATACAGGCTGCCTTCGTAGAAAAACACTCCGGCCGCCGTGCCGTCTAACACGTCATTGAAGCCGTCGGCGAAGACCTTGGATTCATCGAGCTTGCCATCGCCATCGGTGTCCGCGAGGCGGCGGATGAGCTCGGATTTTTCAGTTAGTTTTTCGATTGGGAGCTTGCCCTTCCATTTCTCATGCAGCGCCCGGCGGTCGCTGGTTTTCTTCGCGGCAAGGTCATCGAAATACCAGTAGAGATGGTTGCGGTCGTCCTCGATGCCATGGCGGAAGCGGTGGGTTTCGGCAACGTAGATGCGGCCTTGCTCGTCGAAGGTGATCGCGGTGGGCGAGGTGATTTTCTGGTCCTGGTAAGTGGCCTCGACCTTCAGCGTGCTATCGGCGGGAAGATTGACCCCGGCGACCACAGTGGTGGGGACCAGGCCCTCGACGAAGGCCTTGCCCTCGCGCGTCGTGCTTGGAAATTTCTGGTTCGGAGAGTCCGTGAAAATGACGTGGTCCACACCGATGAAGCCACCGGTCGCGGCCTCGTCGTCGAGCAGGCGGACCTTTGCTGGCCGACCCTTGAACTCGGTCACATCCCACAGCGCCGCTTCCAAGCGGAGGCTGCCTTTTCCGACCGCCTCGCGCACCACCTTGCCGTCGATGACGAGCTGCGCTGCGGTCTTGCCCGCCACGTTTCCACCGGCGATGAGGAAGGTGATGTAGGACTCCTTGATGGTGAATTCCGGTGAGGTCAGGCTGCCCATGGCGGCAGCGCCGCCGTGCGTGGACGCGACCAGACTTTCACTGGCGTAAGCGGTGAATCGCCGCGCCATGTCGTCGGTTTTTCCGGCGATCGGAGCTAGCCCGAAGGCACTGCCCTCGGCCTGCCAA
>JANOZJ010000273.1:0-3427 GCA_031429315.1 Akkermansiaceae bacterium
TGCCCTTTTCGAGGTGGACGCCGACGACGTTGGTGTCGCCTAGCAGGTTGTGGAGGTCACCGAGGGTTTCCTGATAGGCGCCTACGAGGAAGACGGCGAGGTAGTAGGGCTCGCCTTGTTTGAAGTCGTGGAGCGGGAGGACTTTGGCGACGTCCTCCTTGTCGATGAAACGGTCGATCTTGCCGTCGCAGTCGCAGGTGATGTCGGCGAGGACGGCGCGGTGGCGGGGTTTTTCGTCGAGCCGGTGGATGGGCATGACGGGGAAGACCTGGTCGATGGCCCAGGAATCGGGGAGGGATTGGAAGAGGCTGAAGTTGCCGTAATAGAAATCGACGAGAGTGGAGGAAAGCTCGCGGAGGTCTTCCGGAATGTCGTCGAGTTCGGCGATGAGGTTGGAGATGCGTGTTAGAATGTGCCAGAACCAGGCTTCCGCGAGGCCGCGCTCGCGGAGGGTGGCGGCGCCATAGAAGAACTGGGCGCGCATCTGGTCGCGGTAATACATGGCATCGTTGAAGCACTCCTGGAGGTTCTTCTTGTTGATGACCTTGTTCACCTCGATGATGTTCATGAGGTTCTGCGGGGCGTTTTCCGGGATCGGCGGGGCTTCCTCGCTGGTCTGGGCGGTGGTGACGTCGAGGATGTTAAAGACCAACACCGAATAGTAGGCGACGACGGCGCGGCCGGATTCGGAAATAAGGTTCGGGTGTTGGACACCAGCCTTGTCGCAAATCTGCGAGATGACTTCGACGATGTCGGTGCAGTATTCCGCGACGGAGTAGTTGCAGGACGAGTGGAAATTGGTGTGCGAGCCGTCGTAATCGACGGCCATGCCGCCGCCGATGTCGAGTACGCCCATGGGCGCGCCTTCCTTGACGAGGTCGCAATACATTCTAACCGCCTCGGTGGCGCCCTCGCGGATGGCGGCGATGTTAGGAATCTGCGAGCCCTGGTGGTAATGCAGCATTTTCAAGCAGCCGATGTAGCCGTTGTCCTTGAGCTGATCGACCACGGCGATGACCTGGGAGGCGCTGAGGCCGAAGACGGACTTGTCGCCGGCGCTGTCCTGCCAGTGGCCGGAGCCCTTGGTGGAGAGGCGGACGCGGACGCCGAGGTTGGGCAGGATGCCGAGCTTGCGCGAGCGTGCGAGGATGAGGTCGAGCTCGCTGGGCATTTCTAACACGAGCATGATGCGCAGGCCCATTTTCTGCGACTGGAGTGCGAGGTCGATGAATTCCTCGTCCTTGTAGCCATTGCAAATGAGATAAGCCTCGGGGTCGTGCATGTGTGCGAGCGCGGCGATGAGTTCGGGCTTGGAGCCGGCCTCAAGGCCGTAATGGTAGCGTTTCCCGAACTCGGCGATCTCCTCGATGACCTGACGCTGCTGGTTGACCTTGATCGGATAGACGCCGCGGTATTCGCCGCGGTATTTGGTTTCCTTGATCGCCTTGCGGAAGGACTCGTTGATTTCCGCGATGCGGGAATGAAGCAGGTCGCGGAAACGGAGGAGCACGGGCAGGTGGGTGCCGCGGTCGCGGAGGCCGTCGATGACTTCGAAGAGCGAGACCTCGGCCTGGGCTTGGTCGTCCTCAAGGCGGACGGTGACGTGGCCGTTCTTGTTGACGCCGAAGAAGCCGTGGCCCCAGGTCTCGACGCCGTAAAGTTCGGAGGATTTTTCGGGAGACCAGGCGTTTTCGGATTTGCGCTTGGTGGGTTTCGCGGGAGCGTTGGCGGCAGGAGGGGTCATGGAGAGATTCGATGAAATTCGGGGAAAGATTGCTCAGTGGGCAGGTGGCTTCCAAGCGGGGAACTCGGTTGTGAGTTGCTGGCGATATTTTTCCGCCTCGGCTTTGTCGCCTTGCAGTTCAAGCGCCTGGATGAGTTTCCACAGCGCGAGGGGCTTGAGTTCCTTGTCGTCAACGTTGAACTGGACGACGATTTGATACTTGCCGGCAGCCATCTTGGCATTGCCCGCCTGGAGATCGAGGTCGCCGTCGAGGATATTGAGGCCGGCGCTGGTGTGGCCCTGCGGGCGAAGGGCGATGGCTTCGTCGGCCGCCTTGCGGGCTTCCGCGGTGCGCTTGAGGGCGAACAGGGCGCGACCGCGATCGAGCAGTCCGTCCGCCTTCCAACCGGAGTTGTCTTCGACAACGAGGACGTTGTTGACGGCGGTTAGAGCGCCCTCGGGATCGCCGGCTTCGAGGCGCGCCTTGGCGAGATAGCGCCAGACTTCCTTGGGTGTTTCGCGGGGTTCCTCGGGAGTGGAAACGAGGGCGAGCGACTTGGCGGCGGAGGTGAAATCGCCGGCATTGTAGGACTGCATGCCGGACCACTGGATCGCTTGGTCGGGGATGTCCGCCTCGTATTTGCCGGCGATGGCGAGATTGATTTCCGCAGCGAGTTTCGCCGGGTCCTGGGACGCGAAGTAGCCGAGGGCGAGGAGGACTCCGGCATGTTTGAGGTAAGCGTCCGGGCGCAGGGTGCGGGCTCTATCGAGGTAGCTAACAGCGTCCTTGGCGGCGTTGGTTTTGACGAGTCCCCAGCCGATCCAGTAGTTGGCCTCGCCTTGGAGGTTGTCGCTGAGGCTCTTGACGTTTTTCAGCAGTCCCTGGTAGCGGATGATCATGTCCGGGATGTTGTTGTCCGCCCGGCGCATGCGGGCGGACTCCAACCAGGCAAACGACGTCAGGTCGTCGGGGGTGCCGGGAGTGGCGGTTAGACGGTCGAAATCGGCGATCGCCTTGGCGGGTTCGGCGACCTCGACGTAGGCTTTCGCGCGCTTGGCAAGGGCGGAAGGGATGCGGGCATCGGCGGGATACTTGTTGATGAATTCGGTCAGCGAGCGGATCGCGCCTTGGGCGTCACCGGCTTCCGATAGACACCAGCCGCGCTGATAGAGCAGGCCGGGGCGGTTTTTCTCACTGACGATAGCGGCGTTGATCTCGCTGTAAACCTTGGCTGCGGCGGCGCTCTCCTTGTTGGTGAACAAGGTTTCCGCTTTCATCATCAGCGCGGTGTGGATGCGGGGATCATCCGGGCGCGCCTTGCGGTAGAGTTGGAGAAAGGCATCCACCTGATCGGGCACATGGCGGCCTTCGATTTCGAAGAAACATAACAGCCGGTAATACGCGGCGAAAAAAGCCTGATCCGTTTCCGGTCTCACCAGCTTCTCGACATCGCGGAAAAGTTGGAGCGCCTCGCTGGGCTGCTTCAAGCGCATGTAGGCGCGGGCGGCGATCATCAGGCGGTTGGCTTCCTTGTCGCCGGCGGCCTTCATGGTGCTGCGGCGGAAGATCTCGATGACCTCGCGGTATTGTTTTTTGGCGAATAAATTGCCCATCATCGCGGTTTGGGCGTCGGGGCGGAAGTCTTCCATTCCCGCGTTGCCGAGGACGAGCTGGAGATATTTATCCGCCAGTTCGGGCTGGCC
>JANOZJ010000274.1:0-4491 GCA_031429315.1 Akkermansiaceae bacterium
TATCGATGTCCGCTACGTCGCCAATCTCGCCCGCCTTGAACTCAGCGATGAAGAAGTAACTACCTTTCAGCCGCAGCTCGAAGCCATCCTCGGCTACGTCGAGGCTCTTTCGAAACTTGACGTTTCCGGCATCGACCCAAGTTCCCACGCCAGTGCCGTGTTCGGAAAAATGCGCGATGACGTCCCGCACCAAAGCCTGTCGCAGGCTGCCATGCTTCAAAACGCACCCGACCAAGCCCAAGGCAAGATCCGCGTCCCCAAAGTCGTCACCGACGCCTGAGTGGATCTCAAATTTCAAATCTTCGTCCAATGACCATCACCACTCTCCGCCGGCAACTCCTCGCCGGAGAAACCACGCCCGCCGCCATTCTCGAACAACTCGCCGGAGAAATCACCGCCCGCGACGGCCGCACCGGCGCTTATCTTTCCCACCACCTTGAATCCGCCCTCGCCGAAGCGGCCAATGCCGACCTCAGCCTGCCCCTCGGCGGCATTCCCGTCGCCATCAAGGACAACATCAACGTTCTAGGCCAGCCCTGCACCTGCGGCTCGAAGTTCCTTGAGAATTTCATCTCTCCCTACGACGCCACCGTCGTCCGCAAGCTGCGGGCCGCAGGGGCCATTCCTTTCGGCCGAATGAATCAGGACGAATTCGCGATGGGTTCCTCCACCGAGAACTCGGCCCTCCAAACCACCCGCAACCCGCACGATCACGACCGCGTTCCCGGCGGCTCGTCCGGTGGCTCCGCCGCCGCCGTCGCGGATCTCACTGCCATCGCCGCCCTCGGTTCCGACACCGGTGGCTCCATCCGCCAACCCGCCTCGCATTGCGGCGTGGTCGGACTGAAACCCTCCTACGGTCGCGTTTCCCGCTACGGACTTGTCGCCTTCGCCTCATCGCTCGACCAGATCGGCCCGCTCACCCAATCGGTCGAGGACGCGGCCCTCATCCTCCAGGCCATCGCCGGTGGCGATCCGCAGGATTCCACCTGCCTTGACGCCCCCGTCCCGGATTACCTGTCTGGCCTCAATGACGGCGTGCAAGGCCTCAAGCTCGGCATCCCCAAGGAATACTTCGGCGAAGGCATCGACCCCGGAGTCCGCAAAAACGTCGAGGCCGCCATCCAAGCCCTCGCCGCCCAGGGCGCGGAAATCGTCGAGATTTCCCTGCCCCACACCGAGCACGCCGTCGCCACCTACTACATCATCGCCCCGGCTGAGGCCTCGTCGAATCTCTCGCGCTTCGACGGCATTCGCTACGGCCACCGCGCGTCAAACCCAGCCGACATCCTCGACCTCTACAAGAAATCCCGCGAGCAAGGCTTCGGCCCCGAGGTCAAGCGCCGGATCATCCTCGGCACCTATGTCCTCTCCTCCGGCTACTACGACGCCTACTACAGCCACGCCCAAAAAGTCCGCACCCTGATCCGCCGGGACTTCGAGAATGCATTCTTGAAAGTCGATGCGATCCTCTCGCCCGTCGCCCCAAGTCCCGCCCGCAAGATCGGCAGCATTTCGGGCGATCCGCTCCAGGAATATCTCTCCGACATTTTCACCCTCGCCGCCAACCTCGCCGGCATCCCCGGCATCTCCATTCCCTGCGGCAGCACCGACTTCGACGGCGGGAAAAACCTTCCCGTCGGCCTCCAGATCCTCGCCCCACACCTAGGCGAGGCCCAACTCCTCCGCATCGCAAAAGCTGCGGAACAGCCCCCCGCCATTGACCTATGAAATAAACCAACCGAAATGACCCAATGACGAATGATCTCTTGAATCGGAAGCCATCGACGCATGGCTTCCTCGCCGCATGCGTGTTTCTGTTTATTCTCCCATTGGGTGCCGCAATGACGAACCGTTGGTCGTTCAGCAATGCGAACGGAGCCGGCCCTTCGGGATCGGTCGTCGCCGATTCGGTTAGCGGTCAGAATGCGGTGATTGTCGGTAACGGTGCGATGTTCGCAGCGGGGGCGCTGACCCTGCCCGGCAACACCACCGGCAACCTGACACCTGCGGCCATCTCGGCTTACGTCGATCTTCCCAACGGCCTCATTTCATCGAAGACCAACTTCACTCTGGAAATTTGGGCAACTCCGGTCGCGGCCAAGAATTGGCAGCGGCTGTTTGACTTCGGCCGGATGGATCTCACCGGCAACCCGGCCGCCCAGGGGGCTGGAGCCGCTCCGGGAGAGGTCCTATCGACGGCCACAGCTTCTCCAGGCAACACCGTTTCGAGCGATGATGTGACGCTTGCCATCAATCGCGACGCTACTGCCAATACCCAGCGGTTAGTCGGGCGGATCAATGGCGCGACGGAACAGACCAGCGATACCAACCTTACCCTCAACCCCGGGACCCAATATCACTTCGTCATCATCTACACCGAAGGTGCCGGATTTTTCAGCTCCAGCGGTGGACAGCTCGCTTGGTATCGAGACGGGATTCTGGCGACGACGACAGACGTGAATTTCCGACTTTCCTCGGTGGAAGACGTCAACAACTGGCTCGGCCGCTCCCAATACAGCATTTTCGATTACACTGCCAACGTCACTTATAACGAGGTCCGGCTTTACAACCATGCGATGAGTCCTGCTGAAATTAGCGCAAGCTACCTTGCCGGACCCAACCCGGCATTTCCGCCACCCGTCGCCGCGAACGACTCGATCTCGATGCACCGCAGCCAGAAAGCCCGCATCGACGTGCTGGCGAATGATACCGGCACCCTCAGTCCAACCACCGTGACAGTCCTCCAAAACCCGCAGTTCGGGACTGCGGCACCGGATAGCACGGGTAAAATCCTCTACACCCACTCGGGCGGCAATCCGACCGCCGACAGCTTCATCTACCGGGTCGGCGGGCCTGGGGGAATATCATCCGCCACCACCGTGACAATCTCCTTTGCCAACGGCCTACGGGTGGAGAATCCGGGTTTGAGCATGCCAGCGACTCCGCCGCCTGTGGCGATTCAAGCGATTAACGCATTTTCGGGTCTAAGCTTCACCGGGCCAACCTCCCTCGCCACACCGCCCGGTGACACGCAGCGCGTGTTTGTTTGCACCAAAGGCGGCACCCTGTCCGTCATCCCTAACGTGACGGCCACCACTCCAACCTCATCCACTCTACTCACCCTTTCCGCCGCGGTGGGCGGGCTTTTCAATGGACGGCTCCCTGCGGAATCCTTGAGCATCAACAGCGAGCAAGGCCTCCTCGGCCTCGCCTTCCACCCGAACTTCGCGAGCAACGGTTATTGCTATATCTTCTATTCGGTCACCGTGAGCGGATTGACCTACGTACGGGTTTCGCGGCTCACCATGAGCAACCCCACCTCCGCCGCGCCGACGGTCAACCTCGGCTCCGAGCTGATCCTGATCCAACAACTCGACGACTACCCCGATCTCAACGGCGGCGACCTGCACTTCGGGCCGGATGGCTTCCTTTACATTTCACTCGGCGACGAAGGAAGTCAGAACGACAACGGCTTCAACAGCCAACGAATCGACAAGGACTACTTCTCCGGCCTCCTGCGGATCGACGTCAACCTCGAAGGCGATGAAATCACAGGCGGAAACCCGGTAGATCCGGACGACGCCAACATCCCACCTAACACCCACCCGGCCATTCCTCTCTATGGCGGCAAACCAGCCTACGAAGTGCCAGCGGACAATCCGTTTGTCGGCGCGACAACCTTCAACGGACTGTCAGTCGCCCCGAGCGCGGTCCGCAGTGAATTCTGGGCGGTGGGCCTGCGCAACCCGTGGCGCTTTTCCTTCGACGTGAACGGCGAACTCTGGTGCGGCGATGTCGGCTTTAACTTGCGCGAGGAAATCAACGTCATCACCCGCGGCGGCAATTACGGCTGGGTCTATCGCGAGGGCACCATCACCGGGCCTTATCTGGCGTCGAATCCGCCGCACGCCGCCCCTCCGGTCGGTTTCACTTCGCTCGATCCGCTTTTCGAATACTCTCACGGTCTAACCACGATCACCGGAAACTGCATCACCGGCGGGTTCGTTTACCGGGGCACGCGCTTGGCCGGCCTAACCGGGGCATACATTTTCGCCGACTACGTCTCGGGAAACGTCTGGTCGCTCACGCGCAACGGGGCAAGCCCACCCACCGTCACCCGCATCCTCGGCAAGACCGGCATCGTCGCATTCGCTCCCGATCCCTCGAATGGTGACGTGCTGATGGCCGACTACGCCGGCAACCGCCTGCTGCGGCTCGCCGCCGTCACGGACACCACCAGCTTTCCCGCCACGCTCAGTGCAACCAATCTGTTCGCCGATCTAGCCGACCTCTCGCCTTCCCCCGGCTTGCTGCCGTATTCCGTCAACCTTCCGTTCTGGAGCGACTATGCCGACAAACGCCGCTGGTTCAGCGTCCCCGGCGCGGGTTCGCTCGCTTGGTCCCGCGACGGCCTGTGGACGTTTCCCACCGGCCAAATCTGGGTGCAGCACCTCGATCTGGAGATGACGCGCCCCATTCCCACAACGA
>JANOZJ010000275.1:0-16908 GCA_031429315.1 Akkermansiaceae bacterium
GACGAAATTCGCGAATAATGACTTCAACCCCACACTTATGGACTCCCCGACAGCTACCCTCATTGGCATTCTTCAAGACCGCGTGGAATCCCTGCGCGCCGCTGGAAACCTCGACGAGGCGCTTCATGCCGCGAACGCCGCGGTCGAAAAATCCCAACAAACCCTCGGCCCCAATCTTGACAGCATCGACGCTTTTGCCTCGGCCCTCGAACTCCGCGGCGACGTCCATCGCGAGTTGGGCAACTTCGAACTCGCCCGCGAAGACTACCGCCAGGCGATCGATCAATTGCAGGAGCGGCCCGATCGGTTCGGCCAGGTCGGTCGGCTCCATGCCGGCCAAGGCGCCGCCTATGACGGACTCGACGAGGAGGAAAAGGCCGTCAGCCACTGGCAGCGCGCCATTGAATACTTTGAGAAAAACGAACCCCCGTTGTCGCTCGATATCGCGGCGATGTCCAACAACTTGGGCTTCATTGCCAAGGCCTCGGGAAATCTCGAAGCCGCAGAATCCCATTTCCTGCGGGCCCTGGAAATCCTCCACTCGCAACTCGGCCAAGACAACGAGCAAACCGCCACCGTCTCAAGCAACCTCGGCGCGCTCTATCAAGCATCCGGATTTTTTGAACAATCCCGCGAAATGCACATGATCGCCTTGGAAACCCGCCGTAACCTGCTCGGCGAGGAACACCCGGACACCGCCCAGTCCCACAACAATCTCGCGCTCGCCCTGCTCAACACCGGCGACCGCTCGTGGGCCCGCCGCCATTTCGAAAAAGCACTCGCCGGCTACGAAGCACTCGGCCCGGAATACACTCCCGACCTCGAAGCCGTCGCCTCCAACTACTGCGATTTCCTCCGCGAGGAAGGCGAGGAGAACCTGGCCGGAGTCATCGCCGGCCGCGTCCGCGACCTCATTGGCCAACCGGTGGTGTGACGCTTTATCTCTGCATCACGATTTGGAATAGCAGCCGCAAGTCGGCCTCGCGCTCGATTTCCACCTCCGCGACCGCCAGGCTCCTGGCACGCGCCAACGCCCACAACGCCGCCAGTGAGACGCTGTTGACGCTCTCGCAATAGCGTCTAACCGCATTGCCGCAACGGCGCATCGATCGCGATCAATGAAAGTACCCGCAGCGGCGTGCCCGGCTGCCGCGCCGCGAAAAACCGCCCGTTCACCGCGAGCGCCGTCAGCGCGGCGGGAACACCCAGCCAGCCGTGCCCTGCGGATTTTCCGATCCGGTCCCGGCGCTGGCCAGCGACTGTCGCGATCTCCGGTCTCATTTCCTCCGATCTATCAGCCCGCTCACAGGATGCAAAGGATGATTTCCCGCGGACAACCCCAGCGCACCGGAATCAGATCGACGGGTTGTGTGCGCAGAGCACGCTTACATCCGCATCCGGATTCGCGCGTCCACCCGGCCCCGAGATTGCGATAACCCATTCTCCAAATTGGAAATCTATAGTTAGACCGACCATCCATACCGCCTCCGAAGCCTCCACCGTCTTCCGCACGAGATCCTCTCCCACGGCGATGTCGTGATTTCCCGGAATCGCGAGGACCGGTGCGATTTCAAGAATCCGCCTGATTCGTCGCCTCTACACAGATCTGCATGGTCTCCCGGCCCCGCCCGCTGAGGTGGAGGCATTCGTCAAGGATGCCGCTCCCGATGGGCCATCGCATCTGGAGACTTTCGACTACAAGCCGGTCCTCGCCAAAATGGACGGCAAGCCGATGCCGGAGAGCATGACCAAGGGCCAGCAAATCGCCCAGTTGCAGGGCAAGCCGTTGAATTGCTTCGCTCCCCAGCACGGTTTCCAAAGATATGGAAAATCCAGCCAGGAATTCAGCTCGCTGCTACCACTATTAGGTACGATGCCGGATGAACTTTGCATCATCCGCTCGGTTATTCTAACGTAACCCCGCAACGGGTGCGACTCGTGACACCGGGATTGACATGCATCCGCATTTTGACATCCCATCCACCGAAGCATGCCACTGATGAACACCCCCCTGCGAGTATTGATGGTAGAGGATAGCGAGACGGACTCGCGTCTGGTGCTGCGCGAGTTGCAACAAGGCGGCTACGAGCCGCAGTCGCAGCGGGTCGAGACGGCCGCCGAGTTGACTGCGGCGCTGGCCACCCACGAGTGGGACGTGGTGCTCTGCGATTTCCGGTTGCCACGCTTCACTGCCCTTGCGGCTCTGGAACTGATCCGGGCGTCCGGGCTGGACTTGCCGTTCATCCTCGTCTCGGGCGCGGTCGGTGAAGAACAGGCCGTCGCCCTGATGAAAGCCGGAGCCCACGATTTTGTGTTGAAGGACGGGATGGCACGGCTCGCGCCAGCGGTGACCCGTGAGTTGGGCGACGCCGAGGCGCGCCGTCAGCGGCGACAGGCGGTGGCGGAGTTGAGCCGAACCAACGAGAAGCTGCAGGGTATCCTCAACAGCATCACCGACGGTCTCGCGGTGCTCGACCGCAATTGGTGCTTCACCTACTTCAGCGAACAAGCCGCGAACATCCTCGGCATTCGCCCGGAGCAGCTCCTGGGCGGCTGCCTTTGGGAATTATTCCCGCACACGAAGGGCACCAAACATTTCGAGGAGTATCACCGCGCGGTTGAGACCGGCCAACCCGTCCACTTCGAGGATTATTACCCGGAGCCATTCAATCTATGGCTCGAGTGCCATTGTTACCCGTCCGACGAAAGCTTGTCCGTTTATTTTCGCGACATCACCGACCGCAAACAGGCGGAGGCGTCCCTCAGGAAAAGCGAGAACATGCTGGCGCTGGCGATCGATGCCGGGCAGCTCGGCATTTGGAACTGGGATCAATTCACCCGCACACTGGTCTGGAGCGAGCGCTGCAACGAGATGACCGGCCTGCCCCGCGACTCGGATGTCAGCATGGAGGCCGCCCTTGCCACGATTCATCCGGAGGACCGCGCCCACGTTCCCGCAGAGGCCACGCGCGCGCTGGAGAACCAGGTGGACATCGAAATGGAATTCCGCACGCTCTGGCCCGATGGCACGGTGCGCTGGCTGCAGACCCGCGGCCGGGCGATTGACGATGCGACCGGCAAGCTGGTCCGCATCACCGGCATCATTCAGGACGTGACCGGGCGGCGCGAGTCGGAAGACGCGTTGAGACGCTTCAACAACCAGCTTGAATCGCTCGTGGAGGAACGCACCGAGGTCATCAAGATGACCATGAGGGAACTCCAAAGGGAGTTTGCCGAGCGGCGGCGGCTGGAGGAGGAAATCCTCGATATCGGCGAGCGGGCACAAGCGCAGATCGGCCAGGATCTGCACGACGACCTCGGGCAGCAGTTGGTCGGCATGTCGATCATCATGGGCATTCTCTCGAGCCGCCTCAAAGTCGAGTCACATCCCTGCGCGGCGGATGCCGCCAGGCTGGAAACGTTTCTCTCCGGAGTCATCAATACCACGCGCAATCTGGCCAGATCGCTCTATCCCGTGGAGCTGGAGCGCGGCGGCTTGAATCTCTCGCTTCAGGAACTCGCGAACCGCACCGAGATGCTCGGTGGGGTCACCTGCCGGCTGTCTGCGGATGAAGAGTTCAAGCTCGATAAAGCCGTGGAAATCCACCTCTATCGGATCGTCCAGGAATCTATCAGCAACGCGCTCAAGCACGGCAAGGCCCGCAACATCGCGATCGATTGCACGGTGCGGGACGGCGTCTCCACCCTCACCGTGACCGACGACGGCAGCGGCTTCGTGCAGCCGGAAGACGGGAAATGGTCGGGGATCGGCTTGCACCTTTTTCAGTACCGTGCCCGGCTCATCGGTGCCCAACTCACGGTCGTCCGCGGCACCAACGGCGGCTGTCAGGTAAGATGTTCGATCGGCGAGTCCAAGTCCTCGGGCAAGCCGTCGCTCCAAACCGAATCCCGCACCAGCTAACAGACGTTAGCCCGCAGTCCCAAGTTCCACCCAGAGGACGGATTCCCGCAACAAGGACGATCCATCCGCGAGGGCCAGCTTGGCCCGGATATTGGCGCGGTGGGCGTCCACCGTCTTTGGACTGATGTGGAGCTGATCCGAAATCTGGGTGCTGGACTTGCCGCTTCCGATCAACTCGAAAATCTCCAGTTCGCGGTCAGTCAGGCTTTGCAAGCCGGACTTGGCCGGGGTGCGGACTCCAGACAAGTGTTGCAGGATGTGATCGCTGACGCGGCGGCTCAAGGAAACGCCTCCGGCCAAAATGCTTGCGATGGCTTCCGCCAGCGCGTCGGTCGTCGTACCCTTCATGAGATAGCCCTTGGCACCGGCACGCATCGCCCTCTCCGCGTAGAGCATCTCGTCGTGCATCGAGAAAACCAGGACCGGGATCGTGGGGGAAAGCGCTTGCAGGTCCTTGATCAGTTCCAAACCATTTTTGTCCGGCAGGGAAATATCTGTGATCACCAGATCCGGAGACAAGCGCAGGATCGCTTCGAGTCCTCTGGCGGCGGTATCGGATTCGCCGCAGACCTGCCACTCGGGTTGTTGCTCGATCAGGCGCTGCAAGCCCTCGCGAAGCATTGGATGATCGTCCACCAAGAAGATCTGTTTCATCGCGTCTCTCGGGTTCCTTTCATGCCGGTATCTTTTGTTCTCAAAGTATTGGAATTTTTCATCGAGAGTCGCTCGCAGTCAATCAGACGAGTGCGGGATGGCCAGCTCAAATGGCGCGCAATGCGATCCATCACGGAGAACTCGTGGGGGGGTGGGGACCTCTCCCTGACGGTCGTCGATTCACCGCCGGAACGGATGCAATCCCATGATCTATCAGCTTCATCGGCGGAAGTTATCGGATGGTCATCCGGCGTAAAACCCCGGGTTTGCGGAGAACCTGCGTGCCCGATGCAACGGCGGTCATCGCGCGGGCTGATTGATCGGCTTCAAGCAGCCATGCGCAGGCAGACTTGGCCGCCTTGAGGCCCTCACTGGCGGCGATGACCGGGATTTCACGGGGATTCAAGTCACTTCCTGCCACGAACAACTCTTGGATGACCCCGTCTCCATCAGGCCTCCAGTAAACGGCTCCGGGCATTCGTTCCAAGTCACATCCAAGACGGGCGGCGAGCGAGCTATGGTATTTTCGAGGGGCGGCGAAAAACAGTGCCTCGCAAGGATGGGATGAGGCCTTTCCAATTCGCAGTCGTTCGAGTTTCCCGTCTTGGCCTTCAAGCGCACTAACTTTTCCCGGCACCACTTGGATCCGGGCTTTCTCCAATCGCTTCAGGCACGTCGTGCCAATCATCCCCCCATTGGCAAACAAGGTCACCCGGGGACTCCATTGCAAAAGTTTGAGCGCCAGATCCACGGCGGCCTCGTCTGCTCCCAAGGCACCAATTGTCCGA
Organism: Akkermansiaceae bacterium; assembly: GCA_031429315.1. GTDB lineage: Bacteria > Verrucomicrobiota > Verrucomicrobiia > Verrucomicrobiales > Akkermansiaceae > Luteolibacter. The sequence goes on from JANOZJ010000275.1 coordinate 5,365, forward strand.
CCGCGATGCTCCCAACCATCACAATGAGGACATTGGTGCAGCGAGCTGCCGTAAAACTGCTCCGCACCCGTGATGGCTGGTGTCGGAGCGACAACATCAGAGGCCAGCAGGAGAGTCCGGGTGATGAGGGTTGTTCCGTCGCTACAATGAACCGTGAAGCCAATTCGGCTTTGTTCCACATCTTCAACGGTCGCACGCAAATAACTCACCGTTTTGAATTTGCGGAGCTGCCGGCAACCCGCCCGCCGGGAATGGCTGGTGATCGATCCCTCGTGTCCGGGAATGCCCTCTGACCCCGACTCCGATTCAATCTCCCGCGCGCTGGCATCGACAACGGTCACCTTGCGCAGACTGCGGCCTAACAATACTGCGGCACTTTGGCCTGCCGGGCCTCCCCCGACAATCACGACATCGACAACTTCCGCCAGATTCATTCTCAGTTCCAGATCGGGCGGCTTCAGCATCGGGTATGTTTCATGGGGTGAAATCACGGCAAAGTCAGCCTGTACTGCCAGCGGACAAACGGTCCATTGGCGAGACACTTGTCCACCCGTAATCGACCGCGCAGAACAGGCTAGGACAAACCTTTAGTTGCTTTCCAAACCCATCCGTTTCCCAAATGGCTCACGGAGCAGTCGTCTCGAATCGCTAGAGTTAGGTGGTGGCATGTTCTGGAACCAGCGATGCCCGCCCCCGCCATCCCCGGCGGAAGGGAGGAGGCCGGGCCAAGTGAGCTTCCGCGTGAGCCAGCGGTTATCCGGGAATGGCAAAATGTCGGCTTGCACCGGAGAGCAGGCTTGCGATCATTCAAAGGTCACCAGATTTTGCGGACCTGTTTCGCCCGGCGGCACCGCCACTCTAGCCAAAAGAACCATGGAATCCGTACCCATTTCCGCCTATCAGGAAACCCTCGGCATGATTTATTTCGCCAGGATGTTGGACAAGATCCGGCTGAACGCGACCGGCGACTTGAGAGCGGACTTTTGCGACAATCTCGGCTCGGGATTCGATGGCCGTTGCGCGGCCTTCCTGCAAGTGGATTATGCCGACCTCGCGGCCCGCGTGCTGGTCGGCGGCGATGACGAAGAAATCCTGCGGTGGAGCCATGACGCGGGCCGGAAACTCAGCGAGGGTGACATTTTCATTTGGAACCAATACCTGAAAAAAGTCGGCTGGAATGATGGCGCTTCGGAAATCCTCGCCCGCCGGAAAAAGGAAAGCGGACTCGAGGGGCCCGACGAAATCCAGACGATGCTGGATTACTTCGAATACGACGAAGGCCGGAAATTCTAACCGCTGTTCCTACACTTTCCGCAAGCAGCCCATAGCCTGCTTGATGCTAGTGATTACGACCGGATGTTGGTCTCGCTCGCCGTGACGATCCATCAAGCCGGCGGCTTTCACGAGGAAAACATCCATCTTGAACCGCAACTCCGGCGGGACGCTTCCATGAAGATATCATAAAGATCCCGCAGCCTATGGGTCGGATATCTCACCGGGAGATACCCGCCCCATGCCAAGCATTGTCATTCCACTCCCTTCTTTTTCTTCTTGTCGGGGTCCGTGGATTCCGTCTTCGACGCATCCGGCTGGACTTTGTTCTGCTTAGGAACGGCCTGTGGTTGCGACTTGGGTTTTTGAGGTTGCGGGCGTGGCTCGGCTTGGCGTTGCGGCTGGGCCTTTCTCTCGGATTTTTGTTCCGTGGGCTGAGAATTGGCCTGGCGGGATTGAGGCTTGTCGGCCTTGCGGGTCGCTTGCGGTTCCGCTTCGCGCTTGGGTGTCGGAGCCGTCTTGCGCTCAGGAGTTGGTTCGGCTTGGCGCTTCGGTGTTGGGTTCGCCTGCCGCTTCGGTGTCGGGTCGGCCTGGCGCTTCGGTGTGGGGTTCGCCTTGCGCTCCGGAGTCGGCTCGGCTTGGCGCTTCGGTGTGGGGTTCGCCTGCCGCTCCGGTGTCGGGTCGGCCTGGCGCTTCGGAGTGGGGTTCGCCTTGCGCTCCGGAGTTGGGTCGGCTTGGCGCTTGTCGCCGGGTGTCGCCTTGCGTCCGGATTTTGGGTCAACCTGACGCTTTTCCTTACCTTGGGCTGCCGACTGCTTTTCACGCTTTTCTCCCGGCTTCACCCGGGTTTCGGGGGCCGCATCCGTTTTAGATTTCCCTTTCGAACTGGAATCCGGCTCGCGGTCCGCCGTGCCATCCTTGGAACGTTTAGCCTTCGACGAGTCTTCGCCGGTGGATCTTGGTTTGTTCCCTGTTTGGTCCGATTTCTCCGTCTTCTGAATTTTCTCCGAGGCGCGGGGCTGCAATCTTTCTGGCGGTCCGCCGTCCTTGTCGGAACGATCGGATTTTTTGGCCGCAACCGGCGAGCGACGGATCTTCTCTTTGGTTACCGAGGAACGTTCTTTTCCACCAGTGGCATCAAGCTGATCCTTGCGGGTTTCAAGCTGCTCCCGTTCCTTGCCGTATTTGCGGATTTCCTGTCTTTGCGAGACGTAGCGCTCACGGTCCTTTTGATCCACTTTTTGAAAGCGTTGGCTTCCCCCGTCACGAGTGTTCACAACGCGGTCGAAACGCTCTGCAACTTCATAGTCAGCACGATTGCGATCCCCCTGCGGACGAGCACTCAAGGCGGCCCAACTGCGCGGCGGGCGGGCATCCGCATGGTCGCGGCGATATTCATAATAATCCTGGCGCTGACGATCCCAATTCCGGTCGTTGCGGTTCTCATAGCGATACTGTGTGTAAATTGGGTCATAACCGTAGCGACTGGAGTTATAGGAATAGGATGCGAAATATCCACGGTCACGGTACCTCGGTTCATAATAGTCGCCGTAGTAGTAGTGTCCATAATTCGGCCTCAGAAACAGGTGATTCGTAAACACGGACAGGCTGATGACCGTGGCGGGAGTGTAATAAAAGTCGGGGCGTGAACGGTAGCCTACATTAAAGCGGACGGGTGCGAACACCACTCCGCGCCGGACGACCGGATAGTCCCAATAGCCATCCACATAGACATAGCCGCGATATGTCCAGCGATAATAGGCAGGCGTCCAAGACCAGTTCTCACGTGCGGCAACCCAATGTCCGGTCCGCCAGGCATAGCGATCATCCCGATAGACCCAGTTGCCCGGAACCCAAGTTTGGTCATTTGACGAAGCCTCGATATTTGGTCCGACCTCGACGCTGCGCGGCGGCTTCGGCAAATAGGAAACTTCGGTGGTCTGGGAATCCTCCCAATACCCGGAAGTCCACTGATGGCGTCCTTCGGTCTCTGCCCAGTAGCCTGGAACCCACTCCCGGCCCGGCGGCAGATTCCGCCAAATCCCACTGATCCACAGGAAGTCGCTTTGATCCTCGTCCCACCCCCAGTAGCCGGGAATCCACGCCACATTGTCGCCCTCCAACCGCTCCTCCGGTGGCACCTCCTCAATCAGCGCTGGTGGAGCCTGATCCACGATGATTCCTACCTCGGGATTGAATGAAACCGTCCCGGCGAAGGCCTCATGGATCGGTCCCCGGGTCTGGACCTCGGCACCTTCTGCTGCGGCAACGTCTTGGGCAACCGCAATGCCCGAGAGGATCATCGCCCCGCCGAATACCAGCCCGGTGAGACCCGACAGAAGCTTGTGTTTTTGTAGATTCATTGTGTTCTCCTTGATTTATTGTTTTACAATCCGCCACTAGAGACGCGAGCGCAATAGCATTGATTCGATCTATTTTCGGTTCATCGCCGCATTTTTGCTGGCGAAGAAGGGTTCCTCACGTTCGGAAACCAACGTAAAAAAATTTGTAGGCAGCGCGGATGTTCCGCTTCGTTTCCATCAGCGCATTCTTGACCGCTTGGATGATGGCAATCGCCTCGACAGAGGTTTCCTCAACGGCGGTCAGCATGTAGAGAATCCATTCCTCCCAAGTGTCTTGGGTGCGGACGGACTGGAGCAATCGATAGTAATCTGCCTTGGTGCGCACGAGGTGGCGGCTGGCGGGTGTTTCAAAGCGCTGGGGCGAGAGACGCTGAAGTGGGAGAATTTTGGCAGACTCATCCATTGGAATCTGCATAGAAAACCGACTTTTTCTATACACGTTGTGCCGACATGTATTTAAAAATCACCTGTTCCATATACGCCGCGAAACGCCTCACGCGTGATACTCCTGGATGCTTTTCACCGTGAACTCGCGGGTCTTCAACGACCGCATCCCCTTCACCGAGGCTTCGGCGGCGGAGAGGTTGGTGGCGTGGGAAATCTTTTGGGCGATGGCGGTGGAGCGGATCAGGATCTCGTCGGCGCGGGACTCGTGGCTGGCCGGGGTGTTGATGATGAAATGAATCTCTTGGTTTTTCATCCGGTCCACGATGTTCGGGCGGGCTTGCTCGGCGACTTTGTAAACGCGGTTGCTCGGGATGCCTTCGGCGACCAGGCGGGTGTGGGTGCCGCCGGTGCTGTAAATCTTGAAACCTAACTCTACCAGATCACGGGCGACGGCGACGGCGCGGTTCTTGTCGAGATCGGCGACGGAGAGGAAGACGTTGCCCTCGGTGGGCAGCGGGTTGAAGGCGCTGATCTGGGATTTGGCGTAGGCCATGCCCCAGTCGGCGTCGATGCCCATGACTTCGCCGGTGGACTTCATTTCCGGGCCTAACACGATGTCGATGCCGGGGAAGCGGTTCCATGGGAAGACGGCTTCCTTCACCGAGAAGTGCTGCGGAATGATCGTTTGAGTGTAGCCGAGGTCCTTGAGTTTTTCGCCGACCATGACCTTGGCGGCGAGCTTGGCGAGGGACACGCCGGTGGCCTTGCTAACAAACGGCACGGTGCGCGAGGCGCGCGGGTTGACCTCGATGACGTAGAGTTGCCCGTCCTTGACGGCGAACTGGATGTTCATCAGGCCGATGACTTTAAGCTCGCGGGCAAGGTCGATGGCGGCACGGGTGATTTCCGCCTTGATTGAATCGGATAGAGTGAACGCGGGAATGACGCAGGCGGAGTCGCCGGAGTGAATGCCGGCCTGCTCGATGTGTTCCATGATCGCGCCGACGACGGAGGTTTCTCCATCAGAAATGCAATCGACGTCCACTTCGGTGGCGTTGTCGAGGAAGCGGTCCACGAGGACCGGGCGCTCGGGCGAGGCGATGACGGCCTCGCGCATGTAGCGGGTGAGTTCGGTGTCGCAATAAACGATCATCATGCCGCGGCCGCCTAACACGAAGGACGGGCGGACGAGCACCGGGTAGCCGATGCGGTTGGCGATGACGAGGGCTTCCGCCTCGTTGGTGGCGGTGCCGGCTTCGGCTTGCTTGAGGTTGAGCTTGTCGAGCAGCGCGGAGAAAAACTTGCGGTCTTCAGCCTGTTCGATGGATTTCGGCGAGGTGCCGATGATCGGGACGCCGTGGCGTTCGAGGTCGGCGGCGAGGTTGAGCGGGGTTTGGCCGCCGAACTGGACGATGACGCCGAAGGGCTTTTCCTGGTCGCAGATGTTGAGGACGTCTTCTAACGTCAGGGGCTCGAAGAACAGTTTATCGGACGTGTCGTAATCGGTGGAGACGGTCTCGGGGTTCGAGTTGACCATGATGGTCTCGTAGCCGAGTTCCTTCAGCGCGAAGGCGGCGTGGACGCAGCAGTAGTCGAACTCGATGCCTTGGCCGATCCGGTTAGGTCCGCCGCCGAGGATGATGATCTTCTTTTTGTCCGACTGCCGGGCTTCGTTTTCGTCGCCGTAGGTGGAGTAGAAATAAGGCGTGTAGGCTTCGAACTCGGCGGCGCAGGTATCGACGAGGCGGTAGGTCGGGATGATGCCAAACTTTTTACGTCCCTCGCGGATATGGTCTTCGGTTGTGTCGAATGCCTTGGCGAGCTGGCGGTCCGAAAAACCGAGCTTCTTCCAACGGCGCATGTGACCGGAGAGTTCCTTGCCAATGCGAGCTGGAGTGCGCTCGGCCTCGGGAATCGCTGCGATGATTTTTTCTCCGGAATGGTTAGCAATGTCCATTCCTTCGACCGCAATCTGTTGGAGATGGCCGAGGAACCACGGGTCGATCTGGGTGGCGTCGAAAATTTCCTCCAGCGTCCAGCCGTTCACGAATGCGGTTTGCAGCCAAAAAATGCGCTCGGCATTCGGGATCTGGAGCTTGCGGGCGATTTCGTCGCGGGTGGGCGAGTGCGGGTCCTTGTTGTCGAAGCCGAAACCCCAGCGGCCTGTCTCTAACGAGCGCAGGCATTTCTGCATGGACTCCTTGAACGTGCGGCCGATCGACATCGCCTCGCCGACGGATTTCATCGAGGTTGTTAGAACCGGGTTTGCGGTCGGAAATTTCTCGAAGGTGAAGCGCGGGATCTTGGTGACGACGTAGTCGATGGTCGGCTCGAAGGAAGCCGGCGTTTCGCGGGTGATGTCGTTAGGGAGTTCGTCAAGCGTGTAGCCGACGGCAAGTTTCGCGGCGATCTTGGCGATCGGGAAACCCGTGGCTTTCGAAGCGAGCGCCGACGAACGGGAAACCCGCGGGTTCATCTCGATGACGATCATCCGGCCGGTCTTCGGGTCGGTGGCGAACTGGATGTTAGACCCGCCGGTTTCCACGCCGATCTCGCGGATGACGGCGAACGACGCGTCGCGCATGATCTGGTATTCGCGATCCGTTAGCGTCTGGATCGGCGCGACGGTGATCGAGTCGCCGGTGTGGACGCCGCAGGGGTCGAGGTTTTCGATGGAGCAAATGACCACGCAGTTGTCGGCGCAGTCGCGCATGACTTCCATTTCGAACTCTTTCCAACCGAGCAGCGACTCGTCGATGAGGACTTCCGAGACCGGTGATAGATCGAGGCCGCGGGTGATGATTTCCTCAAACTCCTCGCGGTTGTAGGCGATCCCGCCGCCTTGGCCGCCGAGGGTGAACGCGGGGCGGACGATGAGCGGAAACGTGCCGATTTCCTCAGCGACTTTGCGGGCTTCGTCCATCGTGTGGGCGATGCCCGAGCGCGGCATGTCGAGGCCGATCTTGATCATGGCCTCTTTGAAAAGCTGGCGGTCCTCGCCTTTGTCAATAGCCTCAGCCTTCGCGCCGATCATTTTCACGCCGTGTTTCTCAAGCACGCCGGATTTGAAGAGCGACATCGACGTGTTGAGTGCCGTCTGGCCGCCGAGAGTTGGGAGCAGCGCGTCGGGCTTCTCGCGGATGATGATTTTTTCCACCACTTCCGGGGTGATCGGTTCGATGTAGGTGCGGTGCGCGAACTCCGGATCGGTCATGATCGTCGCCGGATTCGAGTTCACCAAGATGACTTCGTAGCCCTCTTCCTTCAAAGCCTTGCACGCCTGGACGCCGGAATAATCGAATTCGCAGCCTTGGCCGATAACGATGGGGCCGGAGCCGATGACGAGGATTTTCCGAATCGAAGTGTCTTTGGGCATGGTCTGAAAAGGTTGGGGAAATTGCCGTCCGCGCGGCTAAATTTCGAGGTGTGTGGCAGGGATCACCCGCCTTGTAAAGGGCGGGATGCGCGGAAAAACGGCACATACGACGCACCTGAGCGACTCGGAGGACTGCCGATCCATGTGACCGGGGTTTCCAACGGCAAGGGAAACGGCGGGGACGCGGAACCTCGGCACAAAAAGGGCCGGCGGCAATCGAAGTGGGGGGAACTCGATTATCGCCGGCCTTTCAAAGCCCGGGGGGGTGGCTCAACTCGGGGGGGAGTGTTTTTGTCGCGGTCCGCTCTCCTGGGGGGAAAGGTTGCTCGCTGCGACAGGGAAATAGATATCCCATTTCCGGCCACTTTGACATCACGCGATCGCGTTAAGTCGTCTTTGGATTCTTCTGCGGCGGCCAGGACCGCCGCCGCCATGGCCACCGGTTCATCCAAAGCGGCGTGGCGCTTCGCCTCCCACCGCAGTCCAAGGGGACACGTCACAACCTAAATGGGGTCCGCACTGAATCACGAAATAGTCCGTGAGTGTGATTGCGCGAGGCCTGACCCACTTTTCACGCTCATCAACCCGGGAAAAATGTCGCACCCGCCGCACCAACATGCGCGGGAGGAGTTGATCATCGTCAAGGAGGGCACGCCCGACGCGGCGCTCAACGGCAAGGTGCCGAAAAAGTCCGGGCGATCAACCGCCAACCGGCTTCATCCCGGGAACGGGTGGCCGCCAATCCTTGCCGACGCGTTTGAGTCCCCGGAGGATTTCCTCCACTTTGAATTCCACTTGTGCTTGGGTCCACAGACCTTGGAATTCGAACATTTTGTCCTTTCCGGAAATGATCACCACGTGGGGCGGCTTGGTCACGCCTTGCGCCTTGGAGACTTGCGGCTGGAGCTTGAAATCCACCTGGCTCACGATGACCTGCTTGCCGTATTTCGTCTGCACCCGGCTCAAAATCTCCGCCATCTGCTCGCTGGCCGGATCTCCGGGGAGACGGTGGAGCACGATCAGGAGGCCATTTTCAGGGCTGGTGGTGACCGCTTTTTCTGCGGCGACTTCGGCAACCGGCTTGGGATAAAACCAGACTCCCGCGACGAGGGCAGCGACCAGCAATGGCATGAAAATTCGTTTGATGAGTTTAGCGCGCGCGTCGTGAGTCATGGGCGCATCGTTGGTGGAGTTGCACGGACATTCAACCCTTTTGCCCGCCGCGTCCCGGACGATGGCGGATCAGTGCTTCAGGAACTCCTTGAACTCCGCTGGCAACGGCATCCCGGCCCCGAGCGTGAGTTCGAACAAAGACGCGACGGCCGCCGCCTCCTTCAACCGGGAGAATCCTGGGTTCTCTCGGATGCCGTCCGGCGTCGCGCTTCCGGTTAGAGCGGCCTGCACCTCCGCGTCCGCCAGATGGATCCGCAGCACACCAAGAGCGGCCTGGCGGGCGATTTCCTCCGAGGCTCCGGAGTCCGCGGTCAGCGCGGTGTTGTAGGCACTGAGCGCTTCCAGCGGACGGGCGAGATGTTCGAGGGCCTGGCCGTGGCAGTAGGCGACTTGTGCGCGTTGATCGCCGGGCAGACGTTCGTGGAGGCGGGCTTTCGCGAGCAGATCGAGGCGGTCCCAGCTCTTGGTCCGCGCCGCTTCCCACAGCGCGTCGATTTCCAACTGCCGCTGCCGGTCGCCGCCGAGGGCAGAATTTTTCCCGAAGTTGCTGACGGCGAGTGCCAATCCATCCAGATCGCCGAGCTTGCGAAGGCACTCCATTTCGTAAAACGCGGCGAACGCTGCGGTCTCCTTGTCCCGCGCTTTGCCGATGTTCGCGAAGGCGGCTTTCGCCTCCAGATATTTCCGCCCCTGATAGAGATCGATGGCGGCAGTGAATGCAGGGCCTGCGGGCAGCGGCTTGCCGGCAGGCGGCGGTGCGGCTGCCGCAGGCGGCGTGGCGGCTTCGCTGGCTGGGAAATCCATCCCGCTCGCCCGGATCTCCGCAAGCCGGGTGGATTGCGGGAAATCCCTGAGCAGCCGGCCCGCGTAAAGCCGCGCGGGATCCGCCTCGCCGACGAGCGTGGCGGTGCGGACGAGATGATAGAGATACGCCTCTCGATCCGCCGCCTCCGGGAAATAGAGTTCGAGCTGCTGATAGGCGGCGAACGCGCCCCGCACGTTGCCGTTCTTTTCATGGATCAGCGCGATCGCGGCAAGTTTGACGATCTCCGGCGGCCCGGCTTCCGTCGATGGGACGAACTGATAGAGGGCGATCGCCGCGCGCTGCATTCCCGCGGCAAGGGCGTCCCCGGCCAGCTTGAGAAGGACACCGGAATAGCTCTTCATTTCCACGGGATCGATGACCAGCTCGCCACGGTTTTTGCCGATGAAGTCGAGCAGCGCCTGCTCGTCGTGTTTCGTGATCGAGGCCGCGACCAGCGCTTGGAAGGCCGCGACGATGCCGGACTCCGGAGTGGGGAAATTCGCCTTGTTGTGGATGGCGATCTCAAGGTTCTCGTTGCCCGCGGGCAGGCGTCCCAACTGATATTGGCAGACCGCGCAGTTGATATAGAAAGCCCCCTGCGGAAACTTGTCGCGGGTCTTGTCGCGCTCATCGGTGAATTTCGCGAAGCGGCTAACAGCAAGTTCCCAATGCCCCGCGCCCATCGCCGCCTCGCCCCACTTGAGCAGCGCCATTTTCTGAAACGGATTGTTCCGGGCCGCGCCCTCGTTGGGGAAATCCCGGTAACAGATTTCAAACGACCGCAGCGCGTCCTGCCAGCGCTTCAACTTCATTTCGCAAAGCCCCTTGCGATAGTAAACCGCGCCGAACTGGGCACCGTAAGTCCGGAACGGATCGTTCCTGCCGTAGCGATTCACCGCCTGGCTGGTGGCGTCGAGCGCTTGCTGCCAACGGTTGCCTTCCATCGCCACCCGCGATTTTTCCACCAGAGCCTCAAGCGCCTCATTCTGCGAGAACGCGGGAATACTCAGAATCCATGCGGCGGACAAGCACGCGAGTGAGCTGCGGAATTTCAGGGTGGGGCAAACGGATCTCACGGGTGCGAACAAAGCCCCGCCTTGCGAATTCTGCAAGCGCTCCCGCTAACTCGCTCAGGGCAGCTCCTCTCATTCAGCCGCCGCCTTGAGGGTGCTGGATAATTCCTACGGTCAGCCAACTTCCATCTTGACCTGTTCAAACGCGCAGCCTTGAAATGGTGGCATGAGCGAAAAACTCTTATCCAGCCGTCTCAAGCAAACCTTCGGCTACGACGAATTCCGCCCGCTCCAGCGGGAAATCATGGAGGCCTCGCTGGCTGGCCGCGACGCGCTGGCGATCCTGCCCACCGGTGCGGGAAAAAGTCTCTGCTATCAGCTTCCGGCGCTGGTCCGCGACGGTCTAACGGTCGTCGTCTCGCCGCTCATCGCCTTGATGAAGGACCAGGTGGACCAGCTTGAAGCCAGCGGCGTGGCGGCCACTTTCCTCAACTCGACCTTGGACAGCAGCGAAGCCCGCCGCCGCATCGACAAGCTCAACGCCGGCGAATACCAACTGCTTTACGTCGCGCCCGAGCGGCTGATGCTGCCGGATTTCCTGGCGCGGTTGCAGGGTTGGAAAATCGCCGCGCTGGCGGTGGACGAGGCGCACTGCATCAGCGAGTGGGGCCACGATTTCCGCCCGGAATACCGCCGCATCAAGGAAGTGCGGCACTTGCTTCCGGACATCCCGGTGCTCGCTCTAACCGCTACGGCGACCGAGCGCGTCCGCGAGGACATCCTCAAGCAACTCGAACTCCGCGATCCCTCGGTGTTCCTCGCGAGCTTCAATCGGCCGAACTTGAAATACCAGGTCGTCGCCAAATCCGGCGCGGCGGCGCAGGTCTGCAATTTCGCCAACGCCCGCCCCGACGACTCCGGCATCGTCTATTGCCAGTCGCGCAAAAGTACCGAGGCGCTCGCCGCCACCCTGCGGACCAACGGCTTCTCCGCCGTCGCCTATCACGCCGGCCTCGATGCCGACGAACGGGCGAGAAACCAGGACGCGTTCCTCCGCGACGAGGCGAAGATCGTCTGCGCCACCGTCGCCTTCGGCATGGGCATCAACAAACCCAACGTCCGCTACGTCATCCACGCCGACCTGCCGAAGAACAT
>JANOZJ010000276.1:0-21207 GCA_031429315.1 Akkermansiaceae bacterium
GATGCAAAGTTTCGCGGGACAGGATATGTTGAGAAAGCTTCAGTTCACTCGCGTGCGCTGTCGCTTTCGTTGGATGTAAGATGGACCGGAAATTACGGATTTAGAAGTAATTAAGGCTCCCGGATCCGGCCATGTGGTCCCGGAATCGGCCAGAGTGATCCCAATTCTGGAAATCCTAAGTTTTTTTGGGCCGATCACTCCATTTCTTCCATCGTTCGTCCTTCAGCTTGGCAGTGCTCGGAGAAAACTCGTCATCGATTTCATGCCGCTGACCGCTCCCACGCAAAATATTCTGAAGCTCAACCGTCTCTCTCATGATCTCTACCAATCGCTGGGAAGACAAACCTGATTCCTTTCCCTCTGCTTTAAGGGAAATCACCCTGCGCTGTAACACCGTGGTGGACATCAAAGCCAGAGCATCTTCCGCCGCCTGCAGATCATTGTGAGCGTTTTGCCGCACTCGGGAAACCTCACGAGCCAAAGCAAGCCGGTCTGCGTCCGAAAGTCCGCTGAGAAACACGTTGACTGCCGCAGGATTCGTGGGATCTGGTGCCGCTCCCAATATGGCTTCCAACAGAGGAATTCCCTCAACCCAGCGGTTAGCCTCATGCAGTGCCTCAAACTGCTCACTCAGAAACCGCTGGGCTTGCCCGGAAGACAACGCGAGGCGACAAAGATCACCCACCGTCGAGTGAAGCCGCGTCGGCTCGGCGGGTGCCGCGGTGTCGCCAGGAGCCTCGGCATAGACACGCTTCGGTTGCAACTTGGCACGGGCAATCGCTTCGCGCAGCGATTGGGTCGAGGTCTGGAGATGAACGGAAACGATGTTCAGTTGATTGTCCAGAACGGCGAAATCGGTCATCAGCGAGAGCAAATCCGCACACTCGCTCAAAGCGGTGGCCCTTCCGGCAGCGGAACTCAGGCTGCCCACGGCTTTCGCGCGCTCCAGTTTGAAATCGAAGAACTCCTTCGCGTTTGCCAGCAGCTCCCGGAAAGCCGGCTCGCCGTGGGCCTTTAGGAAGGTGTCCGGATCGTCGCCCGCCGGCATCTCCACGATCCGCACGGCAAGCCCTTCCGGAACCAACTCGCGGTAGGCCTTCTCCGCGGCGGCAAGCCCCGCGCTGTCCGCATCATAACAGACCAACACATGGTTGGTGTAGCGCTTGAGCAACCTCGCGTGCTCCCGCGTGCAAGCCGTGCCGCAGGTGGCGATGGCGTGCTCGATGCCCAACTCATGGCAGCAAATTGCATCGATCTGCCCCTCGCATAACAGCGCGGCCTTTTCCTTGAGGATCGGCTTCTTCGCCCGGTCCAGGCCGAAGAACACCCGCGATTTTTTGAAAATCGCGGTCTCCGGCGAGTTGATGTATTTGCCGCTGTTCTTGTTCTCGCGAAGCTGCCGCCCGCTGAAGGCAATGACATCGCCGATCTCGTTGCGGATCGGAAACATCAGCCGATCCTGGAAGCGCACAAAAAGCCCCGACCGCGGATTGTTATCTTCCTTCAATTTTACGATTCCCGACTCCACCAACTCGCGGCCGGTGAATTTCCGCGCGCGTGCCCAATCGAGGAAAACCTTCGGATTGTCCGACATCCAGCCGACCGACCAACTCGTCGCCATCGCGCTGCCGAAGCCCCGCGACTTCATGTAGTCCCTCGCGTGAGCCGCATTGGGATCCTTCATCAGCAACTCATGGAAAAATGCCGTGGCCTCGCGGTGGATATCCAACAGCTTGCCCCGTGCCCGCCGCGACTGATCCGCATTCGGATCGGAATCCTCCTCGACGATGTGGATCCCGGCCCGCGACGCCAGCTTTCTAACCGCATCGACGAACGGCAAATTCTCATGATCGCGGACGAAGGAAATCGCGTCCCCGCCCGCGCCGCAGCCGAAGCAATGGAACCGCTGCGTGGAGGGCGTGATGTAAAACGACGGCGTCTTCTCGTTGTGAAACGGGCAGTTCGCGCGGAATGACGAACCCGCCTTTTTCACCTGAATGTAAGAACCGATCAAATCGACGATATCCGTCGCTTCGAGCACTTTCTCAACACTGTCTTTGGGAATCTGGGCCACGGGTCTTGCTGCGCGGCAGACTACGCCCCGCCGCCCACCCGAAAGAAGTCGAATTTTAAAATCAGCTCTAATGCATCGAATTGCTTGCCAAGTCAGCCCACGTTCCTCCAATCTTCCGTCCGGCGGCGGCGTTCGCGGCCATTTCTGGAAAAAGCATGCTTAGCTCAGTGGTAGAGCACATCCTTCACACGGATGGGGTCATAGGTTCGAACCCTATAGCGTGCACCATTTTTAACATCAATAAGTTACGGAGACGGCGACGGCATCCCGCCCCCTAAAATGCCCCCTATTCGATTTCCTGATACATTCAAGGATTCGTTGTCCCGCCTGGTCCCGGAAATCAAAACCCGCGCTCATGGGCTTTGATCTTAGCCGGGGCGTCCGCGTCCCCTTTAAGCACTCGGGTCGATCGCGTCCCTAGTGGTCCCATGAGAACGGGACGAGTGCGACCGTTTCGGATTGCCGAGATAGACGTGCTCCGGGGTCAGCCCCCACAGGTAGGGATATCCCCCATAGCGTCGCCCTGTTGTCCGGTCCACAATGCGCGGACCCGCCAGACCGCCTAGAGGCACCATGACTCATTGGTTTGGAAATACATGGGTTCCAACAACAAGCACATCCTATGAAAAAGCGAATCCTCATCCAGCACGCCCTGCCCATTGCCACCCAATCCCGGCGCACCCGCCTGCGACCAAAGCCAAACCCTGGAGTCATCGGCTCCGCGATGGCGGGCTTGGGCCTGATGGTCGTATCCGGGAGCCTCCACGCGCAGGCCGTTTCGTTGGGAGCGGCTGAGAATTTCACGATTGTCACCGGTCAGGGCCTGACCAACAACGGACTCACTGTCATCACGGGAAACGTGGCGCTCAGCCCGCTCACCACGATCAGTGGCTTCGACTTTTCAACGCCACCCGGTGCAGGACGCGTGATCGGCACGGTCCACTACAATGACGGCTTGGCCGCGCAAGCCCAAGCCGACTCGCTGACCGCTTACAACACCCTGGCAGGCACGGCCTTCTTGCCGGCCAACAACCTCACCGGGCTGGATCTCGGCGGACTGACGCTCACCCCGGGCGTGTACCACTTCAATACCTCGGCCGGATTGACGGGCAACATGATCCTCAATACCCAGACCGATCCCAACGCGGTTTTCATCTTCCAAATCGGCAGCACTTTGACTGCGGAGGTCGGGTCATCCGTCACGGTGATCGGCGCGGGTGCGGGAATCACCCCTAACATCTTCTGGCAGGTGGGTAGCTCCGCCACATTGAACACCGGCACTGCGTTTACCGGCAATATTCTCGCCCAAGCCAGCGTGAGCCTGGGAACCGGTTCCAGCCTCGTCAATGGCAGGGCGATCGCGCTCGACGGAGCCGTCACGCTTCTCAGCAATTCGTTGATCGCTCCGGGCCTGCCGCCATTGCCGCCAGAGGTTCTCGGCCGTTTTTGGAACGGATCCGCCAGCAATCTTTGGTCAGCCACCAACTGGTCCTCGTCGGCGGCAGGTCTCGACCAGGTCACCCTCGACAACAATGTGGATGTGGTTTTCTCGGTCAACTCCGGTGCCATCAGGCAGAATACCATCCTCGACTCCGACACCACCATTTCGAGCCTCACCTTCAATGATTCCGCAGCCGTCACCATCGGCGGTACGAACGTCCTGACGCTTTCGGCGACCGGACTTAACTCGGGAATCAAGGTCAACAGCGGAGCCGGCCCAGTCACCATCAGCAGCGGCCTGGTGCTCGGCAACCGCTCCCAGTTCATCACCGTCAACAACGAGGCCGGTATGCTCATCAGCGGCGTCATCGCCGGCAGCAACGCTCTCACCAAAGCGGGCAGCGGCCTGCTGACCCTGACCGGTCGTGAGACCTACACCGGAGCCACGGTCGTCGCCGGGGGAACCCTGCAGATCGGCGATGGCAACACTGCGGGCAGCTCCATCGGTTCCTCAAGCTCGGTCCTCGTCAGCAATTCCAGCCCGTTGGCATCCGTCCTCGCCATCAATCTCAGAAGCGGCGAAACCTTTCGCAACAGCGTCACCGACGACGGTCAGATCCGCTGGATCGCGGCAGGGACCAACACCCAGTCATCTAGCAGCATCTTCAGCGGCACCGGCAGCATGGCGATCACCGCACCGGGGAAAACCATCCTGCTAGGGAGCAACAGCTTCAGCGGCGGCACCACCATCAACACCAATGGCACAGTGCTCGTGGGGAATTCCAACGCATTCGGCAGCGGCGTCCTGAACATCAAGAACGGCCATGTGGATACCCACCAATCCGCCCTGCTCGATATCAATGTCGGTGGCTACGTCCAAAGCGGTGGCGAAATCCGCATGCATCTGGAAGGCACCAAGTCCGGCAGTTACACCCGCTTCAACGTCGCCGGAACGGCCAATCTCAGCGGCGGCACGGTGTTTGTCTATGATGCCACCGGCAACTACGTCCCCCAAGGCGACGACAGGCAGAACATCCTCCACACCACCGGCGGCTTGACCGGCAGGTTTGCCTCCGACTCCCCGTATTCCAAATTCTACAATGCGGACCTCGACCGGAATTTCTTCTATCACCGGGGCGACACCCTGCTCTATCCGACGATCACCTACAAAGCCAAGGATGCCTACATCAAGTGGGTGCAGGGTTCGTTCTCAAATGGCAACCTCGACCTGACCCCTAACCAAACCTCGGTGGCCAACTCCCTCGATATTTACACCGACCAGCATCCCGGCGATCCCGACGGCGTGGTGACGTATCTCAACCGCCAGAATATTGCGGATCTGCCCGCCCTGTATGACCTCATCGCCCCCGACGAACTGACGGCGATCTTCCAAATGGGATTCTCCGCCGCGGAAATCCAGAACAACAACATCGAGCGTCACCTCGCGCAGGTCCGCCAAGGTTCGGTCACGGCCAGTCCGGCCCCGCAATACACCCCGAGCGCCAAGGGCAGCAAGGGTGGCATGGTCGAGCAAACCGCGATGGCTCCGGAAACCAACCGCTGGAGCGTCTTCCTCGAAGGCACCGGCGGCTCGGCGGAAGTCGGCA
This sequence comes from Akkermansiaceae bacterium, assembly GCA_031429315.1. Taxonomy (GTDB): domain Bacteria; phylum Verrucomicrobiota; class Verrucomicrobiia; order Verrucomicrobiales; family Akkermansiaceae; genus Luteolibacter. Next base: position 5,122 of record JANOZJ010000276.1, read on the forward strand.
GCACCTACAATGCGGACGGCTATGAGTTCGACACGATGGGAATGACGCTCGGCGCCGACTTGCGCGTCAGCGACCATTTCGCCATCGGCGTCCTCGGCAGCTATTCCAACTCCGACGCCAGCCTGGTCAACCACGGCAACATCGATGCCGAGAACTACAAGGGCGCGGTCTATGCGACGCTGTTCGGAAACGGGTTCTATCTGGACGCCCTGTTAGGCGCCGGCTACAACTCGTATGACACCCGGCGCTCGTCGCTGCTAGGCTATGCCGACGGCAGTCCGGACGGCTGGGAACTCAACACGCTGCTCAACGCTGGCTACGACCTCCATCATGGCAACTGGACCTTCGGCCCGTCCGCCTCGGTGTCCTACACCCAGGTGAACTTGAACAGCTTCACGGAAACCGGTTCCATGACCCCTTTGAACTATCCGGACCAGGACCAGGAGTCGTTGCGCTCGGATCTCGGCGTGACCATCTCCTACACCGCCATGCTCAACGGCATCAAGATCACGCCGCAGGTGCGCGTCTCGTGGCAGCACGAATTCCTCGACAGCACGCAGTCGATGGACTCGCGCTTCGCCTCCGGAAATGGCCCGCTGTTCACGGTGGACGGTCCGGAAATGGACCGGAACCGTGCGTTGATCTCAGCCGGCGTCAACGTCCAGATCACCCCGACCGTCGCGGTTTATGGTTATTATGACGGCCAGTTAGGCAGTTCTAACTACTCGGCCAACAACGTGTCGGCCGGAGTGAAAATCGACTTCTGAGCCCGCCAATCCAGCCGCGGACTCAGCAAGCCGCCTTCCCCACCGGGAAGGCGGCATTGTTTTCGTGAGGCTCCTGACTCAGAACACCTGACCTCGTGTGAGAGGCAGAGTGGCTGCTGGATGAAACCACCCGGCTGCCGGAAGAGCTGCCATTCGGCGACTGGACGGGCGACGAGTGCAGGACAAAAAGTCAAGGAGCGGCGAAACGTGTTCGCCGTGTGGATGGAATGCCGATGAAAAGCCCTCATGGCCGCCAATCGGCTCTCCATCCGCATGGGCGGACACGTTCCGCCCCTCCTTGAGCGCCCATGACAGGTTCCTGCGTGTCTCGGCTAACTATTTTGTCCTGCACCCACGGGCGACGGCGGAGCCGCTTCTAACTTGCCATCGAAACCAGCGGCGAAGGAATCGCGATGACCTGCATCCCGGCGCGTTGGGCGGCGAGAATGCCGGCCGGTGCATCTTCCAGCGCCAGGCACTTCGAGGGACTCACACCTAGCAGCTTGGCTGCTCTAAGGAAAATATCCGGTGCCGGTTTGCCATCCGTCACGTCGTCGGCGGTCACCACCTCGTCAAACCAGTCGGAGATCCCGACGATTCTCAAAGTCTTCTCGATCACCATCCGCGAGCCGCCGGTGGCGATCGCCAGCGGGAACTTGCCGCGGAGCGATTCCGCGAATGCGGCCACCTCCTCGATCAGCGTCACCGTGTCGAGGCGCTTCAGGAATGCTTCCCGCTTCGCCATCGCGATCTTCACCGGGTCGAGCTTGAGATCGTACTCGTCATTCAACTGGACGACGATGTCCAGCGTCGGCCGGCCGCCCATCGCGAAGAACACGTCTTCCTTGAAAATACCGCCAGCTCCGTAGAGCGCGAGCGCCTCACACCAGGCGTCGAAGTGAGCTGGCATCGAGTCAACGAGCGTGCCGTCACAGTCGAAAATTACAGCATCAAAGCCGTTGAGGGGGAAAGAAAAGGGACCGATGTTTGCCATGTCGCCGCACGGCTTATGCACATGAATGGACCTTGGCAAGAGCCGACATTCATTAACTTTCAAGATTCATCCGGGATTGCCGATTTGATCAGTTAAAAACTAAGAGATATACTTAGTCCCGAATCGGCCACCGAGAAATGGATGCTTGATAACAGATCCGAAGCCGTCCGCACCTTGCACAGCCGCTGGGTGGAATGGTAAATCCCCGCAAAAGCCATGTTGCCTACGAACGCGAAGATCACCGCGTTGGTGTGCAGCGGACGGATGCGACCGAAGGTGATATACGAAAGTCCCTCCGTCTTGAACAACCCGAAGCTGATCGTTTCCAGGAATTTCCCGTTCATCTGCCACCACGAAAGCTGGGTGGCGGCGAGGACGCCGACTAACATCCCCACGATGCCCCAGGCGATGGAGGCAGTCATGAAGCGGCGGACGCTGCGGTCGTCGTAAGTGATGGTCGTGGTAGTGGACATGGGCAAGTTGGAGATATCTCAGGAGTGCTTCGCCTTCGGCTTGGCCTTGCCGGGCGTGTCGTTGAGCGGGAGCAGTGAATCGCGTTCCAAGCTCTTGTTGCTGCAACGCCGGTATTCGGCGGCGAAGCAACAAATAAAAATCCCTGCCAGGCAACTGCTGACAAGGATGGTTAGGGCGAGAACGTTCACGCCTTGATTCAAGCGCGTTCAAGGGCTGCTAGCTTCGCAGCACGCGCCATAGGATGCGCACATTCTCTGATTCCGGGAGAGCTGAATTTGCGGCACGCGCCGGATTGAAGACGATCCAGTTCCCCCCGAATCGCATGACCGCTCAGAGTTCGATGGTCGTGTCTTTGTAAACTCCCGACGGCACCGTTTTGCGCTCGCCGGAGGAATTCCGGATCGCCACATCGCCCTCGATCACCACGCCGTCGGCGAAATGGACCGGGCCGGTGACTTTGAGCGATTGGCAACGGAGCAATCCCGGGACGCCGAGCGGCCCGAGTTGATCGACGAGCTTGTATTCGTCCGAGAGCACGATGTCAGGAGGCACGCCGTTGCGCGAGGCCGCGAGCCGGACCTGGCCGTTTTCCAGCACCTCGTAGGCGTCGGATCGCAGCGCCAGCAGGTCCCCCGTCGTCTTCACCGGGGCGAACCGGCTGCGCGGCACTTCGATCGCCGTCGCTCCCTCGAAGCACTCGATCGCCGCGCCCATGGCGATTTCCAACTGCACCACCGGCGGCGATTTCTTGTCGCGCGGATCGACGGTCTTGTTGTTGCGGATCATCGGCAGCGGCAGCACGCCGGCATCCGCCGCGAGTTGTTCCTTGAGCAAATCAAGCCGCAGCCAGAGGCTGTTGGTGTTGAAATACTGGTGGCGCTCGATGTTCTGGAAGAACTCCACGTCGTCGTCCGGGCATTGCGCCACCTCGCGCAGGAGCAACCGCCCGTCCCACTTTCTAACCGCCAGATGGCCGCCCTTGCGGTCCGCCGCCGTGCGCCGGGTGACCTCCATCAGGAATGGCGCGCCGCTATTGGCGAAATACGTTAGAATCGCCGGATCAAGGATCGCGCCAAGGTTGTCGGAGTTGGAAACAAAGGCATATTTCACGCCCTCCGCCAGCAAGCGGTCCAGCCATCCGCTGCCGACCAGCGCCGGATAGAGATCGCCATGGCCCGGCGGGCACCATTCGTGATCCGGCTCCGCCGGCCAGGCCACCGGCTCTAACGTCGCCGCGTCGATCTTCGGAATCTGGTTCTGCATCAACTCGACCTCCGCCGCGTCCGCCAGACCGTCGGCCCGGTATTTTTCCAAATGCGCTAGTGTGTCGCCGCTGGTGCTGAAGCTGTTCATCAGCAGCAGCCGAACCTTCGCCCCGCTGCTTTTCCGCAGGTCGAGGATTTGCCGAACCATCAAATCGATGAAATTCACGCCGTCGCGCACCGCTAGCAGACTCTTCGGCCCTTGCAATCCCATCCCCGTGCCAAGCCCACCGTTGAGCTTGATCACCACCGCCTGCGACAGCAACGCCACGTCCGCAGTCCCCGCCGCGGCGATCGTTTCGAACGTCGTCAGCCCCTCCGCCGAGGAGATCGTCTCCTCCGGGATCAGCCCGGTTTCATTGCGCAACAGCGCCTCGTAATTGTGGCGGAAGGCGCGGATGGCGGCATCTCCCATCCCGGCGGCGGTCATCTTGGTCTCGAAAGCAGCGAAGTTTCCCATGAGTTTTGAAGTTGGTTCGTGGGAAAACTGACGCGCTGTTGGCCACCGGTCACGCCGAAAAAGCGAGCTGCTTTTCCGATAATTCCCATCGCCTGGTTTCCCACTTCCGTTAGCCTTCCCTTGAGCGGCCCGACTTGCGGCACGCTGGCGGCTGAGAAGCGGCGGGGGTGCATGACAAGTAAGTCAAGGAATGGCGAAGCGCGTTCGCCGTGTGGATGAAATGTCGTTGAGAAGCCCTCATGGCCGGAAATCGGCTCTCCATCCGCGAGGGCGGACGCGTTCCGCCCCTCCTTGAGCGCCCATGACAGGTTCCTGCATGTCTCGGCTAACTTTTTTGTCCCACACCCCAGGGTGCGCGAGCAGACTTTTTGGGATTGACCGGCGGGCTACTTGGCTATTGGACGCGGACGCATTTCGGACTTACCGGTCCTGCGACTTCTCCCGCATGAAAATTCTCATCCTTTCGCGCAACGCGCAGCTTTACAGCACCAACGCCCTGGTGACCGCCGCCCAAGCGCGCGGCCACGAGGTGCGGGTGGTCGATTACCTGCGCTGTTACATGAACATCACCTCCCGCAAGCCGCGGATCTACGTCGATGGCGAGGAGCTGGTGGCGGACGCCGTGATCCCGCGGATCGCGGCGCGGCACACGTTCTATGGCAACGCTGTGGTCCGGCAGTTCGAGATGATGAACGTTTTCTCGCTCAATGATTCGGTGGCCATTGCCCGCTCGCGGGACAAGCTGCGGTCGTTGCAAATTTTGGCGAAACGCGGGATCGGGCTGCCGGTGACCGGGTTCGCCCACCACACGGAAGCGACCGGCGAGTTGATCAAAATGTGCGGCGGCGCGCCGCTGGTGATCAAGCTGCTAGAAGGCACCCAGGGCGTCGGCGTGGTGCTGGCGGAAACGGCGAACGCGGCAGAGTCCGTGATCGAGGCGTTCAAGGGGCTGAACGCTAACATCCTCGTCCAGGAGTTCATCAAAGAGGCCGAGGGCGCGGACATCCGCTGCGTCGTCGTCGGCGGAAAAGTCGTGGCCTCGATGAAACGCCAGGGCGCGCCGGGCGAATTCCGCTCGAACCTCCATCGCGGCGGCTCCTCGCAGAAAGTCAAAATTTCCACCGACGAACGCGCGGTGGCGATCAATGCCGCCAAGGCGATGGGCCTGAACGTGGCCGGCGTGGATTTGTTACGCTCGAATCACGGCCCGGTGGTGATGGAAGTGAATTCCTCGCCGGGCCTTGAAGGCATCGAGCAATCGTCGAAAAAAGACGTCGCGGGAATGATCATCGAGTTCATCGAACGGACGGCGGTGAAGCCGTCGAAATCGACCGACAAGTAGTCACGAGGGCTGCCCCGGAATTCTCGCCACCAGATAGAGCGGATCATCGTCCGCGACTTGCACCTGCACCAGGTCACCGGCCCGCTCCAACATGCGCCCGCAGTCGGGCGAGAGGTGGCGGACCTCCAGGGTCTTGCCGAGCTCTTGTAACGGCCGGCCAGCGCCTTGATCGCCTCCAGACCGGACAGATCGCAGACCCGTGCCTCGTCGAAATCCAGCACCACCAGCGACGGATCGTTCGCCGGATCGAACTTTTCCGCGAAGTCCCGCCCGAGCCGAAATACAGCAGACCTTCCAACCGATAGATCCGCTTTTTATCCGAGTCGCCGACCACGGACAGCCTTACTTGGGTCTCCCAGGTCATCGGCACGTCGGGCAAGTGCGGCACCGGCAGCGCCCACCGCACGCTTGATAGATCGCCCACCGTCTGCGTCGTCAAACCGAAGGCACCGACCAAACTCACCACCACGATCGCCACCAGCGACGACGGCACCTTTTTCGTGAACCGCGGCAGCAGGTAAACGATCGCCACCGTCAGTGCCACCAGGCCTAACATGATTGCCAGCGCCGGGCCATGCAACCAGTCGCCGACCACCGCGCCGTCGCGCTCCCGGAACATTTTCAGTTGTGAAAGGAAGACGACGATCGTCAGCCCGTTCACGAAGCCCATCATCACCGGATGCGGCACCCGCCGGATCAAGCGCCCGAGTTTGAGCGCGCCGATGATGACCTGGATCACGCCCATGAGAATCACCGCCAGCAGGAGATATTCGAATCCCGCGCCATCCAATGCACTTCAAGTTCCATCGCCCGGCCCCTCCTTCCGTCGGCGCGGTGCCCGTTGGCGCTCGGACAGCTTTACCGCTTCGATGGACGCCATCGCGTTCGGGTTGGCAAACAAGTCGCGGAGGTCGCCATCGACGCCCAGCGCCACGGCCAAGCGGATCAGCCGTTGAAACGAGCCGCTGCCCTTCGCTTCCAACAGTTTCAGGGTGGAAACCGCCACCCCGGATTTCGCGGCGAGAACCTTCTGCGTCCAGCCTTTGGCGAGGCGCAATCGCTTGAGCTGCTGCCCGATGTCCCGCGCGATCGCGACCGGATTCCTCTGATTAAGAGCTTCTATTTTGTCTACAGCGGCATTTACTGCCGCTAACGGACAAAATTTCAATGATTAAGTCATCCTTGCGCCTGCATCCGGCCGAGCACTTCCGCGTAGGCTTCCATCACCCCGCCGAGGTCGCGGCGGAAGCGGTCCTTGTCCATTTTCTCGCCGGTCTTGAGATCCCACAGGCGGCAGCCGTCGGGGCTGATCTCATCTGCTAGAACGATGACCGAAGGATCGGAAACAAGGCGGCCGAACTCGATCTTGAAATCCACCAGCTTGAGCCCGCACTTGGCGAAGAAGTCGGTTAGAATCGAGTTGATCGCGAGCGCGGACTTCCGCAGGTGGGCGAGATCTTCCGGGGTGGCTAGGCCCATTTCGCGGATGTAGTCGTCGTTGATGAGCGGATCGCCGAGTTCGTCGCTCTTGTAGGAGAACTCGATGATCGGCTGGGAGAACGCCTGGCCCTCCGGCGTGCCGGTGCGCTTGCAGTAACTGCCGGCGGATAGATTGCGGACGATCACCTCGACCATCAGGATGGTGACTTTTTTCACCTCGACGTTGGTGTCGTCGATCTTGCGGACAAAGTGGGTCGGGACGCCGGCTTTTTCGAGGAAACCATAGATCAGTGTGCTGATCTCGTTGTTGAGGTGGCCCTTGTTTTCGAAGCTGGCCTTCTTCTCGCCGTTGAAGGCGGTGGCGTCGTTCTTGAACTCCATGCGCAGGGTGTCCGGATTCTCGGTGGCCCACAGGCGCTTGGCCTTTCCTTCGTAAAGCGGTGTCATTGGCAAGTGGTAAAACCCCGCCCCGCCGCGGTCAAGAGCGCTGAAACCGAAGGCTGAAATGATTGCTCGAAACCTACGTGTTCCCGTAAGGTAAGAATTCAAGCCTTGCAAAGCATAGGGGATTGGCTGAGGCTCCCTAGCAGTATGAATCAGGGCAGCATCAGCACGACCAAGGACTTGCCACCGGCAAAGCCGAAGGCGATCCGCGCCCGTTCGCTGCCGTCCAGCCACCCCTTCAATGTGGCGACCTTCTTCTCGGCGATGCACTATCTCGGGCTGGTCACGGTCATCACGGCGTTCGTGTTGTTCTTCATCGAACCGAGCCAACTCGCGACCAAGGTCATCGCGGGTGGTGTCGTGTATAGCGGTGTCACATGGTTGATCGCCTTTTTCAAACGCCGCTCGGCACACTGCCCACTGTGCAAAGGGACGCCGCTGATCAACTCCGGTGCCCTCGCTCACTCGCGCGCCACCCGCCTCTATCCGCTCAACCACGGAGTGAGCGCCACACTCTCGATCCTCACCACCCAGACGTTCCGCTGCATGTATTGCGGCTCGGATTTCGACCTGCTCAAGACGCCGTCCTATCAGCGCGGGAGGCAGGACGACGAATCCGCCGAATGATCAGGGCGCAGGCAGCCGGGCATGACGCTCGGCCATCGTCCAGGCCACCTCAGGGACCAACTGGCGCCAGCGCCCGTCCTTGGCGTTGATCATCCGGCAGACGTCGCGGCCGGTGTAGGACAGGATGAAATCATCCTCGCAGGGAATCCCCTGGATCCGCCCGTTGGTTAGAAAATGCCGGTAAAGATGCACGCAGTCCTCCGGCGCGAGGAAGGTTTCCGCAGTGACGAGTTCGCCGTTGCGGCGGTTCTTCCAAGGAAAAACATGCAGCGTCACGCCCTCCTTGAACAAGCGCCCGAACGACTCTAACAAGCCTCCCGCCAGGTTCTCCGACCACTTCGGTTTGAACAGCTCGTTGAGCAAGCCGATGCTCAGGATAATGCCCACCGGCTTGTTGGTGTAGCGATGGAGGAAGGCGGCTAGGCGGTGGAACTCGGCGAGTCGCGACAGCAGCACCGTCTTGCCGAGCGACTGAAGCGCATCCGCGCGGTCGAGGAAATCCACGGGATCGACCGCACGGCCGCGCAGCAGGTTGTGCATGGAAATCTCACACAGTTCGATCGCGGCGATCCGGTCGTCCTCGGCCAAGGGACTGACAAATCCTTCGCGGGCCTGCGCGAGCATCTTGAGGTGGACATTCATCACCGGATCGAAACTCCCGCGCAGCAGCAGCACCGGGTGCCGATAGAGCGCCTCCGCCGGTTGGACGACCTCGCCGTTGGGCAGGAACATCGTCGCGTCGGTTAGACCGCTTTCGACCAGTTGCAGGGCGCACAGGCGGTTGTCGAAAAAGCTGTAGCCATGGCCGGTGAATTTCAACAAGTCCACCTCCACCCGCCCGGCGACGAGATTGTCCAACAGCGACTCGACGAACTTCTGCAAATGCCCGCGCTGGCGGAATGCGGAATGGATGAGATTTACGCCGATGATGCCGAGCGCTTCCATCTGGTCGATCGTGCGGACGTCTAGCAACCTAACATGCAGGACGATGTCGGACGGCTCATCGCCGGGTTTCATCTGGAAGCGGATGCCGAGCCAGCCGTGGCATTCCCCGGAGTCCTTCCAACCGCGGGCGCGCACCGTGTTGCAGAACGAGAAAAACGTGGTGTCCTTGCCGCGCTTGGGACCGAGCCGTTCCAGCAGAATCGAGTATTCGTGATCGAGCATCGAACCGAGCCGAGCCGCCGAGACATAGCGGTCGGCTTGGCCGTAAATGGCGTCGCTCATCGTCATGTCGTAGGCGGAAATCGTCTTCGCCACGAGGCCCGCGGTGCCGGACGCGCGGAAGAAGCAGTTGGCCGTTTCCTGACCCGCGCCGATCTCGGCGAAGGTGCCGTAAACCAGCGGATCGAGGTTCAACTCCAGAGCTTTGTCATAAGTCGTCGGGATCATGGCGCATCTCCCTCTTCCACCCAGCCCTCGGCCACGAAGCGTTCGATCTCTACCTGGCTGCTGGAACTCGCCCCGGCGGGAAATTTCAAGGATAGCATCAACGCCAAACTCCGGGTGTCCGCATCTAGGTGAATCTGTTGCTCCAACACCGAACCCTTTTCCACATAGCCATAGATCGAGATCTCGCCGTCGGGTGAGATCAGGCGATAGGAGCGCCATTTCGATTCATCGGAGAATCCGAAGTTATAGTAATCCACCGCCGACACGGTGACCCGGAAGACATGGCCGACGAGCGGCTTCGATGTTAGAAACTTCTCCCAGGAAATGTCCGCCCAGGCGACCCAGCTCTCCCAGTCGATCTTAATGCCCTGCGGGGTTTCCACGCAGGCCAGGGATTTTTCCTCCTGGCCGCGAGTCCTGACGGCAACCGACACGAACTGGCCGCGGATCGCCGGACTGCCCGCCGAATTGAACTGCGCCAGGCCCGCAGGCTCGATCTTGCCCTCCGGGTAAAACGCCCGCATCCGGGCTTCCGCCACCGCCGGGTTGCGGACGAGCGGCAAAAGATCATCCACTGTGGTCGCTTCCAGGAATCTCCGCACCAGAGGCTCCATCACGGCTAACAACGACGCCTCGCTGCGCCCGACCAGCGGCGGCGCTGTCGTGGCAGTCGGCGCGGCGACCACCGGAGTCACCACCGCAGCGGTCGATCCCACCACCGGCTTGTCGCTGCGTTTCATGGAAAAAACCACGCCCGCGACGATCAATAAAAACAACCCCGCGCCGCTGGCCAGGATCAGGCGCATCTGCCGCGTGTCACCTCGCCTGGTGCGCGTGATATTCGAACTTTGCTCCCATGAGTGGTTCGCCGCAGCAGCCGCCTTCTTGCTGCGGCGGCGTTTTTTCAATGGCCGCAGCTCATCTTCCGCGACCGGCTCCTCCGCCGCCATCCTTCGCAACGAGGCCAACAACGGCGGGGTTGCATCCGCTGCGGTCGGGATCTTCATGAGCCGCCGGCAGCTCGGACAAACGATCCCCTTGCCGTCATGATCCCTCGGCACGCGGAACACGAACCGGCAATCCGGGCACACATAGCCGCTCCAGCGGCGGGCACTTTCCATCGTATCGGACACGCCCCCACCCTGCCCTGCCGGGGCGCGGGACTGCAAGCTTTGGTGTGGTCAAATAAGCGCGACTCCATGAGGTAGGCATTCCTGCCGGTATCTTTGAATGGCGCGAAGAACAGGCAGGAATGCCTATGTCACTTTCACATCTCCAGCAGCATCCGCGTCGGGTTTTCCAGGCAGTCCTTGATGCGGATCAGGAAGGTCACGGCTTCCTTGCCATCGACTAACCGGTGGTCGTAGCTGAGGGCGAGATACATCATCGGGCGGATCACCACCTGGCCGTTGAGCGCGACCGGGCGCTGCTGGATGGTGTGCATCCCGAGGATGCCGCTCTGGGGCGGGTTGAGGATCGGCGTGCTGAGCAGCGAGCCGTAGGTGCCGCCGTTGGAAATGGTGAACACCCCGCCGGTTAGATCCTCAATGGTCATCTTGCCGTCCTTGGCCTTGGTGGCGTAGTCGAGGATGTCCTTCTCGATCCGGGCGAATGACTTCTGGTCCACATCACGGAGCACGGGAACCATCAGGCCCTTGTCGGTACCGATGGCAACGCCGATGTCGTAGAAATGGTTTTCAATGATGTCCGTGCCATCAATGCGGCCGTTGACGGACGGCACGTCCTTGAGCGCCTGGGCGACGGCTTTGACGAAGAACGACATGAAGCCGAGCTTCACGCCGTGCTTTTTCATGAACTCGTCCTGGACCTGCTTGCGGAGGTCCATCACCGAGCTCATGTCCACCTCGTTGAAAGTCGTTAGAATGGCGGCCGTCTGCTGGGCGTTGACGAGATGCGTGGCGATCTTGCGGCGCAACATCGACATCTTCTTGCGGGTGGTGCGGCCCTCGCTAACAGCCTCGCCGGCGACACGCTCGGCCGGGGCGGACGGGGCGGAGAAATCGGGTTTCACAGGAGCGGGCGCGGAAGATCCGGCTGAAGCCGGGACTACGAACGAAGAAGGAGCCGGTGTCGCCACCACTCCCATATCTCCCCCGCTTCCCATCACCGGCGCGCCGGAGGTCACCCCGGTGTCGATCGTGGCAATGACCACCCCGATCGACACTTCCTCGCCCTCGGGCGTGAGGATTTTCAAGCGCCCGGAGGCGGGCGCTTCGAGTTCGTTGGAAACCTTGTCGGTTTCCAGCGTGACTAACAATTCGCCCTTGGTGACTTGCTCTCCGTCGTTCTTGCGCCACTTCGCGACGTTCGCGGAGGTGATCGACTCGCCGGCGGCGGGAACCTTGAGTTCGATGACTCCGCCGCTAACAGGTAGTGGGGCGGCCGCAGCCACCGGAGCCTGCACGACCGGCGCGGCAGCGGCGGCGGCGGCGACCTCCCCGGAGATGCGGGCGATCACGGTGCCGATGGAGACTTCCTCGCCCTCGCCGACGAGGATCTCGAGCGTGCCGTCGGCAGGGGCTTCGAGTTCATTGGACACCTTGTCGGTTTCGAGGGTGACGAGGATTTCGCCCTTCTTCACGGCGTCACCGTTCTTCTTGTGCCAGCGGGCAACATTGGCGGAGGTGATGGATTCGCCGGCGGCGGGGACTTTGACGTCGAGTGACATGGATGAGGCGTGGTGAGAGTTGGGGAAAAACGATTCGATGTTAGACTTCGAAGGCCTGGGTGAGCAGGGCCTTTTGTTCGCGGTAGTGCATCGCCTTGGAACCGGCGGCGGGACTCGAGGCTGTCCCCCGGCCGGCGTAGCGGATCCTGCTGCCGACGGCGCGTTCGAGGCGCGGGAAAATGTAGGACCAGGCGCCCATGTTGAGCGGCTCTTCCTGGCACCAGACGAATTGCGAGGCGTTGGCAAACTCGCTAATGATGGCTCCGACCATCTCGCGGTGAAACGGATAGAGCTGCTCGATGCGGATGATGGCCGCGTCCTCGATGCCCTTCTCCTGCCGATGCGCCATGAGGTCGTAATACACCTTGCCGCTGCAAAAAATGATGCGGCTAACCGCAGCCGGATTCGTGAATACTTTGGTGTCCGGCAGGACTTCCTGGAAGCAGGTGCCTTCGAGGAAATCGGCTTCCTGCGATACCGCTTCGGGTCGGCCTAGCAGGCTTTTGGGCGTCATCAAGACCAGCGGCTTGCGGAACTCCCGGTGCTTCTGACGGCGCAGCGCGTGGAAATACTGGGCCGGCGTGGTGAAGTTGCCGACGATCAGGTTTTTCTCCGCGCAAAGCTGGAGGAAGCGTTCGAGGCGGGCGCTGGAATGCTCCGGCCCCATCCCTTCGTAGCCGTGCGGCAGCAGCATCACGAGGTCGCTCGGGGTCTGCCACTTGGACTCGGCGGAGGAGATGAATTGGTCGATGATGACCTGCGCCCCGTTGGAGAAATCCCCGAACTGGGCTTCCCACAGCGTGAGCATCGTCGGATAGGAAAGCGAATAGCCGTAGTCGAAGCCGAGGACCGCGAACTCTGATAGAAAGGAATTGTGAACGCAGAATTTCGCCTGCTTGGCGTCGAGATTTTCGAGCGGGATGTAGCGGTCGCGGGTTTCGTAATCGTAGAACACCGCGTGGCGCTGCGAGAAAGTCCCGCGCCGGCAGTCTTGGCCTGATAGCCGCACCGGGGTGCCTTCTGTCAGCAACGAGCCGAATGCCAGGGACTCGGCGAACGCCCAGTCGATCGGCCCGCCGTTAGATAGCGCTTCCACGCGACGCGGGATGAAGCGCTTTTCAAGTGTCGGGTTCAAATGGAAGTCGGCGGGCACGGTCGTTAGAACGCCGCCGATGTGTTGGAAACTCGCCCGGCTGATCCCGGTCGGCACCGGCGCGTGGGTGTAATCCGGCTGATCGACGCCGGTGGAGCCACTGAACGCGGTGCGGTCGCCCGCTTCCTGGAGCTGGAGCATTTTCTGATAGCCGGCCTCGAACTTGTCCCAGATCGCCTGCTCCAGCGCCTCGGCATCCGCTTGGGAAATGATGTTTTGGGCGACGAGCTGCTCCTTGTAAATTTTCCCGAAGGTCGGGCGGTCGGCGATTTTCTTGGCGATGATCGGCTGGGTGAATGCCGCCTGGTCGGCCTCGTTGTGGCCCTGGCGACGGTAGCAATACATGTCGATGACGATGTCGCGGCCGAATTTCTGGCGGAAATCCAGCGCGAACAGCGCGGCCCAGTAGAGTTCCATCGGCTCCTCGCCATTCACATGGAGGATCGGTGCTTCGACCATCTTGGCCACATCGGTCGCGTAGGCAGTGGACCGCGCGTCGGCGGGTGCGGTGGTGAAGCCGATCTGGTTGTTGATAATGAGGTGAATCGTGCCGCCGGTGCGGTAGCCTTTGAGCTGGGAGAGATTGAGCACTTCCGCGACCGAGCCCTGGCCGGCGAACGCGGCGTCGCCGTGAAGCAGGATCGGCAGGACTTGGCGGCGGTCGATTTCGCCGCCGCCCTGGTCGTTGAGCACTCGCTGGCGGGCGCGGGCCTTGCCTTCGACGATCGAGTTGACGGCCTCAAGGTGGCTCGGATTGGCCGCGAGGCTGACCCGGACCTTGCCATCGGCCAGCTCGCGGATGCTTTCGTAACCGAGGTGGTATTTCACATCGCCATCACCGGCGACCGTGTCCGGCTCATAGGTGGGAGTGAATTCGTAGAGCAAAGTAGTTAGGGATTTCCTAACAAAATTAGCGAGGACATTGAGGCGGCCACGGTGGGACATGCCCATTTCGATCTCTTTCACGCCGCGGGACGGGCAGGCTTCGAGGATCGCGTTGAGGAGGACCATCGCCCCCTCGCCGCCTTCGTTGGAGAAGCGCTTCTCACCGAGGAAACGCTTGCCGAGGAAATTTTCAAACGCCTCGGACTCCATCACCCAGCAGAGCGAGTTGAGTTTTTTCGCGGGCGTCTCCTCGGAGCGCACGGCGTGGGTTTCGATCCGTTCGCGCACCCAGTGGCGGACGGTCGTGTTGTGGATGTGCATGAACTCGAAGCCGATCTTGTTCGAGTAAGTCGCCTCCAGCGCGGCCACCATGTCGCCGAGTTTCATCTTGTCGCCGTGGCGGAAAAACGAATTCCAGACCACGCGGTCGAGGTCCGCGGCGGCCAGTCCGAACTGTTCGATCTTGAGCCGTGGATTGCGCTCCGGCTCGTCGAGCGGGTTGATCCCGGCTTGGGTGTGGCCAAGCGTCCGGTAGTTGTAAATCAAGCTCACCACCTTGCCGAAGAACGCCAAGTCCGCATCGCTTGCCGGAGCGCCGGCTTGGCTAGCAGCCTCTTCCTTGCGCTTGACCTGGGCGGAACCCAACTCAAAGCCCTCAAAGAATGCCGCCCATGTCGGATCAACCGACTTCGGGTCCTCACACCATTGGCTGTATTTTTGTTCCAACAAATCTGCGTTCTGTCGCGGCGAAACCGAAGAGTTCATGAGAAATGAGTAAAATGAGGTGGCGAGCCCGGAAATTTCCCGCTTGGCCCGCCACGCGCGGCACTTCATTAAGGGGCGCGCCCCGCCGCGTCAACCGCGCAAGCGTGAATTTCACCCATCCGCGGAACCCGCCGAACTCATGATCGAAGTCAGCCAACTCACCAAGCGCTACGCCCGCCACGAAGCGGTCCGCGACATCTCGTTTTCCGTGGCGCGCGGCGAAATCGTCGGCTTCCTCGGGCCTAACGGCGCGGGCAAAACGACCACCTTGCGGATGCTCACCGGCTACCTGCCACCCACCTCCGGCACCGCCACCATCGCGGGCTTCGACATTTTCCGCCAATCCATTGACGCCCGCCGCAAGATCGGCTACATGCCGGAAAACGTCCCGCTATACGAGGACATGCGGGTGAAGGAATACCTGAAATTCCGCGCCCAGCTCAAGGGCCTTGGCAACGGCGACACCCGCCGCCGCGTCGGCGAGGTCATCGACACCTGCGGCCTAACCGACGTCCGCCGCAAGATGATCAAGACCTTGTCCAAAGGCTACCGCCAGCGTGTCGGCCTGGCCGATGCCCTCGTCCACGATCCCGAGCTGCTGATCCTCGACGAGCCCACCAACGGCCTCGATCCCAACCAAATCCGCCAGATCCGCGAGCTCATCCGCCGCCTCGGCCAATCCCACACCGTCCTCATTTCCACCCACATTTTGTCCGAAGTGGAAATGATCTGCAACCGCGTCATCATCATCGACGGTGGCCAAATCAAAGCCGCCGACACCCCCGCCAACCTCGTCGGCCAAATGCGCGCCGCCGGCCGCATCCAAGTGGAAATCCAAGCCGACCCGGAAGTCGTCGCCGGTGCCCTCAACCGCCTCGACCGCGTGAAAAAAGTCACCCCCGAGGCTTTGGAAGAAAACTGGACCCGCTACACCGTGTGGGTCGATTCCGGTGCCGACCCCCGCGAAGGCATCGCGCAACTCGCCTCGCAATACGGCTGGCCGCTGCGCTCGCTGTTCCGCCACGTCGCCACGCTCGAGGACGTGTTCGTGGAGCTGACGCGGAGGGATTGAGTTTCTGCTAGGTGGCACAGTAAGGCACAGTGTGACGGACTGCGTGCATGGCCGTGGTTGCTGCGTCTCGCAGCAACGAACCCCTGAAAACAACAACCAACTTCCCGGCGTCGGATGCAGGGTCTTGTTCGCCTTAGGTGGTACACGAGTAGCACACGGCTCTGAAACCCTTATGGAATATGGCGGACAGGGAGGGATTCGAACCCTCGGTGACATTGCTGCCACACACGCTTTCCAAGCGTGCTCATTCGACCACTCTGACACCTGCCCTTGGAGGGCGGGACGCTAGGAACTCGATCCGCCCTTGGCAACCTCTTTTT
>JANOZJ010000277.1:0-3893 GCA_031429315.1 Akkermansiaceae bacterium
CTATCAGAACATAATCTCATGGGACAGCATCGCCACGATATATCAATGATAGATCGACATTTCGCAAAAAACTCGCAATCGGCATTTCCCCCGATCAAGCCCAAGGACTTGCCAATTCAAGGCTCAGGGCGAGCCATGCCCAGCCTGTGGGACGGCAGTGATTTAGTAATGGACTTCTTCTCCGGCTCCGCCACCACGGCCCACGCGGTCATGCAGCTTAACGCCGAGGACGGCGGCATGCGGCGGCACATCATGGTCCAGCTTCCCGAGCCTTGCGACGAGAAGAGCGAGGCGTTCAAGGCGGGTTACAAGACCATCGCCGAGATCGGCAAGGAACGCATCCGCCGCGCCGGGAAGAAAATCCTGGAAGAGTGGCAGTCCAAACAAGCCAAGGAAAAGCCCGCGCAAGGCGATCTTCTCACTCCGCACTCCGAACTCCGCACTCGCTCCCCGACATCGGCTTCCGCGTGCTCAAGGTTGACAGCTCAAACATGGCGGACGTTTACTATCAGCCGGACGAGTTGACGCAGGACACGCTCGCGCTGCACGTGGACAACCTCAAGCCCGGCCGGAAACCCGAGGATTTGTTGTTCCAGGTGTTGCTCGACTGGGGCGTCGATCTCGCGCTGCCGGTCACCGAGGAGAAGATCGAGGGCTGGCGCGTGTTTTTCGTCGCCGACAACGCGCTCGCCGCCTGTTTCGACACGGGACTCGACGAGGACTTCGTCAAGATCCTCGCCAAGCGCGCCGCTGCGCGCCGTTTTCCGCGACGCCGGCTACGCCAGCGACGCGGTGAAGATCAACATCGAGCAGATCTTCAAGGCCCTCAGTCCGCACACCGAACTGAAGACGCTGTGAGGATGAATTTTGAAATAAGGAGGGATGACATTCCTGTCACCCTGCCCATGAAATGCCAATGGAAAGCGCTTCGCACTCACTCATTGGCTTTTCATGGGCATCGGCGGATCGGAGTCCGCCGCTGCTTGTTGCCCGCCGTTTCCTGACTTGCGGCACACCCACATTCCTGTATTTATTGGCACATGAAAACGACGATTGACCTACCGGATGAGGTTCTAGTGAAAGCAAAGGTTTTCGCGGCGGAGCAGCGGACGACCTTGCGGGACCTCGTGGTGCGGGGACTCAAGCTGGTGACGGAGGCACAGGAGCCGGACGACGAGAAACAACGCAAGGCGGCCATCAAGCGGTTGCTCGAAGGGATGCGGGCCAGCAATACCGAACCGATGGTTCCACTGAACCGGGAGGTAATCTATGACCGCTGAGGTGTTTCTGGACTCCAACGTGCTGCTTTACGCCTGTTCCTCGGCAGTGGATGACGCGGAGAAACGCCGGGTGGCGGAAGACTTGATGCTGAGCCGTCCTTTCGCACTCTCCGCGCAGGTCTTGCAGGAATTCATTGCCAACGCCTTGCGCAAGCCACGTCTGGGCATCAGCGAGGGAAACATCGACGCGACCCTCCAGATGGCGTCCTTGGTCCGGGTCCAATCGGTCACCCGGGAACTGGTGCTTTCCGCCGTCACGCTGCGTCGGCGTTACCAGTTGTGCCAATGGGATGCCACGATCCTCGCCGCGGCTGTGGAACTCGGTTGCGGCGTGGTCTATTCCGAGGACATGAACGATGGCCAGGACTACGGCGGAGTCCGCGTGATCAACCCTTTCAAATAACTCGGGCAACCCAGCGGAAATGAAAATTCAGTTCAAACACCAAGCCTACCAGGCGGACGCCGTGGAGGCAGTGGCCGATTGTTTCGCCGGACAACCGAAAGCCGAAGGCGTGACTTATCGGCTCGAATCCGGCAAGCAGGGGGCACTGCGGCCGCAATCGGAACTCGATTACGGCACGGAGGCCTTTTGCAACGCGGCACTGCTGCTCGACGAAGCGCAAGTGCTGGAAAACATTCAAAAAGTCCAACGCCGCCGGAACCTTCCGCAGTCGAAAGCACTCGTCGCCACCAAGAGCGCCGCCGTGAACCTCGATGTGGAAATGGAAACCGGCACCGGCAAGACCTACGTTTACATCCGCACAAGCTGGAGAGTTTCTCCTCGGACGGCGGCATCAACGTGATGGTGATCAACGTCTAGGCATTCAACGCCCGCGGTGCGGATGCGCGCCGGATCGATATGGCGCTCGATGATTTCCAGTCGCGCAAACCCATCGACGTCATCGCCGCGAACCGCCCGATCCTGATTCTCGACGAGCCGCAGAAGATGGAAGGCCCGCAGACGGTCACGTCGTTGATGAAGTTCAAGCCGCTCTTCGTCCTCCGCTACTCCGCCACCCACAAGACGGAGCATAACAAGATCCACCGGCTCGACGCGCTGGACGCCTATAACCAGAAGCTGGTCAAAAAAATCCGCGTCCACGGCATCGCGCAAAAAGGCCTCAGCGGCACCAACTGCTTTCTCTATCTCGAATCGATTGTCATCTCGAAGAAGGCTCCGGTCGCGCGGCTGGAATTCGAGATCAAAGACCTCTCCGGCAACATCCGGCGCATCCTCCGCAAGATCGGTCGTGGCGATAGTCTCAAGACGCTCTCGAACGGACTCGGCGAATATGACGGTTATGTGGTTTCAGAGATCGACGCGGTGCACAACACCATCAGCTTCACCAACGGCCAGGTGCTCGCCGCCGGCACGGTGTTTGGTGACGTGAACGAAACCACGCTGCGCCGCATCCAGATTCGCGAGACGATCCGCGCCCACTTCGACAACGAACGACGCCTGTTTTCCCAGGGCATCAAGGTGCTGAGCCTGTTCTTCATCGACGAGGTGGCGAAATACCGTCAATACGATGAAAACGGCGAAAAGCCTGGCGAGTATGGCCTCATCTTCGAGGAGGAATATTGAGAATGTGAAGCGAATTCAGGACCAGGAATCGATGTTCAAGCTCCTCATGGGCTGATGCATTCGCCCCCCATCCGCCGGACGGTTGCAGAGAACGGCCCGACCTTGGACTGGCCAAGCGGGAATGAAGCTGCCACGGTGTCCTCATGTTCCGAAAAATTCCACTGATAGTGCTGGCCGGTTTATTCAGTTGCATGGGTCCGGTGTGGGCTCAGGACGAGGCTCCTGCGGCGGATGGCACCACTCCCGAGAAGTCCAAGGCGGGGGAGTCCCCCGGCCATAGCCGCTTTTGGCAGGCGACCGTGAACGGCGGTCACTTCATGGTGGCGCTCGACCGGATCGCTACGGTTAGCCGCCACACGTATGTGCTCGACGGGGCATTGATTGTCGATGAGGTCACGGTCGATACGGTGGGCCAGGCGTTGGCGCGGTTTTATTTCATCACTCCGATCACCGATGCCGCACCGGGAGCTTCGGTGGCGGGGATTGCAAACCGCGGGCGCGAGTTGCTCGACAAGGCGGCCGGACATGCCGGGCTCGACTTGCAGAACATGGTGATGAAAAAATACCCGGACACCAGCCACGCGAAGTCGATCGAGTATCGGATGCTCAGCGCGGCAGACCTCACGGCGCTTTACGGCAGTGTCCGCAGCGCCTGGGAATCCGGGCGCGGGCGGCAGTTTTCCGCCAAGTGACCGGAGCTTGCAAAGCCAGCCGTCATTGCGGAGGTTCCCCGCGAGATCATGAGTTCATTTGAAACAAAAGTGCGGGAGGCGCTCGCCAATCCCCTCAACCAGGGCGAACTCGCGGACGCGGATGCCGTCGGCACGGTGGGTTCGCCGGAGTGCGGCGACATGCTGCGGATGTGGCTGAAATTTACCGAGAAGGATGGCAAGCGGGTGATCGACCGCGCGTCGTTCCAAGCCTTCGGCTGCCAGACGGCGATCGCGGTGGCCTCGATGGCCACCGAGTTGCTGCGCGGCAAGACGGTCGATGAAGCGAAGCGGCTCAGTGCGCAGGAACTCACCGGC
>JANOZJ010000278.1:0-2818 GCA_031429315.1 Akkermansiaceae bacterium
CCGCCTTCCGTGGACGCGCTTCCCAGGGCTTCTCCCATCAGGCGATCCGCCGTGTCCGGTGCTTGGCGGGTCAGCCATTCCCGGGTCGCCGCCACATCGTCGCGGGTCACGTTGCGCTTTTCCGCGATCGCATCCAAGCGGCTCCCCGCCGCCATGCCCGCGGCGATGGCACGCTCCTCGGGCGTCGCCTGAATGCCATCGAGAAAGGCCGCGGCCTTCTGATAGTCGCCGTCGGGAATGAGTTCGTAAAACGCGGAGGCGAACGGCCCCACTCGCTCGTCCACCGGCAGCAGGCGGCGGATCAGCTCGATGCAGTCCTTCTGCGCGGCGGGAGTGAGTTCGGAAACCTGGATCTGCTGGAGGGTTTCCGCACGCTGGTCTTCCGGCAACTCCGCGATCCGCCGGTCGACCGCGGCGGGGTCGGTGGCTAACAGCACGCCGGCCAGCGCCGCCTCGAACTCCAGCCGCGCGTTGCTCCGCCCGTCGAGCGTTTTGCTCTCGAAAACTCCGGTGGCGAGCGCTTGCCCGAACCAGTCGGTGGCGGCAGTTAGATCCTGTTTCGCCCACGCCGTCAGCGCGGGTGCCAACTCGGAGCCGATGCCATCCGGGTCATCGCGGATGCGATCGGCGAAGCGGGTCAGCGCCAGTTGCGGATCTTTCTCCACCAGCGGCTCGACGAATGCTTCCTCCAGTTTCGCCCGGACCTCCGGCTCCAGCCCGAGGGCGGCGATCTGATCCAACGCGGTTAGAAGCTGCTCGCGGGTCATTTCCTCCAGGCGTTCGCTGAAGGCATACCAGGCCTGCTCGTCCACCGACTCGCTGCTGTTGGACTTAACCGACAGCCGGACTTGGGCTGCTAGATAGCGCCAGTCGATGGGCTTGGCTTCGCGGGTGGCATTGACCTCCTGCACGGTTGTCTCCCGGGTTTCCCGGGTTTCCCGGGTTTCCCGGACTTCGCGAGCCGCCGGCACCCGGGCGGCATCGAGCCGCTCGCGCAAACTCAGGCTGTTAGCCTCCAGCGCCTGGATCGCCCGCCACGGCGGGAGGTTCCAGAGCAACGCCGCGACGAGGGCCAGCGCGGGGGGAATGGCATGGATTGGTTTCACTGAAAGAGAATCCTCCGCTTCCACCTAGTGCTGTCAAGACCGGCTCGGCGCTAGATTCTCCTTGGCGCGCCAAGGGGCACTGTCTAGTTCTGTAAAACCATGAAAACACAATGCATCGCCGCTTTGATTGGTTTCATTCTGGTTGGCCACGCCCCCGGAAAAACCATCCCCAATCACGCCATCGCCGATCTGGTGCTGGGACAGCCGGATTTCACGAGTTCCGCCTTCGTTAATCCACGCACCTCGTTCAAATCCCAGAATCCAATCTGCGTGCTGGTCGATCCAGTCAGTCGCAAGGTCTTTGTCGGGGAAGCCACGGGTGATCGGATTCTCCGTTACCCCAACGTGGCCGCGCTGACCAACGGCGGTCCTGCGGAAGCGGTGTTTGGCACAACTTCCTTCAGCGATGGGAACGGCGGCTCCGATGCCGTTGGTTTGCAGGATCCTGCCGGCTTGTTTCTCGACCGTTTCGGCCGCCTGTGGGTGGCCGATTCACTTAACCACCGGGTGATCGTCTATGAAGCTGCGGTCTATCGGGGAAACGGACCCACTGCTGATTTGGTTTTCGGCCAACCCAATCTCACCACCGTCACCGCCGCAGCTGCGGCGAACAAGATGAGCACTCCCAGAGGAGTCTGGATCGATGGCAACGACACTTTATGGGTCGCTGACTCCGGCAACAACCGCGTGCTGCGTTTTGCCTCGATCAGCACCAAGAGCAGCGGTGCTGCCGCCGATGGGGTGCTGGGCCAGGTGAACTTCACCACCGCCGGCGCTGGAAGCGGCACAACCGGCCTACAGAGTCCGCGTGGTGTCACCGTTTCGTCTGCTGGAACCCTCTATGTGCCATGCGAGACCGGCAACCGGGTGATGCGTTTCAACAATGCCGCGATCCTCGGCAATGGCGCTCCAGCGACTGCAGTTCTTGGCCAACTCGATTTCAACACCGTCACGACCGGTCTAACCGCTGCAAAATTCAACGCCCCCCAAGGAGTCTTTCTCACCCCCGACGATTCATTGTGGGTGTCTGACGGCAACAACCATCGGGTTGTGCGCTTTTCCAATGCTTCCACCCAAGTGACCGGCAGCGCGGCCGATGGCGTGGTGGGACAGTCGGATTTCACCACCAATACCACTGCGGCAACAGCCCGTGGCTTGAACTTTCCCGGTTTTTCCCCCTTCGTCGATGCCACCGGCAGCCTCTGGGTTCCAGATACCAACAGCAACCGCGTGCTGCGCTTCCCACCGGACGTGACCAAGCCCTTGCTCGCCGTCACCAGCAAGGTGCCGAAATCCACTTCCAGCAAAACTCTAACCGTCAAAGGCACGGCCAGCGACACCTACGGGATTTCCAAAGTCACCTACAGGGTCAACTCCGGCAGCACCAAGACCGCCACCGGCACGACGAACTGGCAGTTCAAGGCATTGCTGAAAGTAGGCAAAAACAAAATCACCATCAACTCCGTGGACTCGGTGGGCAACAAAAGTGTTAGCAAGGTGCTGAAAATCGAGCGCAAATAAGTGGGTCCGCGCAGCTAGGGAGGCGCTTGGCTCGGGCCGGGAAATTCCCCAGATTTCCCGGTTGACACCCGGAAACCGGCTCCCTAGCTTCCCCACCCCTTCGCACATCCCGTGTGTCCGAAGCCATTTTTTATTACAAGCACATGAATACGTTTTCCGCCAAGCCGCACGAAGTCGAGCGCAAGTGGTAT
>JANOZJ010000279.1:0-1560 GCA_031429315.1 Akkermansiaceae bacterium
CTTCATGGCCTCCTTTGAGGCGGCGGGGTCGGGGCTCTTGATGATTTCTATCAGAACCGCGCCGACATCCGGCACTTGCACCGAGTTCACTGCCTTGATGGCGAGGATTTTTTCGGGACTGGAGTCGCCCTTCAGGATGGCGAGCAAGCTGCTTGCCGCCGCCGGGTAGGTCGTGGCGGAGAGCGCGTTGGCTGCCGCCTGGTTGATCCGGGGTTCACGCGCACCGACGGCTTGAAGAAGCGCGTTGAATGCACCCTTGGTCCCGATTTTGCCAAGCGCACTGATGGCGACGATGCGCTCGTCCTCCTCGGTGGCCGCCATGCAGGAGAGGGCGATTTTTTCCGCAGCATCCGCAGGCTTGAGATGGTGGATGTTAGCGAGCACGATCAACCGATCCCCCTTGGGCATTTGCCCGATGGACTGGGCAAGCGAGGAGCACAGGGCGGGAAGGCTGACTTCAATTCCACGGGCGAGCGCGGCGTGGCGCAGGCCGGTGTCCTCGCTTTTCAAGGCGGCTTCGATCAACGCCGGCCTAGCGTTTTCGGGCGCGTTTTTCATCAGTGCAGTAAACGCGGCAAGCTTGACTGTATCCGAAGTCGTAGTCTGATAGATCCCGCCGGCGGTTTTCGCATCGCCTAAACTGGCGACGAGCAGCGCGCGCTCGACCTCGGGCTTGAGGGCGGCGGCCAGCTTGTCGCTGGCGTGCGCGGCGGCGAGCGCAGTGACTGCCGGAGCACCGCCGATGCGGGCCAATGCGTCCGTCGCATCGCGGGAGAGATCCGGATCCGTGTTGAGGACGAGTGGAGCGAGCAGCGGCACCGCAGTGGCGGATTTCTGAGTCGCCAGTGCTGTGATCAAGCCGCGTGTTTCGCGCTTGTCGGAACTCTTGGTGAGAGCGGATTCCAGCACTGCGGCAGCCTTGGGATCACGGATCCAGGACAGCGCCTCGCGGGCTTCTTCCCGGAGCATCGCGTTGTCGCCTGCTAGAATTTTGGCAAGCGGTTCGACCGCATCGGCGGTGCCGACGCGGGCGAGGGAGCGCAGGAGGTATTTGGCCGCTTCCCCGGAGGTGTCCGGCGACTGGAGAACGGCGACTAACACCTTGGTGACAGCGCCGGGATCGCCTTTGCCCGGCAGCGTGGCCTGGGCGACGAGGCGGTTCAGCTCCATCCGAGCCTGGTATTGCTCGTCGGGGACGGGATTGTCGAAGCGCTTGGCCACGGCGGCGACTTCTGCGGATTCGAGGGCATGAAGACGGGCGACACACAGGCCGCCGATGAGGAAGATGGGCAGGAATTTCATGGTAATGTTAGGTTTCAGACAGGCAGGCTGTAGGGAGCGCGGCGGGGATTGTCCATCATCAGGCTGGCGACCGGGTCATCGACGATCCGTTCCTTGGCGGGATCCCATTTGACGGGACGGCCGAGGCGTTCGGCAATGCCGCTCACCTGGCAAATGGTGGCGGTGCGGTGGCCAATGCGGACCTCGCAGATCGGCGGCTGGCGGGTTTTGATAGAGTTGAGCCAGTCGGCCCGATGGTCGCCGGAATCGTAGAGATGT
>JANOZJ010000280.1:0-13626 GCA_031429315.1 Akkermansiaceae bacterium
CGAGGACAGGATGAGGCCATCGCAGGGAGGGTCGTTCGCGGGAGCCTCGCGCCAGGCATGGGCGGCGATGAGCCCGCCCAGGCTTTCGCCAAACCAGACGATTTTCGCGTGCGGATGCTGCTCCTGCACGAGTTGGGTGAATGCGAACAAATCGCGATACCAGTCCGCAGGATCGCCGATGTCACCGCGGCGCTCGCGGATCGGGTCGCTGCCTTGGCCACGCAATTCGTAGGCGTAAAGTCCGGTGCGCGGTTGGTAGCGGAGCAGGTGGTTTCCCAGATTGGCGTAATCGATCGATGCCCCACAGAAGCCGTGGATGCCGATGATCACCACATCGGGTTCGGCCGTCGCCGAAATCCACTTGCGGTAGCCGAACGAGTCGCTCCTGGCACTCGATGGGGTGGCGTGATTCACCAGCGTGTACTGGGGGCCGCACGCGGCCAGCACGAACGCCGCCATACAGGCAACGATCCGGCAAAACTTGGATGCTAGCAGTCGGGTCACGGCGGGAACCTCGCAGAATCTGACGAAAGCGCAATGCCCGAACCGGCCCGCCGGGGCGGATGGATTGGGGCGAAATTTGATTTTCCATTCCTAACACTTGGCTGGAAATCCAACCCGCGCTCCCCGGCAAGCTGTTGTGGAAAGCGCAAAACATCGCGCAATTCATCCCGAGCCAGGCTCAGGCCATTGGCACCACCTACACGTTCTCAATTCCGGAAAACCTCATCCATCTCGATCACTCCGCTGTTCCCGCCGGCAAGTTCGCGACACTCGCCAGCGAGCCGCTCCGCATCCTGGCGGCGAACCAGCCCAACCGCTGGTCGGCGGATTATTCGCCATCCACCAGCGAGTGGCTGATCGTTTTCAACGACGCGGTCGAGCCCACCGCCGCGGCGAGTTTCGTTTCCTTCAGCTCGAAATCCGGCCAACGCGTCGCCGCCCGGCTTGAGCAGGCCACCGTCGCCCGCGCCGGCTATCACGCGGCCAACCACAAGACCTGGGCATCGCGCTTCCCCAACACTCCGGCCGTCGAAACCACCCCGGCAAGCGCCATTTCTAACATACTGATAGCCACACCCCGTTCTCCCCTTCCCGTCGGCGAGGATTGGGTCATCACCTTGCTCAAAGGCCTGCCTAACGGCTCGAACGCTGCCAGCACCCGGGAAGACAGCACCTATGAAATCGGCAGGGTCGAGCCGTTCCGGGTGACGGCGATCAAGTCCCTTCAAACGGTTGACGAGCCGCGCGGGATCGTCATCGGGTTCAACCACCTCCTCACCGATTCCCTGCCGGTGGATTTCCTGGCGAAATGCCTGGAGATCAGCCCGCGTCCGGAAAACCTCAGCGCCAAAACCGCCGACCGCAAAATCCACCTTTCGGGAAATCTCGACGACATGGACAAATACTCGGTCGCCTTCAAACCGCCTTTCACCTCCCACGCAAGACTCGATCTCGAAGCCCCGCTCCAGAGGGACGTCGAGTTTGGGCATTTCATACCCGTGCTCGAATTCCCGTCGCAGGACCAGGGACAACTCGCCAACGGCTCCCGCAAATACCGGATGCTCACGCTCAATCTCGCCAGCGCGCACCTGCGGATCAAGCGTCTATCAGGAGTGGATCTGATGCGCGCCCTCCAAGGCTACCGCCACTTCACCGGGAATAACCCTAACCACGAAGCGATCCATCCGACGTCCGCGATTCCCTATTCGCTGATCGTGGGAGCACCGATGGCTGACTTGGAAATCCCACTCGCAAACCCGATCGACACCTCCAAGATTGTCACCTTGGACTGGGATGAAATTCTTCCCAAAGACCAGCGTTACGGCACGTTCTTCGTCGATGCGGCGGGCAAGAACCATCCGGATTACGACGGCGCTGGAATGCCTCCCACCACCCAGTCGATCGTCCAGCTAATCGACGTCGGCCTCGCCTGGAAAATCACTAACAAGCAAGTGTTCGTCTATGCGTTTTCCTGCGATACCGGAGCACCTCTCCCCGGCGTGAAGGTGGAAATCTTCGGCGAGGACGCCACCGCCCTCCAAGCCGCCACCACCGACGCGGCCGGCGTGGTCACCGTCCCTCGATTGGATGCCGCCCGCCACCTCCACGCCTCGCTCGGCGCGGATGGTTATCTAACTGCTTTCGCCAAATACAATCAAGGCCAGCCGGTCGCCGCGGGAAAACCGCTGAAAAGCCCTAGTTTCTAGGGCCTTTTTCGTTTCCATCAAAGGCATGCGCGGGTTCTACAAGCTGAACGACTCACTCCGACGTCTCGGCCTACGAGAGGTTCCCAAGATTCCCCAAAAGGTGGTCAGCAGGACGACAGAGGATATTGTCCAAATGGCGTTTCACGCCATAGATCCGGATGTGTTTCCGCCTCCATCTTGGCTGCTGGATGTAAAGGCAATCATCCTCCATAAAGGTGACCATCTCCGGGTGCGTGACCGCGCCCCGTGTCTTGAGATGAACCAGAAATCCCCAGAGCCATTGGAACACGGATTTCTCGTCGAGGTGGCGCAAGCCATAATGCTGCCGCACATCGGTTGGGCCACGTGGTCGATCATCCTACCGACGGGATATTCTGTCGGATGGTGACATCCGCCGCCACCCCGGCCCACCCTCTCACGGGCCTTACATCCTGTACATTATGGGTGATCGCGATCACTACGGCTGGCAGAAAACGCGGCAGGTCTATGACCATTGATATCGTGATTGCCCGGAGCGGCACGAAACCGCTCCATGCTAGGAGCCTGACGCAAGGAAATGGTTCGTGTTAATCCCGGAGACGACCCATCCGGGGCCATCTGGCGGTTACCATGTTTGGCACTACCCAGGATTTACAGACATCCTCAATGCGTTCGTAAGACGCTGCTTGGAGTAGCTTGGATGGCCTTCGACGAAGTTTTATAGTAGGAGCCACCACACTCCCGTGGTGCTGGCGAATGAGAAGTCGATAAAAAGCGCGGAGGTCATCTCATCGACCGCTCATTCACTACCACGACAAAAGTGCCGTGGCTCCGCCACGCTCTCGAACACCCCGCCGCCTAACAAGCGGCCGCCATCGTAGAGCGCGCAGATCTGACCCGCCGCGATCGCCCGTTGCGGACGCTGGAATTTCAAACGGATTTTGCCGTCGTCGAGCGGCTCGAACAGCGCCGGTTCCGCCTTCGCCCGGTAGCGCGGTTGCGCGTCGATCCGCCGCTTCGTGTCGAACGGCTCGTTGAGCGCAGACAGCGTGCCCACCGTGCATTCCGTGGAATAGAGTCCCTCGGAATCCGGCGCATCCCAGCCGACGATCAAGCGGTTCTTCGCCGCGTCTTTCCCCACCACCACATAGGCCATGCCATCTCTCGGCGAAGCCACGCCATGGCCCTTTCGCTGGCCCAGCGTGTAAAGGTGCAACCCGCGGTGCCCGCCTAACACCCTGCCCGACGGATCCACAATCTCACCCGGCGTGTCCGCCACGTAGTGCCGCAGGAAGTCGCTCATCTTCACCTGGCCGAGGAAACAAATCCCCTGGCTGTCCTTCTTCTCCGCCACCGGCAGATTGAAGCGCCGCGCCACCTCGCGCACTTCCGGCTTGAGCATTTCCCCGGTCGGAAAAAGCGCGTGCGCCGCCTGCCACTGGGTCATCAATGACAAAAAATAACTCTGGTCCTTGTTAGGATCCGCGCCGCGCAGGATCGCCGCCGTGCCGTCGCTCAAGGTCCGCCGCCGCGCGTAGTGGCCGGTCGCCACGTGCTCGAATCCCTGCGCCAGCGCGTAGTCGAGAAACACCCCGAATTTCATCTCGCGGTTGCACCACACGTCCGGGTTCGGCGTGATTCCGGAGCGATAACCTTCGATGAGATATTCCACAATCCGATCCTTGTAAGAATCAATTAGATCGATCACCCGGAACTCAATCCCCAGCGACTTCGCCACCGCCCGCCCGTCCTCAATGTCCTGCTCCCACGGGCAATCCCCCGGGATTCCCTCGTCGTTGATCCAGTTCTTCATATAGCCCGCCGCCACCTCGTGGCCCTGCTCGACCAGCAGCGCCGCCGCCACCGCGCTGTCCACGCCGCCTGAAAGCCCTACCAGAACCTTTGCCATGCGGGAGACTCATCTTAAATCAAATGACTGGAAACTGAAAACTTGCCGCCCCCCGGGACCGCGAGTCTCCAGACTCGCCAGCGAAAGGGATGCCGAAGAAATGAAGCCACGGCTGCGGAACTTCGGCTGCACTTTCTCGGCGTGTCTGGAGACTCGCGGTCCGGCCCAGTCCAACCCTCTTCCCCATTGACCAATGACTCATGACCCATGACCCTCCCGACATGCATTCAATGACAGGATTCGGCCGCGGCTTGGCGGCGACGGACGCGTGGCAAGCCACCGTGGAAATCAGCGCCGTCAACCGCAAGCAGGCGGAAGTGGTCGTGCAAGCGCCGCGCGAACTCAACGAACTCGACGCCCGCATCCGCAAGGCCGTCCTAACCGTTGTTTCGCGGGGCCGCATCCAGGTCGCCATCAACGTCGAGCGCTCGCAATTCGCTGCCGCGGATGTCCGGATCGATACTGCGCTCGCGCTGGCGTTTTCCGCCGCCTTCACCGAGTTGGGAAAAACCGTGGGCTACCCGGTGGTTCCCGCCGCCGCCGATTTCCTGCGCCAGCCGGGCATCATTGCCGCGGGCAGCGGCGAGATCGACGCCGAGGCCGCGTGGCTCGCCATCGAACCCGCTCTAACCGACGCGCTGGCCCAACTCGCCGCGATGCGCGAAAGCGAAGGCGGCCATCTCAAGACGGACTTCATCGCCCGCCTCGAGGGTCTCATTGCCTTGGCCCGGAAAATCGCGGCAGATGCTCCGGGCCGGCCGATCCGCCAACGCGAACTTCTTACCAAGCGCCTGCGCGACGCCGGTCTCGAACTCGACCTTGCCGACGAACGCGTCGCCAAGGAAATCGCGCTGTTCGCCGACCGCTGCGATGTGAGCGAGGAAATCACCCGCCTCGATTCGCATTTCGCCAAGTTCGGCAAATACTTGCAAGCCGCCGAGCCACCCGGCCGTGCGCTGGATTTTCTCTGTCAGGAACTCTTCCGCGAGTTCAACACCATCGGCTCCAAGGCCAACGACGCCGCCATCGCCCAGACGGTGGTGGAAGCAAAGACCGAGTTGGAAAAAATCCGCGAGCAAGTCCAGAACGTCGAGTGACCCTCTTTCACCAGTTAGCGGTCATTGCTAACCGCTTCGTGGAGTGGATCTACTAAAATCCTCATCCACCAAGGTGGACGGTGCGGTCAACCCATCAGGCCCAGCAGTGGCAAGAAGGAATTCACAAAAGGAGCTTTTCCTAACGAAAGGTGCCCCGCTGTCGGATGGGAGGAGCGGAAAGGGGGGGATTTATTTAAGCTTTCCTAAGGATTCGCTTTGACGAGCTACGGGCTGCGCCGTAGAAGAATGCGTCGATGCAATCATGAAGTGCCCGCGATGTGTCCAGCGAATCCACCGAGCTGCGGCGTCCTGCCCGCATTGCGGGTTCACGCTTGCGGATGCCGACGCGCGATTCGGCGCGGAAGATGTCCGGCTCCGCTGCCTAACGGACAGCTCCGGCATTCTCCGCCGCGGCGACCGCCAGCGGGTGGAAGCGGCGATGGAAGCCTTCACCCGCCGCTTCCCGCAGATTTTCGTCGCGATCTACACCGGCTCGCTGGGCGAGGTGGCGAACCTGCGGCAGTTCGGCTTCTGGCTGTTGAACCGCTCGGCGTTCGAGGACGTGCCGGTGGAAAAGCCCAACGAGGCTGGCATCCTGATCACCATCGACCCCGAGTCGAAGGCCGCCGGCATGGTGTTCGGCTACTTGCTGGATCCATATCTCGACGAGTCCGACACCTTTGACTGCCTCTCCCGCGGCCACGCCTACTGGCTCGAGGGCCGTTACGCCGACGGCATCGTTAGAGTGCTCGCCCGGCTCGACGGGATTCTCCGCAAACGCAGCCGCCAGGCCCGCCGCGATCCGGAGCACTTCGAGCGCAAGGTGGTGCTGCCCGCGAAGTTGGGTGATCGGGTCCACGGCATCCGCAGAGGGCACCGTCCTGCCGCCGGCGAAGTGGAAACCACGGAGGTCAAGCGGTGAGAATTTTCCCCACCGTCACCGCCGCCGCGATTCTAGCAGCAAGCGCGCCGGGCTACGGTGAGCCGGCGCTTCCGGCATGGACTGGTAACGAACGCAAGGAGCGTGAGGCCGAAGGCCCGATCCCTGAAGCGCTCCTTCCTGGCGAGCCTGCCAGCCCTGACGCGGAGCCACTTTCGTTAGAGCCGCCCTTGCCCGGGGAAATCACCGAAGATCCCGCGCCCATGGTCGAGGTCGCCGGGAAATTCCTCCCCGCTTATTTCGCGGAGCGTCCCAAAAACTTCCTGGTCGATCCGCAGAATTTGCTCGGTCCCGCAGATTACCGCGACCGGCTCGGCTTCCTCAACTACCACGCCGGCGACTCCACCATCGATCTGTTCGTTTACGTCTTCGGCGGCGATCAGGAAATCCCTAGCAGCGTCCGGCAGGAGGAATTGATCGAGCGCTT
Source organism: Akkermansiaceae bacterium (assembly GCA_031429315.1). Taxonomy (GTDB): domain Bacteria; phylum Verrucomicrobiota; class Verrucomicrobiia; order Verrucomicrobiales; family Akkermansiaceae; genus Luteolibacter. The sequence goes on from JANOZJ010000280.1 coordinate 6,563, forward strand.
CTTCGACTCGGGGCGTCCGGCCGCCGTCGTTTATTATTACCTTGGAGCGCCCCAGCGCTCGGTGGTTCACATCAGTCCCGCCATCGCCGGTTCGGTCTCCGCCGCCGAGCAGCGCCGGGCCTTGGAGAGTTCCGTGATGCAGGCTTTTGAAAGGTCGAAGCCTGCTGAGCAGATCGAGAGATTCCTCGTCCAAATGTCCATCCGCATTTACTGGATGGAGCGCATGATTGCCGGCGAGCCGCTACCGTCCGTCGTTCCTGTTAGCGTGGCCGACGGCCAGGCGAGCGGGAAGTCAGGGAAGTTCCTGTGGCTGCAGGCACTCGCTATCAGGTCCGCCGTTCCCACCGCCGGGCTGCTAGGCGTGCTGCTGGCCGCCATCGGATTCAACCAATGGCTGCGGCTGCGCGGCCGCTATCGCTTCCCCGAGTTTGAGGTCGAGCCGCGGTTAGGTGGAGCCCACGCAGCGGGAGTCGGGGCTGTGATTTCCTTCGCCAGCGCGGCCTTGCCGCCCGCGTCGCAGCGCGACCAGGTGCCGGACTATTTGTGGCGGGCCTGAAAGCCCATAGAAGCGGTGTCGGCGCTTCGCTTTGCCACGCAGGCCTCTTGATGCGCTACTTCAGCCGGTGGTGAAACCTTTTAAATGTGAATGCTCCTGCGGCGGCACCGAGGACGTCGGCCAGCAGATCCGAGGGGTTATTGCCGTTGCGGCCCGGTGTGAACGATTGGTGCCACTCGTCCAAGCCGCCGATCAGACCGATGACGATCACGGCGACCGGGATCAATACCCGCCAATGCGGGCGATCCGGTGCCCGTCGGTAGAGGTAGGCGGACAGCAAGCCGCTGCCGCCGAAGAAGTAGCCGAAGTGGGCGATCTTGTCGAAATTGGGGATCGGCGGGGCGTAATCTCCGGTTTGGGAGGATCCGGATAGCAGCCACAAAACTGCGAACCATAGCAGGAAGCAGGCGAGCCAGAATCGAGGACTCCGCATGAGCCGGGCCATGCTCAAAGCTTGCGCATTTCATCCTCGAGCCGCTCGGCCAGCCACTGCTTCATCATCGACTGGTAGTTGAGGAAGCGCGAGCGGGCGATGCGTTTGATCCGGGAGAGCATCCGCGGATCGAAGCGGAGGGTGATGGTGGTGGACTCGCGGGAGTCCGCTTCGTGGACGGATGCGGCCATCAGCCGGCCATCGAGTTCGTGGGCTTCCCAGTAACGGGCTTCGGCGGCCTCATCGGCAAAGTCGGGGATGTCGGTCCAGCGGGTGACGGCGTTCATGTGGAGGAAAGGGGGAATCAGCGGAATTCGGCGTATTTGCGGTCGTAAAATTTCTGTTCGGCATCGGACATTTCGCGGGCGGCGACGACGCGGGTGATTTTGCCGTCCGTCCAGAAGGAGAAAAACAAATAGCGGTCCGCCACGGTGCGGCCGAGCGCGTAGTAGCGGGAAGCTCCGTCGGCGCGCTCGTTGTCGGGCAGGAAGCGGACGGCAAAAGGGTCCTCGAGAGCTTCTTCGAGCTCACGGGGTTTGATGTTGCGAAGGTCGAATTGAACGTCGAGTAGGTCGAGTTCCATGGCGGGAGTCTGCGGATGAGTGAGGAAAGTGCAACAAAGAGTTTGGACAACTCACAGCGTGTGGCCCATCCGCGTGCGCTTGGTTTCCAGGTATTTCTCGTTGTGCGGATTCGCGGGCAGGCTGATCGGCAATTGCTCGACGATTTCCAGGCCGTAGCCTTCCAGGCCGACGACTTTTTTCGGGTTGTTCGTTAGCAGGCGCATCTTGCGGACGCCGAGATCGTAGAGGATTTGCGCACCCATGCCGTAGTCGCGGAGGTCCGAGCCGAAGCCGAGCTTTTCATTGGCCTCAATGGTGTCCAGGCCTTCCTCCTGCAGCTTGTAGGCGTGGATTTTCGCCGGCAGGCCGATCCCGCGGCCTTCCTGGCGCAGATACAACAGCACGCCGCCGTCAGTGGAAATGTGCTCCAGCGCGGCCGCGAGTTGGCCGCCGCAGTCGCAGCGCCGGGAGTGGAACACATCGCCTGTCAGGCACTCCGAGTGGACGCGGACGAGCATGGGTTTTTCCGGGTCGATGATGCCCTTGCTCAGCGCGAGGTGGTGGCTGCCGTCGGTGTTGATCCGGTAAAGATGGCAGTCGAACTCGCCGAAATCGGTCGGCATTTGCACGGTCTGCTCGCGCAAAACGAGTTTCTCCGAGCGGCGGCGGTATTCGATGAGTTGGGCGATGGTGCAGGCCTTGAGGCCGTGGCGCTGCTGATAGCCGCCGAGTTGGCCGACGCGGGCCATCGTGCCGTCGTCATTCATGATTTCACAAATCACCGCCGCCCGCGGCAGTCCGGCGAGGCCTGCTAGATCGAGCGAAGCCTCGGTGTGGCCCGCGCGTCGCAGCACTCCGTCGGGCACGCCACGCAGCGGGAAAACGTGGCCGGGATGGACGAACGCGTCTGCCTTGGCCTGCGGACTGGCTAACAGTTGGATCGTCAGCGCCCGGTCCGCCGCAGAAATCCCGGTGCTGATTCCCGCCGCCGCATCGACGCTCACGGTGAACGCGGTTTTGTGGCCCTCGCGGTTGCGGCGGGTCATTTGCGGCAGTTCGAGTTCCTCCGCACGCTCGGCACTGAGCGGCGCGCAGATCAAGCCGCGGGCGTGGACGGCCATGAAATTGACCATTTCCGGGGTACACAGCGAGGCCGCGCCTGCCAGATCCGCTTCGTTTTCACGGGACGGGTCATCCGCGATGATGACGAGGCGACCGGCGGCGAATTCCGCGATAATTTCCGGGATGAGGCTGAAAACGAGAGGTGATTCTAACATGAGTGCGGGGTGAAATTCAGTTCAGCGTCGGATCATCCGGAGCTTCGGCTAAAATCCGGTGCAGCGGCGAAAGATGGCGCAACAGCTCGGCCCACAAGCTGCGGTCGTGCTCCTGGCCCAGCAAACCGGCTGGCGGACGGGCGGCGATCCACGAGCACCGGCGCAGTTCGTTTTCCAACTGCCCGGCGGTCCAGCCCGAGTAGCCGACGAAGGCCCGCACGATCCGCCCCGGCCGACGGGCGTGGTTCACGGCCTCCTCGGCGGAGATCCGGATCGCCCAGCGCAGGCCTTGTTTTTTGCTCCACCAGAACGACGAAAAGGTCAGTTGGTCCTGCGCGACCGGCCCGCCAGTGTGGACCGCTAGCTGCCGCAGCGGCGCGAAATCGTCGCCTTGGAGGAAGTCTCCAACCGTTTTTCCCGTCGGCTGATTGAGGATCAACCCAAACGCCCCTTCGTCCGCCTTGTGCTCCGCGAGCAGAATCACCGATCGGTTGAACGTGCCGTCGCGCAACGACGGATCCGCTAGCAACAGCTTCCCTTGAAGCTGGATCGGGAGATCGGGACTGGATGGATCGTCGGCCACGGCGGAACCCTAATGCCAGCTCCGGCGTTCGCCAATCGCGGATTGAGGGAGATTTGCCCTGCGGGATTCATCCCGCCCCGCAAGCGGCTGTCATCCGTCGGCGATTCACGGCACCTGGCCCTTGCCGGTTAGAATCACGTCGAACGACGCCTCATCAGCATCGTTGCTCTTGATGTGGATGACTGCGCTGCGCGAGCCTTTACCGGCGGGTCTGAAGGCGACCGTGAAGGTGGTGCTGGCCCCGGGTGCCAACGAGGTCTTGGTCGCCTGAATCACTTTGAACTCCCTCGCGTTCACCCCGCTGCGGGTGACGGTCAGGCCGGTTAACCTGGCCTTGCCGAGATTCCGGATCGTGAATTTTTTTGCCGGGCCGAGTTGACCAACGACGAGGGTGACGAAACTCGCCTTGCTATAGCCATCCTCGAGGCTGGTGCCGACGGGTTGCCGGGCATCGACACGGACGCATTCACCACTTCCCGAGCTTAGGCAAGGCTTCCTGAAGCATGGCTTTATCCGCAGCGCGATCGGCGGGAGTGTCAACCAACAGCCATTCTATAGCTTCTTCGCGCGTGGTCCTTTCGGGCAGAGTCCGCCAGACGCGCATCGCCGCGTCGAAATCTTTTTCAGGGGCGAATGAGAGAAGGATGTGACTCCACTCCATGCGCTCTTCCCCTTTGAGATGCTCCATCCGGCGGCGCATCGCGCGTTGCTTGACGATGCCATCCTTGCAGAAGTCGGGGATGAGTAGCCCCGGCTTGGTTAGAAGCGCGCGGTTGGTGGCGGGTTGCTGGTCTGGGAGAGATCAGCGCTTGGTGTCATTTCCATCGGCGGATTTATCCCAGAAGGTGGTGAAGAAAATGATGGCGATCACTGCGGCCATTCCCGCAGGCAGCAACCAGAAGGCTTTCCACTGGGCGGCGGCCGTTTCTAGCAGTTTGGCATCCACCTCGGGAAGTCCGACGGAGAACATCTGGCCGAGCTGTTGGGCGAAGCTGAGTTCCTGTGCCGGGCTGGCGGCCTTGATGGCGTCTGCCAGCGGTGCGTGACCTTGGACGCCTGCGGCCATTTTCATCGCCGCCACCTGGTATCCGAAATACATGCCCACTCCCTGGGTGAAGAATACCAACATCGACTGGACCTGGTTGCGGACTGTGGCGGGCGCCTTCTTGTCGGCATAGATGAAGCCGGTGACAAAGAAGAAGTCATAACAGATACCGTGCAGGGCGATGGCGATGAACAGCATCCAGACGGATTGATCCGGCGCGGCGTAGGCAAAGAGGACATAGCGAAGCACCCACGCGAGCATGCCGATGAGGATCATCATTTTCACCCCTAACTTCCGGAAGAAGAACGGAATGAGGAGCATGAAGATGATTTCAGACATCTGGCCGATGCTCATCGAGGAAGCCGGCTGGCGGAAGCCCATGTCTGATAGAAAGATGGAGGTGGTGCTGAAGTAGTAGGCCAGCGGGATGCAGATCAGGGTGGAGCAGACGATGAAAACGAAAAACGCCGGCTTCGCCAGCAGCTTGAAGGCATCCAGCATGAAGATGGACCCAAGGTTGACCGGCTGTCCTTTGGCGGGCGGCGGGGTGTGAGGGAGGAAAAATGAAAACACTCCGAGCGCCAACGACGCGACGCCACCCATGGTGAAGATTTTCAAACTCGTGGACCACCCCAGGAAGCCGACGATGAGTCCCGCGGCGATCCAACCGATGGTGCCCCAGACGCGGAGCGCGGGGAACTTGCTCTGGTCGCTGATGTTGGCAAAGGCGATGGAGTTCCCCAGTCCGAGGGTGGGCATGAAGCAGAGGAGATGGACCAGAAAGAGATTTTTGACGATGCCCGCATCGCCCTTCGCGACGAATCCGGGAACGGCTAACAGGGCCGCGCCGCCGATGAGAAAGAGCACGCCCATCACTCTTTCAGACGGGAACAAACGATCCGCCACCAAGCCGAGGAACAGCGGCGCGAGGATCGCCGCGATCGGTGCCGCGCCATAGGAGGCACCGATGATGGAGGCGAGGCCGTGCGCATCCAGACAAGCCCCGAGGGTGACGAACCACGCGCCCCAGACGAAGAACTGCAGGAACATCATCACCGAAAGGCGGCATTGGATCGAAGTGCGGGTGGCGGTCATGGTAATTTCAAACGCAGCCCAACCGATGCGACGCGCCATGGCAAGCACGCAATGCGGGCGGAGCGGATCATGACTAGCTCGCCTCCGTGGATCTCGCACTCAGACGGAAGCTTCATGACATGGTCTGTTTTCATTGCCAGCAGTCTGCCGAGAAGTATCTCAAAGCCATCCGTAAGAACAGGAATGCCTGTGTCACGTCACTTGCTTCCGTGTTCCTGCCTGAAGGCTTCCTTGCCGGCGGGATCTTGTTCTGGCCAGTAGCTGTGGATTGTTGTGAGGACTAGCTCGCGGTCTTTGCTCGCTGGCTTTGAAGTGGCCCATTGCGCGGCGGCCTCATAGTCGCGTATCGCCCATAGTTGGATGAGATTTGCAATGCGGTCATCTGCTTGTTTGGTGGGAAGCGATTGGCGCATCCACTCGATCCATCGGCCGGTTTCGTTGTTGGGGGCGTTGACCAGTCCGCCTAGGAATGGATCCATTTCCTGAGGGGTGAGTTTTGATTCGGAAATCCAGCGGGTGATGGCATCGATGCCTTCCCGGTGCATGTCGGACGCCAACAAGCTGAGGGAGGATCCTCTAACATGATCGAGCACGTCCCCAGTCTGGATGGTGGGGAGGTATTCGCGCAGTCCGGCAAGGGTGGCGGATTTCTGCTCGAAGGTTTTTGCGGAATTCACGATCTGCCACTCCGTTTGATTTTTGTCTTTCAAATCCAGTTGGCCGATGAGCCGAAAGGCGTGTTGAGAGTCTTGCTCCGCGACGGCGGAAATGATCCCCGACACGGCGTAGTCTGAAAACGGTTGCGGATTCTTCTTTAACCAGTCGATCGCGGCGGTGAGATCATTTTTTGCCCAGCAGGCGAGCGCTGTGCAGACTAAGCCCATGTGACCGCCTTCCGTGAAAAGTTCCCGGGAGCGGGTGAACATCTCGAGCGCGGCCTGCGGGTGATCGTTGGCGAGAACGGTGGAACAGGATGAACTGAGAAGATCGCGGGTCCGCTCATTGAGATCTGGGTTGGTGCGGATTTCTGCGAGAAGTGCTTTCAATTCGGTGACTTCCCATGCGCTCAGGCTGTCGAGGATACGCCAATCAAGAGCGCCGATGGCTTGGTAGTTGAGGCCCTCGGGAGTGGTGAGTCGCTGTATTTCCTTGGCAATTTCTAGCACCTCGAAGATGGAAAGCTTCGCAATGGTAGCGCGAGTTGGCCGATTGCGCTTGGTGACCTGCGCGGGATCCGATGAAACGCCGAGTTTCGCGGCCTTGGCACTCAAGTGCTCTTGAGTGATCCGCAAGGCAGCGAGCTGTTGTCGATCATGCCCGCCGACGACCGCGCCGACGACGAGGATGAGAATGGAGACGGCGATGGAAATTTTCACAGCCGTCCCATAGCCTCTCCAGAGCGGTCTGGAAGGCTTGAGTTGTCGTTGAATTTGAGTCGTTTTGGCGTTTTGTGATTTTTGAATTTGGCGGCTTCTTGTGATATATCTAGGCCGGAAGTCCACATGCTATCCC
>JANOZJ010000281.1:0-3471 GCA_031429315.1 Akkermansiaceae bacterium
ATTCATGGTCAATATTGCACTTATTGTTCGTTCATTACCCTATTTTTCTCCATTTGGCAGAGCGGCCACGGCCGAGGCACTCGACGAGATTGGATTTTTTGAGGTCGAAGAGGACGTGGCGGATCATGTCGCGGCTGACCAGCAGGAGGTGCAACTGATTTCTGGACCAAATTTTGGTTAATTGTTAGGGGCGGTTTTGGCCTCGAATTGGGCCGGAGTTTGGTAGCCGAGGGCGGAGTGTTTGCGGTGATGGTTGTAGTAGGATTCGATGAAATCGAAAATTTCGATCCGGGCGTCGGCCTCGGTGGCGAAGGTGCCGCCTTGGAGCATTTCGTTCTTGAGGGTGCCCATGAATGATTCGGTCCAGGCATTGTGATAGGGATTAGCGCGGGCGGACATGCTCTGGAGGATGCCTGCGGCTTCGAGGATCTGCCGGTGCGCACGGCTGCCGTATTGGCTCCCACGGTCGCTGTGGAAGATGAGGCCGGGTGAGACGTGGCGTGAGCCGAGGGCTTGCTTGAGGGCGTCTGTGACGAGCTCGGCGCGCATGTGGTCGGCGAGGGACCAGCCGACGATGCGCCGCGAGCAGAGGTCGATGATGACTGCCAAATAGCGCCAACCGTCTGCCGTGGGGATGTAGGTGATGTCGCCGGCCCAGACCTTGTCAGATTGCTCGGGAAGGGGCTTTTCTAGCAGCAAATTGGGCGAGGGCTTGTCGGCTCTTCCATCGCTGGTTTTTGGCACGTAGGTCTTGGGCTGAATGGCGCGTAGCCCCCGTTCTTCCATGATCCGGCGGACTCGGGCGGCGGCGCAGATGATGCCCTGATCGGCGAGATCTGCGTGGATGCGACGGTAGCCGTAGCGACGGCGGTGACGCTTGAAGATGCTCTGGATTTCTAAGCCGATGACGAGGTCGGCACTTTGGCAGGGAGTCGGCTCAGAGGCGTGGTAGTAGCTGCTGCGCGGGACTCCCAGAACCTGGCAGATGGGCCGGATGCCGTGGCCGGTTTGTTGGTGGATGCTCTCGATCATCGCGCGTAATTCGGTTGGGTTTTGGTGCCGAGGATGACTGCGGCTTTTTTTAAAATGTCGTTTTCTTGGCGGAGGAGGGCGTTTTCGCGCCGCAGGCCGCGCAGGACGTCCGCTGCGGCGTTCTCGCCTTCGCTGCCGCCCTGCGCGGCCTGCGAGCTGCTTTTCCAGGAGTAGAGGAGATTGGCGCTGATGCAGAGTTCTTCGGCGAGTTCCGCGACGGGTCTGCCGAGGGCGAGCAGCTCAATGGCCTGGGCCTTGAACTCGGGGGTATATTGCTTTCGTGGTTTGCTGGGATTCATGAGCGGATTCTGGTGCTTTCCGGTCCAGGAATCTAGCGCACCTCAGACGGTATCGGGTCCCTTGGATGTTGATGCCGCGACCGGTGTCAATCCATCCGCTTTCGTCATCACATTGAATCGATTCGGTTCGGCACCATTTTACAGCGGGTTGCCCGTGGAGGTCTTCAATACGCTTTCAACTCTCCACCCCAAGCCTTCTAACGCTTACATGTCAGATAGCAGCACTGGGAGGTATGGACTTTTTTTCTCCTATGATCAGACATTTCCGCAGGGTGCTGGTTCCGTCTTTTCAGGTTCTGCGAGCTTTTCAGGGAACTTCAATCCCGCTGCGGCCAGTCCCCAAGACTTTCAATTATGGTCCGGTTATGATCCATTCTCCGCGAGTCCGGGTTTTTCCGTCTTCCACGCACAAGCGGTTCCTGAGCCTGGCAGCCTCCTTCTCTCATGCTTTGGAATTGCAGGGCTCGTTTCTCGAAGATACAGAAACCTAGCACATAAATGAAAACTCGGCCTAACAAGCCAGTGGTGGCAACGGCGGATAGCGTCTCTCGTTCGCTTCGCTCTGGGCGCCCAATCTCCGCCATGCCACACTTTTGACGTTGCTAAAAAATATTTCGACGCGATGAACAACTGGCAACATTCACTTTCACCTCTTATAAAAAGCGTTATTGGCGGATGGCTCGCATTTGCTGCTTTTTTTACTGCTTACATTCTCATTGGCTCGCGAGATCCGTATTTTGCTCTAGAGATTGGTCCTGTGGGCGCGTTCGTCTTTTTTGGCGGGATATTTAGTCTATTTTATCTACTCAATTTTTTGCTCATCGTCGTTCCCTACTTCTTGATTTTTCACATGCGCTCCAGCCCGCATCCAGCGCTGCGAGGGTTGTGGGGAGCGGCCATGTTCTGCCTTAGCGTGCCGCTTTGGATTTTCGCCACCAACTCATCTCCTCACAATATCCCATGGTGTATGGCATTTGCGGCGGTTGCTGGTGCAGCATCCTTCATGTCGTTGCGGTCTTCCATAGTCACATCCAAAGGCAATTAGGCATCCTTGATAGGAGCGGAGCTGTCCGCTACCAGCTCACTTCTGCGCGGCCAGGAACTTCAGGACATCCTCCGCCTGCTTTTCGGTCGAGGCTTTCTGGTCCATCCAGACGAGTTTGGCATCCTTGAAGAGATAGGCTTGGCGCGAGGCAAATCCCAAGGTCTTCGGCACTCCGAATGCGTCGATGACTTTGGCATCCGCGTCGGCGAGCAGGTCGAAGGGCAGTTTGTATTTGTCCTTGAAGGCCTTTTGGGCAGGGACCTTGTCCGCGCTCACGCCGAAGATTTTAACGCCCTTGTCGGTGAGCGCGGCGTAGGAATCGCGCAGGCTGCACGCCTGTTTGGTGCATCCCGGGGTGTCGGCCTTCGGGTAAAAGTAAACGAGCGTGTAGCCCTTGGCTCCCGCTTCGGCCAGTTTGACCAGTTGGCCATCCTGGTTTGTTTGCTCAATGGCCGGCAGTGGTGATCCCACGGCGAGAGGCTCGGCAAGTGCGTTGCTGGCGAAGAGGCCAGTCGTGACGGCGGTGAGGATCTTGGCGATGGTTTTCATTTCGCCGAAGCTTACACCGGATTCCACAATGGCAACCTCGATTTGTCGCACGCACTGGCCACGGCGGATTTTTGCACGGAGAACCGCCAGACGGTTTTTCCTGCCAGCGGCATAACGCTTATGGATTGATGAATGACGATTGTGGATTTTTGATTTTTGAAGTGACCGGAGGGCGGATTCTTTCTCTTCCCATCAAAAATCAACAATCGTCACTCAACAATCGTCAATTCTTCCCGTTGGTCGCCATTCTAGGCTCGGTGCAAAAATCCGCCGTGCACACTGACAGACGGGGGGAAATTGTGTCTTGAACCGCAACCCCGCTTGCAACCATGATCCTGCCAGTCCATGCCGAAAGTCGGAGCCGAGCAAGAAATCATCTACGAGGGAATCCCAGCTTCTCCCGGGATTGCCATCGCTCCGGTGCACGTGATCGCCCGCGGATTTTCCGCTCCTGAGATCTATGAAATCAGCGAGGACGAGGTCGAGCGGGAACAGGAACGGTTCCGCCAGGCGCTTGAAATCACCAAGCGGCAGTTGATCGAACTG
>JANOZJ010000282.1:0-2286 GCA_031429315.1 Akkermansiaceae bacterium
TTGCGCTCCAGCTTCCCAAATTCGAGTCCCCAGCCACTCCACCCTTGATCCATCATCCATGATCAACTACCCCTTTCCCGCAACCCGCCACCATAGCTTAGTTTAGCCCCTCAGCGGCCGGACTTCGGGGTCCACCTCAAATCAATACCGCACTTACTTCACTGAGGTTCCTGCAATCGAAGGGAAGAACATAGTCGTGCGCTATCACAGAGGGCGCGCCTACTATGTCAATAGCAACGACTGGAAGATTGTGCGGGTCGTCGATCTCGATCCCTCCATCAAAATGGCGGAGGAAGACTCCGCATTTGTGAAAGATTACGTCATTCCGGAAGATCGTCGCACTCGGTTCATCGATGTGTCGAATCCCGATGCCAAACTTAGCGTGCGTTATTACAATAACACCGCCTATTACATGGATTCCTCGTTCCGGATTGTGCGCACCGTGCGTCTGACGCGCTGAGGTCAGCGAGTCACGTGAAGATTCCTGCAGCCTCCACCCCCTCTCCCGGCGACGACCGATTGTCGCAGGGAGAGGGGTTTTTTATGAAAACAGACGATAGGGTCCTGGAATTCGGCCGCAAGTCGATTTCCCAGATCCAGCATTTTCCGTAATTCGCGGGCGTCCTCTTTGGTCCTTCGGACGGCACGGATCACACTGCTTTCCCTATCGGCGTAACTGCTGGCCTTGGGATTTGAAAAGGACGGGGTGCCGCTACGAAATCTTGATCCGTGCGATTGTTCAACTATGAACCCAGCGCGGCAATCACCTTGTCCACCGGCAACCCCATCACATTGTCGAAACTGCCGCATATCCCGGAGATAATCAGCTCCCCGGACTCCTGGATTCCGTACGCGCCTGCCTTGTCCAGCGGATTCACCTGTGAGAAATAGCCGTCGATCGCCGCATCGTCTAGCAGGAGGAACGTCACCTCGGTGATGTCGTGAAACACGTTTTTCCGCCCGCCCGGATAGATGACACACACGCCTGTGCAGACCCGGTGGGTGCGGCCGGACAACCGCCGCAGCATCCTGCGGGCTTCTTCCAGATCCAGCGGTTTCCCTAACGGAATGTCGTCGATGAAGACCAGCGTGTCCGAGCCAATCACGGTCGCATCCGGCCTCATTCGTGCCACGGCCTCCGCCTTCAAGGCGGCATTGAGTTCACACAAAACATCCGGTCTCATCGTCGCGTCGTGGACTTCTTCCGCAAGCGAATGCATCACCTCGAACACCACACCCATCCCGGCTAACAATTCACGGCGGCGGGGAGATGACGAGGCAAGGACGATGGGCATGGCGGCGGATGATAGGGAGGGTTGACCTGCGGTCAACCCGGGTGGACTGAAAGTCCACCTTCCTCACGGCTCGTCAATCCCCTCCATTTCGTCCCGCAGACTGTTCATCAGGCGCTGCATGTCGGTGAGATGGCGGCGCATCCGCTCTTCCCCGCCGGGATGCCCCCGGCCTCGCGGGGCCATGCCACCACGAGCGGGCAGCGGAGCTTCGTCATCGGCGGTCCGCACTTGTGCCAAGGCCGGATTCTCCGCCTCCTTATTCAACAAATTCACCACTGCGGCGGCGGGCATCACGAACGAGCGGGTCCGGTCGGCACGGGCGACGGTGATGCCCACCACGCGCCCTTGCAAGTCCACCACCGGGCCGCCGATTTGGTTCACTTTCGGCCGCATGTCAGTCTGGATCACCCGGGTGAACGAATCGCGGACCTGGCTGATCGCGCCGCCCATCCGTTCCATCTGCTGCAACCGGTCACCGGAAAACTGCGCCATCTTGGGCCGATTGCCTAACAAAATCTTGACGCTCTGGGTGCGTCCAGCCGATTCGACCAGCAGCGAAATCGTCGCCCCGGGAGCCACTCCGGTCAGGGCGTTCTTGAGGGCCAGCAGGCCGGAGATCGGGCGCTCGCCGACTTTTAAAATGACATTCCCGGGTTTCAAGCCGGCCGCCAACGCGCCCGAGCCCTCGGCGACTTTGGCGATCTTCACGCCTTGGCCAGTGTAATCCTGATCTCCGATCACACCGAGATAGGCGAGGTCAGTATCCTTCAAATTCCGCTCCAACACGCTCACCACGCCGAACGCGGCGAGCCTGCCATCCGGTTGCGGCGCGGCGAGAAAACCGCCGAGTTTGGGAACCTCCGCCGACCACTTGACCGGCGTGAGCGGGCTGCCCTCGACTTCCAGCACGACGAGATCCTCATCCTGATAGACGCCACCGAGTTTGACCGGACGATACTCGGCCCCGGCGACATCCACGCGCAGATTGCCG
>JANOZJ010000283.1:0-1958 GCA_031429315.1 Akkermansiaceae bacterium
CCATGCAGCATCAGTCTGCCATAGCGGGGCTGGTAGCAGCTCAAACCCATTGCGATACCGAGTGCCGGAATGACTAGGATTAGCGAAGCAATGGAAAGGGTGGAAATTCCCATGAGCGACAAGGCAAGAGCCGTGATGGGAGCGAATCCGATCCCGAAAATCATAGTTGCCGCCATGCCATCATGAAGAGATGGAATACCAACTTTCGTTTCAATTATGACCATACAGTTAGTGAGGGGTCGTAGGTCAATTCACCTTATACTCGGCACGAACGATGGTGATGATATCCTTCTCGTATGACGAGGTGTCGTTGTTGCCCTCGGTGGAGGTCCCGGTGGAGTTGGCTGGGTTGATATTGATAATTCCCATGGACGAATCCACGAGTGCTCCGATACCGGTATTGCCAGCCGAGCGCAAGATGTTCTCCGCGCGGTTGCGGGCATCCTTGGCGGCCTCTGCGAGCATCTCCAGCTTGAGCTCGCCGAGGCGTGTGTAGTAATAGTTCGGCGAATCGGAAGTTACAAAGACGCCTTGCTCCAGTAGCGAGGTGATCTCGCGCGACGCCTTCTCGATCTGCGGCACGTTAGAAGAACTCACGGATACCACCTGCAAGGCGCGGAAGCCGACGGACTTGCGGGTTTCCGTCCTCACGGGCACGTTGGTGCCGGGAAGCACCTTGTCCTCACGCACCATCTCAAACTCCTCGCTGATGCCGGCGGACTGGGTCTTGATGTCGTCCGGCTTGATGCCCTGGGCTTTCAAAAACCCAACCACCTTGTCGGTTCCACCCTTCAGCGCAACATAGGCGGTGGTGCGGTCGCTTCCCTTGCTTTCGATGGTCGCCGACCACTCGATGAGGTCGGAGACGATCCTCTTCTTGGCGGAACCGGTTATGCGGATGTTGTTTTTATCCGGTTGTTTTCGGACATCCCGCCAAGTGGTGGCGGCGATGTAGGTGGAGCCCGCGAGGCCCAGCGCGAGGGCAAAGGCAGCAAGTGGCGGAAGGCTGATGCTGCGGACGGGGCGTTGCGAACAGTTATCGTTGCTCATGGTTAGTGCGATGGTGTGGTTGTTAGTGACGGGTGAGATCTGTCACCCGTCCATCAGCAGATGCGGAATTCCTCCGTCAAAAGGATCAGAAAATTTTGATCCTCGAAATTTCCCAGCCAAGGTTGGCCGACGCGACCGTGTCAGTGGTCCGATTATTTACCCTGCTCTTGAAACAACTGGTGCCGGAGTCCGATTTGGTCTGCGGCGGACGCGATCTGCCTGAGGCGGTATTGGAAGACGGCATCCGTCGGTTTTGCCCCTGCGGGTAAGGTCACTTTCAGCCAGCGTGGCATGGTTTTCCCGAGGGAATCATCGTCGGGCGGTGTGGCGAAGGCTTTGAGCAGCGTGGGGAACGGGATCAGTTTTCCGGCGAGGTAAAACTGGCCGCGTTCGTTCACGGTCAGGGTGGTGATGTTGTCCTCGAAGAGTCCGGCGCGCACCAATTCGATGGCCGCATCGGGGTCCTTGGATTCTATCACCAACTTCTCCAGTTGCGCCTTCGCTTGTTGAAGCCTCGCGATTTCCTCCGCATAGCGCTCCTGGTTCGCCACCTCGTTGCCGACCTTGTCGAGCAGGGCTTGGTTTTCCTTGCGGAGTGCTTCGAATTCCGTGGGAAGCCGCGCTTCGTTCGTGCTCATCTTGCTGATCTCGCCAAGCATCCTCTGGTTCGATTCCAGCAGGCCCGCCAGACGTTCCTTGTAATCCACGAGGGCCAGTTTCTGACTATCCAATTCCAGGTTCTTTCTAATCAACTCCTGCTTGGCGTCGAGCGCCCGCTTCATGCCGATGGTGGTTCCCACCGCCCCCAGCACCAGCGCCAGCAAAAGCGCCGCACCTGCGAAAACCGGCCCGCGATGGCGCCGGGTGAAGCGCTGCATGAGATAGGTCACGCTCGGTGGACGGGCCTC
>JANOZJ010000284.1:0-40038 GCA_031429315.1 Akkermansiaceae bacterium
CATGATCGACGGCGTGGGTGAAATGAACCGCCAGCTATTTGAAAAAATCGGTGACCCGGAAACGAACGCCCGCATCGCCCAATATGAAATGGCCTTCCGCATGCAGACGTCCGTGCCGGAACTGACCAATCTATCCGACGAGCCCGAGTCCATCTGGGAGATGTATGGCCCGAAGGCGAAAGAACCGGGGACCTACGCTTACAACTGCCTGATGGCCCGCCGCATGGCCGAGCGGGGCGTCCGTTTCACCCAGATCTTCCACCGTGGATGGGATGCTCATTTCGATCTTCCGAACCGCATGAAAGTTCTTTGTGAGGATGTGGATCGCCCGACGGCGGCCCTCCTCGCGGATTTAAAACAACGCGGACTGCTAGACGATACGCTCGTCGTATGGGGCGGTGAATTCGGCCGCACCGTGTATTCACAGGGCGGCCTCACCAAGGAGACTTACGGCCGCGATCACCACCCCCGCTGCTTCTCAATGTGGATGGCAGGCGGCGGCGTGAAAGCAGGAACCAGCTACGGCGAAACCGATGATTTTTCCTATAACATCGTCAAGGATCCCGTGCATATTCGCGATCTCAACGCCACCATCTTGAATCTACTCGGCATGGATCACGATCGTCTTTCATTCAAGTTCCAAGGCCTCGACCAGAAGCTCACCGGCGTCGAGCCGGCGCGTGTGGTGAAGGAATTGCTGGCTTGATTCGCCTTGGCAAATCTCAACCATTGATTTCAGGATCGGTGTAAACGAGGCCCCACGCAGTCGTGGAGCACGCCTTCCTCTTGGGTAAGTCGAGTTGTCATGAGTCGTGGCGCGAGGGGGTTACGGCATAACCACCTTGATCCACGGCGATGTCCACAAAGACACTGCCCTTCGGCATCAAGCGGAGCATTTCACGGGTGATGAGTTTCGGAGTTTTCGCACCAGGAACCATCACCGCGCCGATCACCAGATCCACGCGTGGCAGCAGCTCTGAATGGGATGGAAGCTCACCTCGCTCGGGGCGAGCGTCAGGCGTCGAGCCGCCGATATTCCTCCGGGGTCATCTGATGGCGGTGCCTGAACGCCCGCGTCAGATAATTGCCGCTCGAGAAGCCGGTGGCCGCCGCGATTTCCTTGATGGATCTCGCGCTGGTGCGCAGCAGTTCACACACTTTCTCGTGGCGCAGCAGGGAAATTTGCTCCTGCATGGTGCGGCCCATGTGCTTGGTGAATGCCTTGAGCAGCCCCCGCTCACCCAGCCCCGCATGCGCGGACACGGCAGCGACGGAAAGATCCGGATTCGTCAAGTGACTCGTGATGAACATGCACGCCTTGGCCACATGCACGTTATCCACGGCAAAGATGTCGGAACTCAGACGGACCTCGATTCCGGAGCCAGCGGGGACCACCCGGTGCCGCTCCCGGGATCGACCGTCGAGAATCTCATCCAAAAAGGCAGCTCCTTGATAGGCCAGCTCCGCCAGGTCGAAGCGGACGCTCGAAAGCGGCACCGGGCTGACCTCGCAGAGTAGTTCGTCGTTGTCCACGCCCATCACCGCCACCTGTTCGGGGACGAGCAGTCCGATGTCGAGGCAGACTTTGATGATGTCCACTCCCAGGGCGTCGTTGTAGGCAAACACGGCAATCGGCTTGGGGAGTTCATTGAGCCGGGCACTAATCTCCCTGACCCGGCTTGCCCAGTCGATGGAGTGCGAACTCATGTCGGCAATCAGCGGCGGCAGGTGCGCCACTGAGTAGCCGGCCAGTGCCAGACGCCCGCTGAATCCCTGCAAGCGCTGCGCATGGAATGCATCGTCGGCCAGCGGCGCGACGGCAAAGTGCTTGAACCGCCGATCGAGGAAATACTCGGCCGCAGCCGCACCGAACGCCACATAGTCGGTGTCGATCCGCGCCGCGTTGACCCGTTGGTTGACAGCGGTGAGCTCCACGGTGGGCAAGCCCAGTGAGTTCACATGTTCGGCAAGTTCATCCGAGAAGCCGCAATGCGAGATGACCCCGTCTCCAGACCAGCGTCGTGGCACTTTACCCGTGTAGGCCATGGTCGCGTCGATGTGCCAGCCATGCTCGCGGGCGTATCTCGCAACGCCCCGCAGGAAACCGTGGTGCGTCGTGGTCAGAGCGATTAAAATGCTTCGCGTCATCAGCTAATCGGATCGGCGAGAAAATCCCGTGGCCGTCATCTCAGGGAAGAATCACCGCGTGTGCCAGTTAATTCCGGACCTTTCCCGAGACTCACCCATTGCCCGGCCGAGTTCCGATTTTGAAACTACATGGAGCGGATATTGAAACGCTATTTGTTTTGCTCGGTTTGCGAGTCGGGCTGAATCTGAGGTTGCTGATTCGTATGAAATGTCCGCCTTCTCTCCAACTCGACTCAACTGCCGCTGAATCCTCCGACCCCGATATGCCCAAGATCGCCAAACTCTGCTGTATCTGGCGGAAGTTTGCAGATAACCCGGAGGCGCTTGCGACGGAAGGCCTGAAATACCTCAAGGAGGTTCACCGCGAGGTGTTCCACGTCTAATTTCAATAACTCACTCTAAAATCCACACACAATGGTTTCCATTGCTCATTGTTTTAAGTTCACCGCGATTCATGCACGCATCGCGGTGGCTGCCGCTATTCTGCTCGGTTCCGGCGTCGCCGAGGCCTCAGAATTTTACGCGTATTACACGCGTCTCGGCTATTCCGACGCCTCCGAGGTCGCCTTGCCGGGCAGGGCGCTGACCGGGAAATACGCCGACGTGGTGGTGCAGTTGGACGCTGGGCGCTTCGTTTTTAGCCGCGAAAAAGGCTATCTGCCGTATTGGGAGATCGGCGCATCAAAATGGTCGGCACCGGAAATCGTCGCCCGCCTTGGCGACGGGCCGACCGCGAGGCCGGACAACATCAACCGCGCCTCGTATGTGCGCATCATCGAAAGTAATGCCACCCAAGTGGTAGTCCACTGGCACTATGCGCCGGATCTCACGAGTGACCATTTCACTAATTTCCAAGCCTCCTATAACGGTTCGCCGTCCAGTTACTGTCAGGACTACGTGGAGGAATATTTCACCATCCGCCCGGATGCCACCGTAACGCGCACGGTGCGGCGCAGCCAGGAAAAGATAGACGCCTACAACAGCGCGTCGAACCTCACCATTCAGACGTTTTCAATGAATGCGGGCGGAATTACCGGCGTGAACACGCAGGCGGCGGTCCCGCAGGACACCACGCCAACCGCCACCAGCGGCGCGCCCATCAAGACTCCGCCGGTGACTTCACCCGCGCTGTGGTGGCAATTCGATGACGGCATGAGCACCCGCCCGTTAGCGCAGAAATACCTCACGAAAGAGAACGTGAACGCAGCAGACTGCACGATTTCAGGCAACGCGGTGATCTGGCAGCAAGGGGTATCGGGCACTTGCCTCGCATTTGACGGCTACACCTCGGTGGTGACGCTGCCCGCCGCTATGGCACCCAATGTCAGCGCCGGATTGACCATGGAGGCATGGGTGGCACCGCAAGAGTATGCCAACAGTTCCGCCGCCATCGTGGATCACAGCGGGGGCACCGCGAATGGATACTCCCTGCACATGGACTTTTTGGGGCACCTCGTGTTTCGAGTGCAATCGCCTAGCGGCTGGAAAACTCTAACAACATCCGCCCAGTTACCTTTGCTCAAGTGGTCGCATGTAGCAGCGGTCTATGACCCGGCTTCTGGTCTCAAACTCTACATCGACGGCGCGTCCGCAGGGACACTCGCAGCCTCCGGCACCCTCGTGGATGTCGCCGCCACCGACATTCGCATCGGGATGTCACACAAGAAGGAAGCTCCCAGCGCAACTGTCAGAGGGTTTGCGCAGAGCTTTCTCTCTAATGTGGTCTTCGACGGCTTGATTGACGAGGTGCGGGTTTATGGTCGGCCGCTTAACGGATCGGAAATCGCCTCGAACCGGACGGCACTGATTCCGGCAAACCCACAGCCGTTGCAATATCGGGTGATGCCTAGCGGAACACCGGATGGGACGTTCGGCGCGAGCTACGAAAAGCTCGCCTACACTCCTGCTTGGGACAACCTATGGCGGGTGGGCGACCACCCCGATATCGTCGTGGGTTTCGATCAGCATCCGGTGCGAATGGTGTTTTGGCGAGGGACTGGATACGGGCTCTCCACGGTCTCCGAGAACGGGATTTGGGTCAGTGATCAAAGTCCCGAGAATTGGGACGAAGGACCGAGCTACGCGGAACACATGTCCGATAAGCATTGTCGTTTCTCCCATGTGCGCTTGATTGAAAGCACGCCTGCCAGAGTCTTGGTGCATTGGCGGGTGGCGAGTAACATGATTGACTACAAACTACTCACCACCAACGATACATGGGGCGATTGGACGGATGAATATTACGCCATCTATCCCGACGGAGTGGCGGTGCGATATCAAGAAGTCCGTGCCAACACCCCGGGTCGTCTGGGGGAAGTTATCCAACACGAGATGCTGAATCAACCGGGCACCCGCCCGGAAGATAACGCCAATGACCAAATGATCGTCGTGGCCAACTTGGCCGGGCAGACGCGGCGCTACGATTGGTCGGGCGGCGCGGGATCGGTGAGCCTCGATCCGGCCATTTCGAACGGCAACATCGAGTATATGAACCTCAAGGCGAACTATAAGCATTACATCATCGGGGAAGTGGGGTCCACTTGGTCACCTTTTGGTCTATGGAATCCAAACTACGCCAAATTCAGTTGCTGGAACCATTGGCCGGTTTCACTCGTTCCTGACGACCATCGCGACACGCGTTGGCCGGATCGCCCGAGCTCCGTATGCGTTGGAAATCTTTATCCCGTGAGGCGCAATGTTGGGACCTATCAGCAGCAAGTGATGAATCTTTACGGATTGACCAACCGCAGCGCCGCCGAACTCGCCCCGCTCGCCAAATCGTGGGCGCAAGCTCCGTCGATCCAGACTCTGGCGGATTGCCAAGGGGCCAGCTATCTCACCTCCGAGCGGGCCTACCATCTCACCGCCACCGGTGCCGCACCCTCCGTCCGGATCGCCGCCAGTGCCGCATCCCCAATCGCCAATCTCTGCCTCGTGGTGAAAGATTGGACGCCCTCCGCCGATGCACCAGTCCGCCTGCTGATCGACGGCGTGGACCAGTCGCCAGGACCGAATTTCCGCCAAGGAATCGTCCGCGATACCACCGGCAAGCAAATGCTCGTGATTTGGGTGGCGCGAGACGCCACCGCTCCAGTGACTTTGACACTACTCACCAAACCCGCGATGCCGACGGGATTGATCGCCACGCCCGGCCTCGCTGCGGTCGCCTTGAACTGGGCACCCTCCTCCGGTGCGACTGGCTACAAGCTCTGGAGCCGCAACACCGTCAGCGGCGTCGAGCAGATCGATACGCTTGTCGCACCGCCCCATCGGAGTGCGGGTCTCACCATTGGCACTCCATACGAGTTCAAAGTTTCCGCCACCAGCAGCTCCGGAGATAGCGAGTGGTCGGCGCTGGTGACAGCTACTCCCACTGCCACCCGGGGCAGCCAGACGATCACCTTCGACCTAGGCTCGTCACTGAGTAAGGAGAGGAACAGCCCGCCCTTCACAAACCCCGCCACGGCGAGCTCTGGCTCGGCCGTCACCTACTCAAGCGGTAATCCGGCTGTGGCCACGGTGGATTCCGCCACCGGCGTGGTCACCATCACCGGAATCGGCACCGCCAATTTGTTAGCCAATCAGGCGGGTGACGCGGCCTTCGCTGCGGCACCCCAAGCAACCCAAACCCTCACCGTCACCAAAGCCAGCCAGACGATCACCTTCGACCTAGGCTTGACGCTCCGTAAGGCGTGGGTCGATCCGCCCTTCGCGGACTCCGCCACCGCGAGCTCAGGATTGGCCGTCACCTACTCGTGCGACAATCCGGCAGTAGCCACGGTGGATTCCGCCACCGGCGTGGTCACCATCAAGGGAATCGGCACAGCCCAAATCTTGGCCAATCAAGCCGGTAACGCCAGCTACCAAGCGGCTACGCAGGCCTCACAGACGCTCACGGTGAACACGATCCATGCCGCAAGCACCTACAGCAGCGCTCGCATTCCTTTCCTCAACACCGACACCTTGGTAGGCGCGGCGGGCTTCGGCAATGCCGGCACCTATGACGGAATTCCCTTCGGCCTCTGGAGCACGCCCTACACCACGGCCCGCTTGCTCGGCTCCGGAGTGAGCGCAGTGGCCGGTGCATCCTTGAACTCCACCGTCGCCCTGGGCGGGACTCAACAATACGCCACCGTCACATACTCTTCGAGCAATGCCGCCGGCTCATTGACTCTCAGTGGCCTAAATGCCACTCAAGCCTACCGCATCCAATACGGGTTTTGTGATACCCGAGTGGGTTCCTATCCCTACAGCACCAACGCCATTCTCACCCTCAGCGATGGCAGCAACACTTCGGTCCCGCTAGCAATCGGCGCCGTCACCACCGCCGACGACTATGCCCTGCTCACCACCACCATCTCGGGTTCGACCAGTCTCCGGCTTGACCTCCCGCAAGCGGCCAGTGGGGTGGGGCCTATCATTGCCGGGTTCGCAGTCCATCGGATCAATACCGTTGCCGCCCCCACCTCGACCCCTGACTCTCTGAGCATCAACAAAAACTCAATCGCGACTCTCACGCTCGGTGACTTCGGCACCTATTCGGACCCCGGTGGACTCCCGCTCGCGGCTGTGGGAATTTCGACGCTACCCACTTCAGGCAGTTTCCAATTCGACACCACCGGCACGGGCAACTGGGCGATTGTCACCCTCAATCAGGAAATCAGCGCCGCCGCGATCTCGGCGGGTCGGCTGCGCTTTGCCCCAGCAACGAACGCTACCGGCTCACCCTATGCCACGATTGGCTTCAAGGTGAGCAATGGGACTCTCTTCAGCGCTCCTTACACGCTCACGATCGCGGTGACAAACTCCGGCTCCATCGCCGCCACCTCATCGAATGCCAGCACCCGCATTCCCTTCGTCAACAACGGAACCCTGGTCGGGGCCGCCGTCTTCGGCGGTGCCGGCACTTATGACGGCATCCCCTTCAGCCTTTGGAGCACGCCATTCACCACTCCGAAGTCGCTGGGCTCGGGGATCAGCGTGACCATGGGCATTACCGGAGGCAGTGGCGGCGGCAGCGTCACCGGAGCGGCCTTCGGCACCAGCCAGCAGTATCAATACGGCGCTTACCCAAATTCCTCTCCCCGTGGCATGACCTTGACCTTCACCGGGTTGGACAGCAGCCGGGAGTATCGCTTCCAATTCGGCTACGGCGATGCCCGGACCGTTTACGCCTACAATGAAATCGTTTCCTTAGCAACGAGCGACAGCGCAACCGCCACCACGCCTTTGGCATTCGGCTCGCCTGCGACCGGAGACGAGTATGCCTTGCTCACGGCCACAGCCACAAACACGACGAGCCTCGTGCTGACCTTGCCACAAACGGTTTCCGGGAACCACGGCCCCATGCAAGCCGGCTTCTCCGTCCACCAGCTCCCCACCTCCGGCTACGACGCCTGGGCCGCCGCCAACACCGGCGGTCAGCCCCCCGACGTCGATCACGACGGCGACGGCCTACCCAATGGAATTGAATATTTCATGGGCGCTACCGGCTCAAGCTTCACCGCCACCCCCGCGATCATGAACACCGGCGGCGTCCTCACCTGGACCTGGCCGTATGACCCCACTGCCGTGACCAGCTACAAACTGCAATTTTCCGACGACCTAATGACCTGGCCTGACGCCGCCCCGAGTGCCACCCAGATCCTCACATCCCCAGACCGAATCCAGTTCACCCTGCCAAACAGCACTGACAAGAAATTCTTCCGCCTGGCGGTCACGCCCACCTCTTGATGGCGGCACAGAAATCCACTCCACTCAGATCTGCGGCAGCATACCACCACGGAGTCCACCGCGAGGTCTTCCAAGACTGATTGGATCGCTCGACCTGAAATTCACCCCAGAGTTCTGATTTTGAAACCTTGCGAGGCCGAAATTGAAACATGAAAAAAATAGGCGGCGATCCCATCGGATGCTTGAATTAAATCCGTTACGAGGTGATCCGTTAACATGCAAGCGGCCTCCAATCAATTTCTAGATCCAATCAAAAACATCAACCGAGCATCCAAAGATATGAAAAAAACCAAATACTTGTTCGCCGCTACGGCACTCGCAGCCCTCATGACCGGTGCGGTCGCAAACGCCGCCACCATCACCGTCAGCTCACTATCCAGTGCCGCTAAAATTGCGTTTGTTGACACCGACCCCACCGAGATCGGTGGCGTCTCGTTCACCACTGACGCCACTTACGACGGAATTGCGTTCAGTAATTGGACTGGAGATGTAGCGATTGCCAAGACGTTGAGTGCGGGAGTGAGTATTGTTGGGCCTGCCTCCGGCTTTGGCAGCAACCGCACCGGCATTGGCGGCACCGATCAATATACCACTGTTACCTATGGGGGAAGCAATGAAGCTGGAACATTTACCATCAGTGGGCTGGACATCGGCAAAATATATCGCATCCAATACGGCTTTGTTGACACCAGAGATGGAAGTTACCCCTACAGTGTCAACGCGACCCTGACCCTCAGCGATGCCTCGTTTGCCACGCAGGCGATTTCGATCGGAGCGACCGGCACGGCAGACGATTATGAGTTGGTCGAAGCCCAAGTCTCCGGCACGACCAGTCTTGCGCTTTTCCTGCCTCAGGCAGGGAATGGTGTTGGCCCGGCTATCTCCTCTTTCTCAGTCCATGAGATGATCCCCGAGCCTTCGACAGCCCTGCTCGGCGGCCTGAGTCTGCTCGGTCTGCTGCGCCGTCGCCGCGCATAACCGACCAATCAGGTCCGCTCTCTGAAAGAGAGCGGCGACGAAAAATGCCTTGCCACTCAGCACGGCACCGATGCCCTGGCCCAATGGCGAGGTCGCCAAAACCAAAACCAAAACCAAAACCAAAACCAAAACCAAAACCAATCACGCCACTTGCGATGAACCACGGCAGCGCAGGCCCGCCCCAATGCGTGCGCCCAGCCAGCAACTCGACAAGGGCACCAGCATCTTCAAATACACCCGGACCAAGTCGAGCGGCCTGACCTACATCTACCAATATTCCACCACCCTTAGCGAGCCATGGGTTTCCTTCGAATCCGTGACAACTCCGCCACCTGCCAGCCTCAGCGCCACGGTTGAGGAAGTCACCGTGGAGGTGCCCGCAGCCCTAATCACCGCCAATCCCAGCACACTGTTCGTGCGCGTCAAAGCAGAGTGATGTCTCGAATAGGCCCCGGCTGTCTCAGCCGGGGCCCGCTTGGCTGCTTGGTGCAAACACTGACAATACGACCAAACATCTGGACGTGAATACGGCGAGGGAATAGATGGCGTTTATTTGAACTCGCCCAATCACACCCGCAACTCTGCGGGGTGGGTGTAAACGAGGCCGTGCGCTTCCGCCACTGGCTTGCAGGTCAGTTTTCCCGCCCTTGTATTGATACCGCCTAGCAATTCCTGACGAGTGGAGCAGGCCCCGTCCACGCCCTTTTCCGCGATGAGGAGAATCCATGGCTGGGTGACATTGTTGAGAGCCTGAGTCGCGGTGCGGGAGTAAGCGCCGGGCATGTTTGCCACGCAGTAGTGGAGCACGCCTTCCTCTTCGTAAGTCGGATTGTCATGAGTCGTGGCACGGGTGGTTTCGGCGCAACCTCCTTGATCCACTGCGATGTCCACAAAGACGCTCCCCTTTGGCATCAAGCGGAGCATTTCACGGGTGATGAGTTTCGGAGCTTTCGCACCGGGAACCAGCACCGCGCCGATCACCAGATCCACGCGTGGCAGCAATTCCGCTAGATTTGCCTCGTTTGAATACACCATGCTGGTGCCGCTCATGGTGATGTCGAGGAACCGCATCCGCTCGAAATCCACTTCCAAGATCGTCACATCCGCGCCGATGCCGGTGGCGACGCGCGCCGCATTCACTCCGGCAGTGCCACCCCCGAGCACGACCACGCGGCCGGGCGCGACGCCAGGAACGCCGCCTAACAAGCATCCGCGGCCACCGCGGTGTTTCGCGAGGTGGTAAGAACCGACGATGGCTGACATGCGCCCGGCGATTTCACTCATCGGTTCTAGCAGCGGCAGCCGGCGGTTCACCTCGACGGTTTCGTAGGCGATGGCGGTGCAGCCGCTGGCCATGAGGCTCTCGGTGAGCGCGAGGTCCGCGGCAAGGTGGAGGTAGGTGAAAAGAATATGGTGTGGCTGGAGCAGCGCCACTTCGGACGGCTGGGGTTCCTTGACTTTAACGATCATCTCCGCGCTTGCGAAGACGGTCGCCGCATCGGAGACGATCTGCGCGCCAACAGCCTGATAGTGCTCATCATCGTAGCTGGCACCGTTCCCGGCACCGCTCTGGACGAACACTTGGTGGCCCCGCTTGACGAGTTCCGCGACAGAGCCGGGGATCATGCTGACGCGATTTTCCTGCGCTTTGATTTCTTTAGGGATTCCGATTTTCATGAATTTGATGTTGGCAAACAGCTGTGTGGTCAAATTGAGCGCGACTCGCAACTGGAAACTATTTGGATGGGATGTCTTTGATGCCAAGGGGCGTTTTACTGGGAAGCAGGCCTTGGACCACGAGCCACTTTAGGAAATCGTTTTGCCAAGCATCCCAGGAGGGACCTTTCTGGCCATTAAGGCCATGGCCGCCGGACGGGAGTTCAAGGTATTCAAACGGAATTCCTTTCGCCTTGAGGGCGGCAGCAAAAATACGCGAGTTCTCAGGACTGACGAGCGTGTCGTCCTTGGCGTGAGTGAGGAAGGTCGGCGGAGTTTTGGCGGTAACACATTGCTCACTGGAGAAGAAATCGACTGCGGTTTCAGTGGGTTTAGGCCCGAGTAAACTGAGCTTCGACCCGCCGTGAGTGAGCGGCCCCATGGTGATCACTGGATAGATGAGGGCCATGAAATCGGGTCGAGAACTGAGGATCGTTTTTGGGTCCGCTGATGGCGGGGCTCCAAATGCGAAATAGTTGCCCAGGGTCGAGGCAAGATGGCCACCGGCCGAGAATCCCATCACTCCGACACGATTTGGATCCCCCCGCCAAGAGCTGGCCTTCTTTCGCACCATGCGCATCGCCTGTTGGGCATCCAGCAGTGGCAGTGATGAATTTCCGCGAGGGAGGCGGTACGGACCTGAGTTTATTTGCCTCGACCCGGGAACAAATTGAAATTTAAAATCAAACTAAGCCGTCCCGCGCACCACTTTGGAGTGGGATTTAGGTTGCGAAGTGATTGCCCGTGGCAAAATTCTGAGCGCGTTGGAGTCGTGTGAGCCGAATTTCAGTTGAATCTCGAATGACTTTTTCAGAGAACTTCGAGTCGCTTGCTCGCTTCAAGCGAGTGACGCAATCAATCCCAGACGACTCAAATGACAAACAGAAATTCAGGCACCCGGATTTTCCGATGGACCACCTTCTTCTCGGCGCTTCTTTTCATGCTGGTGCCACAGAAAATGAAGGCGGAGGATGTCTCTCTCATCAAAAATTACGGGATCAAGGAATACGTCCGGGTCTCCAAGGATCTCCCCCACTCGGAGCCGAATCCATGGAAGCTGGTGTGTACGATGCCGTATAATTGCCATTTCCAGCCATCCATCGATCTCGAAGCTCCAGCCGGGCAGGAAATCCGCTACAATTCTACCAATCCGCTGGTTCTCTTTCTCACCCCAACGGAGACATTCAACACATCTGGGGGAAACCAACTCCACGAGGCGAAAAACTGGGTCAGCGGCGAGGGCGCAATTTATACAATTCCCGCCGGTGTCACCGTGAAATCGGTGAAGTATCGGGAAACCGGCTACAACACGAACTTTGTCGGATCCTTCGAATGCAACGACAATGACTACAACATCCTCTGGAAAAAAGCGGCACGGACCGCCTACATTTGCATGAGGGAACATTTCTACGACTGCCCGGACCGTGAGCGGGTCGGATTCTGGGGTGATGGCACGCCGGAACTGAACCAATGTTTCTACGTCTTCGACAGCAACTCACATCGCTTGGCCAAGGATCTGGTGAGGCGAAAGCTGGAACCGAAGTTCTATCCAGGGCAACACCTCGAGTTCCTCGGGGAATACGGACTGTGGTTCTACTATTTGCAGACCGGTGACCTCGAATCAATGAAAGCGGTTTATGACCAGACCAAGGAATTTCTTTTCGATACCTATCAGTTCGGAAACTCCAAGACTTGGTTCGATTGGGGCAAGGAAGTCAAGGACACTGCCGTGACCGAAACGTGTTTCTACTACAACTGCCTCGGCACTCTGAAAAAAATGGCGTTGGTGACCGGCCACGAATCCGATGTCCCCGCGATCGACAAGAAACTCGACGACATCAAGAGCACGTTCGATGATAAATACTGGAAAGGCGGCTATTACACGTCATCGCAGGTGACTGAGCCGGACGACCGCGCGAATGCGATGGCAATCAATGCCGGACTGGCGGACAGCCCGAAGTGGCAGGCGATTTATGATAACGTTCTGACAAAAAAAACCTATTCGAGCTGCTTTTTTGATCGCTGGGTTTTCGAGGCGCTCTGCACCATGGGTCGCCAAGACTACGCCTTGCTGCGAATGCATGAACGCTATCAAACGATGATCCCGTGCAGTTTCACCACGCTGTGGGAGCATTATGATCGGTGGTGGGCTTCGCGCATTGACGCCTTCGACGATCAATCGTCTCTGAATCACGGCTGGAACCCGCCCGCAATCATCCTTTCCAAGGTTATCGCCGGTGTCTCGCCGCTGGAATCCGGTTGGCAATCCTATCAGGTCATGCCCAAGGAGGCGTTTCTCAAATCAATCAAGGTCGTCGTTCCCACCATCAAGGGCAGCGTCACGGTGGATCTGAAGAAAACTGCGTCCGAATACGCGCTGACCCTAACTTCCCCCGCCGGCACCAGCGCCATCGTCGGAATTCCCAAAGGCTCTTTCTCCAAGCTCGATCAAATTAAGGTGAACAATACCACCGTCTGGGACGGCACTAACCACAGCGACAGCGCCGGCATCACCTGGGGCGGAGAAGATGCCGACTACGTGAAATTCAAAGTGGTTCCCGGCACTTGGCGCTTTCTCGGGGTCGGCACGCTGCCACTCGACTCGCCCAAAGTCCCTCCTGTGTTGCCTCCGAATGATACCGCACTCGACAAAAAGTCGTGGACGGCATCGGCGTCGGTTAAGGACGGACCATTCGTCTTCAGCAATCACAAGATTCTGATCGATGGCTCGGCCGCCAATGCCATTGACGGCGATCATTGGACCGGTTGGCGCGACGTGACAATGCACCAGTATTCAGGACAATGGTTTCAGGTGGACATGAAAGAGGCCCGAGCTTTCGACCGAATCCAATTGGAAAATACGTGGGCGCAGTGGGATTCCCCGGCGAGATATGAAGTGTCCGTATCGAATGATGGCGTGACTTGGGCCCAATCGATTGCCTCCGGCACGGGAAAACCGGGGATCACCTCCATCAGCTTTCCAACACAGACGGCCCGCTACATCCGCATCACCCAGACCGGGACTGACGCCAAATACAATTGGTCGATCTATGAATTGGATGTTTTTAGGGCAAATGCGAGTTCGGGTGAATGAAATCCCGCCAACGTTCCGTAAATTTCTCACATCAATTGAAAATTCTATGAAATTGAATAATAAAAATCTGATTGTTTTCGCCGCCATGGTGATGATTGCGGGCGGAAACGCTGCGGAGAATCAAAAAAACCCGCCACCCGTGCGTGGCTTTCAAGAAGTGGGGCAGGCCCAAGTGGAATTAAGCGGTGGCTTCTGGGGACCTCGACTCAAAACGGCCCATGATGTCACAATCCCGCACTCGCTGAACGAACTGGAAAAAGACGGGCACGTCACCAACTTCGACAAGGCGGCCGGCAAAGCCGCAGGACCGCTGAGCGGACACCACGCTTTCGACTCCGATCTTCACAAAGTGCTAGAGGGCGCGTTGATTTCCCTGCAACACAACGACGATCCCAAGCTGCTGCAACGAGTAAACGGCATCATCGACCGCATCCTCGCGGCCCAACAGAAGGACGGGTTCTTAATCTCATGGTTCATCGTCACCGGCCTCGACAAGCGCTGGGAGGATCTCCGTCTGGAACATCAGATGTATAATGCAGGCCACTTCTTCGAAATGGCCGGGGAGCATCAACACCTGACCGGTGAATCAAAGGTGGTCGATTCCGCAAAACGCTTTGCCGATCACATCGACGGCATTTTCGGCCCCAATAAACGTTACGATGTGGACGGGCATCAAGAGGTCGAACTGGCATTGATCAAATTGTATCGAGTCACCGGTGAGCGCCGTTATCTGGACCTCGCGAAATTCTTCCTCGACGAGCGCGGCTATGCCCATGGCACGGAGCGCAAACCGTTCGATCCCAAGACACAAGTGATGCCGCCCGAGACCGAGGGCAAGCCAACCCGGGAACAACAACGGGAATTCTGGCATGCTCGTCTGAGGTTACGCAACGGACGCATGCAGGATCACAAACCCGTGGTGGACCAACATGAAGCAGTCGGTCATTCTGTTAGAGCGGGTTATATGTATTCCGCCATGGCCGATACCCTCCGCTTCACGGATGCGCCCGGCTATGAGGCGGCATTGGATGACCTGTGGAACGATGTGGTGGCACGTAAAATGTATATCACCGGCGGTCTCGGCACTGGCCAATACGATGACGAAGGTTTCGGCGATCCGTACCTACTGCCCAATCAATCAGCATATAGCGAATCCTGCGCAGCCATTGCCCATGTGCTCTGGCAATACCGGATGAACCTGCTCAAAGGACAGGCCAAGTATGCCGATATGATGGAATTGGCACTTTATAATGGCGTGCTCTCGGGAATCTCGATCTCCGGCGATCATTTCTTCTATCAAAATCCGCTGGCCAGTCACGACGGCGGTGAGCGTAGATCGTGGATCGGCTTGTCCTGCTGCCCGACCAACTTAGCGCGGATTTTCCCTCAAGTCGGTGGCCTAGTCTATGCGCAGAGCAAGAAGCAGGTGCTGGTCAATCTCTATGCTGCCGGTGAAGCAACGCTGAAAATGGACGATGGTTCCACCCTCAAATTGACCCAAAAGACAGAATATCCTTGGGATGGAAAAGTCAGCCTGACGATCAATCCCTCACAAGCGGCTGATTTCAGTCTCAATTTACGTATCCCCGGTTGGGCAATGGGCAAGCCTGTTCCCAGCGACCTATACCGTCTAGCCGATGCAAAGCCTTCGCCCGTCGGCCTCAAGGTCAACGGCGAGAAGACAGACGCAAAGCTCGGCGATGATGGCTATGTGCATTTGCAGCGGACATGGAAAGCCGGAGATGTGGTGGAACTGGACCTACCAATGCCAATCCAACGAGTCTATGCGAATGATCAAGTCGAGGCAGACCGGGGCAAGGTCACCTTGATGCGTGGTCCGCTAGTCTATTGCGTGGAAGCAGCCGATCAACCGGACGTGAATCTCACCAATTTGGTCCTGCCACGCGCTGCGGAAATGACAGCCAAACATCACACCGACCTGCTAGGCGGAGTCACCACTCTCGCAGGCGAAGCACTCGCCGATGGTAAGAATCCCATCACCGTGACAGCCATTCCTTACTACGCTTGGCAGAACCGGAAAAAGGGCGCGATGACCGTCTGGATTCAGGAAACTGCCAAACCATAAACCTTCCCAAAAAACCCATGACCGCATCACGCCAGTTTAAGAAATCCTTCTACTTGATGCGTGCTGCGGGCATTTTGGCAGCCATACTTTCTCATCTAGCATTTGCCGAAGGCGAAAGCCTTGCCCTGCCACGGCGTCAAGCGGGAAAAGGACCACTCAAGGTATTCATTCTCGCCGGCCAGTCGAATATGGACGGGCAAGCAGATATCAAAACCGTTGATTTCCTCGGCGAGGACAAAGATCCGGCCAAGGCGGCCTTGCTCAAGACGTTCAAGCCAAACGGTAAAAGTTATGCCATTCGAGACGATGTCTGGGTCGCCAATGGAGGTGTATGCGACAAGCTCCAACCAGGCTTCGGCGGGCGCAAGAATTATGACAAACTCGGCAGCAACATCGGACCCGAGTATGCATTTGGTTACTACATGGGTGAGGCGCTGGATGAGCAAGTCCTACTCATCAAATACGGGCCTGGCGGTCAGAGTTTGTGTGTGAACTTCCGCCCGCCAAGTGCGGGCGTGCCGGAGGGTAAAAAACCCGAAGATGTCGGAAATCAATACCGAGCTCTAACTTCCATCGTCCACGAAACGCTGGACAACCTGAAGACCAAGTTTCCGGGCTACAATGAAAAAGCCGGTTACGAAATCGCCGGCTTCGTCTGGTTCCAAGGATACAATGATCAATTCGATGAAACTGGTCGCCTCGAGTACGGCCAAAACTTGGTGCATTTGATCAAAGATTTGCGTGCCGAATTCAAATCGCCCAACATGAAGACCGTAGTCGGCGTGATGGGAGTCAACGGCGTGGCCAATGAACTCGGCAAACAGAAAGACGTCCGCGACGGCCATCGCTTCATTAACACAGTGCCGGAATTAAAAGGCAATGCGAAGGCCATCGAGAGTGCTCCACTCCTCCACCCTGACATCGTTGCCATTAAAACCGCCGGATGGTTGAACACGGCACGCGATTTAAAGAAAGATCCTGTCACCGCGGAAGAACAAGCAATGCTGAACCGTGCCACTTCTAGCCAAGGCTTTCATTACTACGGCGAAGGCCGCTTTTTCATTCTGCTCGGCAAGGCATTTGCCGACACGATGCTCGAGTTCTCCGGTAAGAATCACAAAATACTCCCGCCGAAACTCAATGGATTTCCAGCGCCCAAAGTTCGCAACTGAATCCGTGCGGCCCCTGATTTAACAATCATGAAGACGATACGCATCACCGCACTCGGCTCCCTCATGACCTGCTCGCTATTGTGCGTGCTCACCGCGCGAGTCCACGCGTGGGATCCGAATGTTAAGGATTTGGATGGTGCCATCAGTTCCGGTGATTTCACCCAATACATGAATGACACTTCCGCCTGGCTCAATCAGAAGGCACCGGCCAACCTGAGCGAATCCGCATTGATCACCCAGCTAAAGGATCCGACCTTCGCTCTCATCTTGGCCGAACGGCAACTCATTGCCAAAACCGGTTCGGACAAACTCGGTGCTTTTGCCAAGGCCGACAAAACCAACGCCGCGTTCCTGAGTTGGCTCATGACGAATACGAAGGCGATGGATCTTTACTTGGAGGGAGCGGTTCCGATCGGCCTCGCGGCCAGAGAAGAGAACAGTTATACACTGTCCGAGCAATCACTGGAGATCTGGAATAACATATTCACTGCCGACCCGGACGCCAAGGATGGCTTGTATCTGAAACTGGCCATCGCCACCGCGATATTCCCTCCCGGCAGCGTCAATATTGGTGCCGGTGGTGCCAAGACCCCGGCGGCTCCGCTTGCCCGCTACCAGCATTTCAAGACCGCGCACCAGAACAAGGAATTATTCCCCAGTTTCGACAATCTCACCGTTTGGGAATATACCAGAATTCTTAGCTCAGGCGCATCCGACGAGGATTTGAAGTGGGCGCGTGAAATGATCAATACTTGGCAACCTGATTTGAAAGCCAATGAATTGGTGGTCAACTCGACCAGCGAAGTGTGGCGGAGGAATTCGCCGATTGAGTTCGATGGCAGTTTCAAAAACGTGCTGGCAGGTGGCGGGAAATGCGGTCCCCGTTCGTCATGGTCTGTCATGATTTGCCACGCATTTGGCATCCCGGCCATCGGCGTCGGGCAGCCTGGCCATGCGTGCGTGGCCTACAAAACAGCGTTTCCCATGAACGAGCCTCAGCCGGGCAGCGCATGGAAAGTCGGCTATGGCCGCGGCTGGGAATTTTCAAAACTCGAAGGAATGAGCGGCCTCGACTTTTTGGCAGGCGCGCAAGAGCGGGCACACACCAACGAGTTCTCGCAAGTTGAACACTTGCGCTGGTTTGCCTCCGCGCTAACCGAGCCGGAAATTGCGGCTTCAATCATGGAAGTCGCCCACAAGATCCGGAAGTCGCTTGCCCATGTGAAGACCGATGTCACGGACTCCCTGAAACCTGACGAGGCCGAAAAGGAAGTAACCTCAAAGGCCAGGTCAACGAAGGATGCCATTAAGGCATCGAGTGGACCCATCAAAGTGGTCGCTGGCGAAATAAACACTATCGATTCGTCAACATTCTCCAACATGTCCGGGGTAAAAGTCACCGATTGTTACACCGGAGGTAAACAGGTGAATTTCCAGAAAAACATCGACGACAGTTGGGTGGAATACGCCCTCCAGGTTTCCACGACGGGGACGTATTACCTCGCCATCAAGGTCGCCGCTGCGAATGTGGATCAGGTTTTCCATATCAAGTCCGGCACCAGCGAGCCAGTCACAGTTAAAATTCCTTGGAGCAAGGGCTTGTGGGATACTACTCCCACAGTGGACATCAAACTTGAAAATGGCCCACAAACCTTGCGTATCTCAGCCCCTCTCCAGCGGGCAATTGCGGTGCATCACTTGGAACTCAAATCAAAATGATCGCGAATATGAGACGCATCCATGGCCTCGTCTGCCAAGCACTGCTCACGACCGCTCTCATCACGCACATCCTTGCCGCCGAACCAGCCCCTAGACCTAACATCATCCTCTGCATGACAGATGACCAAGGCTGGGGAGATGTCGGCTATAACGG
Source organism: Akkermansiaceae bacterium (assembly GCA_031429315.1). Lineage (GTDB taxonomy): Bacteria > Verrucomicrobiota > Verrucomicrobiia > Verrucomicrobiales > Akkermansiaceae > Luteolibacter. Next base: position 18,801 of record JANOZJ010000284.1, read on the forward strand.
CCTGAAAAAAATCCCAACACCCAACCTTGACGCGATGGCCGCCGCCGGGCTGCGTTTCGACCGCTTTTACGCGGCGCATCCTAGTTGCTCGCCGACTCGCGCCAGCGTCATGACCGGTCGCAATCCGAACCGCGGTGGGACTTTCTGGCCCGGAATGCCCCTGCGAAAACAAGAGATGACCCTCGCGCAGGCCGTCAAGACGGTCGGTTATGCCACCGGCCATTTCGGCAAATGGCACCTGAGCGGCGGCCAGCCGGGAATGGGCCGGGCACTTCCCCCCGACGATCCGCTGCATCCTGGCCATTTTGGTTTCGACGAATGGTTTTCCGTTTCCAACTGGTTCGACACCGACTGGACCTTCAGCCGCAATGGCACGCCAGTGAAAGTGCCGGGCGACGGCTCGGATGCCATCGTCGCGGAAGCCATCAGCTTCATCGAGAAGAATGCCGCCAAGAAGACGCCGTTCTTCACCGTCATTTGGTTCGGTAGCCCGCACATCCCTCTCGCGCCCACCGCCGCAGATCTAGCAGCGGCGGGTGGTTCGGCCTATTATGGAGAAATGATCGGAGTGGACCGCAGCATGGGTGCCCTGCGGAAATCCCTGCGCAAGCTCGGCATCGCCGACAACACCCTGATTTGCTTCAATAGCGACAACGGCGCGTGGATGGACGAGAAGGCAGCTCCCGACACCTATGGCTCTAATGGAATCCTCCGCGGTCACAAGGGCGAGCTCTGGGAGGGCGGCATCCGCGTCCCGGGCATTATCGAATGGCCGGCTCGGATTACAAAACCATCCATCACTCAAGTACCCACCTGCACCAGTGATATCTATCCGACTATTGTGGACATCTTGCAAATCGACATTCCGGATCAAATCAAGCCACTCGACGGGATCAGCTTGGTCACTTTGATGGATGGGAAAATGAATACACGCCCATCCCCCATTGGATTCTGGCATCATGGAGCCGGCTCTCTTGATGCAGGGCCAGCCGCTTGGAGCGACAATCAATACAAACTCCACAAACGCGGCCCGGACAAGTATGAGTTGTATGACCTGACGAGCGATATCTCTGAGAAAATCGACCTCGCCGCCAGCCGCCCGGAAATTGTCGCCCGCATGAGAATCAAGTTGGAAAATTGGCAGAAGTCGGTGCGGCGGAGTATTCGTGGCGAAGACTACCCGGAGAAAGAAGTCATCGCAGACGGATGGAAAGCGGCTGAATCGCCCATCTATTGTGATCCCGAGGACGATTGGGCAAAAGACCCATCCGTGATCAAGGTGGGCAACACCTACTACATGTATTACACCAGCGCCAATCCTTGGCAGGAAGACGGCGCTGGCGGCAAGGGCGAACCGAGGATCGACTACGCCACCTCGCCGGATGGCGTCAAGTGGACCTATCAAGGACTGGCCATTCCCAAAGGCAAGGCCGGGGAATGGGACGAGGAACGGGCACAGGCCCCAGCCAAACCCGTTCTCAAAAACGGTGTCTATTACATGTATTACGCCGGTAAGAACGCCAAATCCCCGGTCGCCATCGGTTATGCCACGTCCACCGATTTACGCAAGTGGACCAAACACCCCGGCAATCCGGTGCTCAACAACGGCAAATGCAATGATCCGTATATTTTCCTGGAAAACGGCATCTACTATCTTTTTCACACCAGCGGCGGAGATGTCATTCGGTATGTGACTTCCACCGATTTGCTCACTTGGTCGGCCACGCCCGTATCCACCGGAGCCGTCGGCGAAGGCAGCATCGTAGTCAAAGACGGCCCGACTTATACGATGCTCGGATGCATCGGTTTTTCAGGCAATGGCGAATACTACAAAACTTACACGACCCAAGACCTTGCAAAACCCTTCACGGACTGTGGTAAAACCAAAATCAACATCCCTGAGTTTGCGAAAGGATCGTTGTGCCATGGCGATATCATCCAAAACGGAAAAGATTACTGGTTCTACTTCCAAGCCACCCGCGATGGAGGCCGGAAATTTCAGATCGGTTTGGCAAAGCAATCGGTCCCGACGCCGCCATCCAAGTGATCACTCAAGGATCAAATTCCCTGCCTTACACAACATTTTATGAACTCACCCAATAAACACCTGATTTTCCTGGCTGCCGCGATCGTGCTGCTCACCTCAGCGCAAGCTGCGGAGGATTCCAAGACTCCACCGGATCTCACCCGAGACATCGCGGTGGATCGCAAGCAGACTTACAACCTCGGTGCCACCGGCCTTCGCGGTTGGATCTTCACCAAGGCTGCTAACAACCTCGACAGTCAGCAAGGCCGCACCACCACCGCCAGCCGTCAGATTCTGGTGACCCATGTCGGTGCGAAGTCACCGGCGGATGGCGTGATGAAAGTCGATGACATCATCCTCGGCGCGGGTGGCAAACTTTTCAGCGACGATGCTCGCAAGAGCTTTGCAATGGCCATCCAGGAAGCTGAAAAAGCGGATAACCGTGGAGTTCTGAAGCTGATGATCTCACGGGCAGGTAAAGTCGAAAACGTGGAGCTCAACCTGCGGGTCATGGGCACCTACAGCGCCACCGCGCCCTACGATTGTCCGAAATCAAAACTCATCTTCGACGATGCCTGCAAAGTGTTGGAAAAGGAACCCCTCAACCTCAGTTGGACAGGTGCTGTGAACGGTCTGGCGTTACTGGCCACCGGCGATCCGCAATATATGCCGAAGCTGCGCGAGTTTGCCCATAAACTTGGACCCACAACGCTGAAGCTTGAGCTCAAAGACGGATCGGTCGTCTGGGATTGGGGATATCGGAACCTCTTCCTTTGTGAGTATTTTCTGCAAACCGGCGACCGTGACGTCATGCACGCCATTGAGCAATACACCATTTTTCTCGCCAAAGGCCAAAGCATGTATGGCACCTTCGGCCATGGTATTGCAAGCCTCACCACCGATGGTCAGCTTCATGGCTCCATCCCGCCCTACGGCCCAGTCAATGCGGCCGGGCTGATCGGGAACATGGCCATCGTCATGGGCAAAAAGTGCGGTGTGAAAGACCCAGAGATCGATCCGGCCATCGACCGGGCATCGAAATTTTTCGGTTATTTCATGGACAAGGGCGCGGTGCCTTATGGTGAGCACATGCCATGGCCAAGTCACGACAACAACGGCAAGAATGCGATGGCGGCGATGCTGTTCGCCCTGCAAGGCGACAAGGTAAAGGAAACGCAGTTTTTTGCCAAGATGGTCACCGCCTCTCATCAGAACCGGGAATACGGCCACACCGGTCAGGGCTTCAGCTATCTATGGGGTGGCCTCGGAGCCAATACCGGCGGGCCATTGGCTACGGCCGCTTTCATCAAGGAAGCCTCATGGCATCTCGATCTTGTCCGGCGTTCCGACGGCTCGTTCACCTATGATGGTAGCGAACAATACGGCGCAGGGAAAACGGACGACAACACCTACTATGGCAATAGTGGCTACAACGGACTGAGCCCAACCGCGAGTTATGTCCTAACGTATTCCATGCCGTTGAAAAAGATCTGCCTCACCGGACGCGATGCCAATCCGGCAAACTGGCTTGGGAAAAAGGACGTGACCGAGGCGATTGCTTCCGGCCATTTCGACATCACCCGCAAGACCCTGACTCCCGCGCAACTCATCGCGGCATTTGGTGACTGGTCGCCGATCGCCCGCAGTTGGGCCGCCGAAGAACTCGCCAAACGGCCTGAAAGCGCCGCGCTCGTTCCTACACTGATCACCATGGCGGAGGGGGCCGACGGCCGCAAGCGCCAGGGCGCGGCTGAGGCACTGGGATTTATCAACGATCCTGCCGCCTTGCCGGTGTTAGCCCGGCTGCTCACCCATGAAGACCGCTGGCTGCGGGTAAAGGCCGCCAACGCGCTCAAGAACATGAAAGACAAGGCCAAGCCGGTCATCCCCGAGATGCTCAAGGCGGTGGTCGATACCGCAGAGCCGGTCTATCCGGTGGTTTGGGAGGATCCCATCCAGCTCACCCATGGTGAACTCGCGGCAGCCCTGTTCGGCGGACTTTTGAGAAACTCCATCAAGGACATTGACCCAGAACTGCTCTATCCGGCGATCCGGGCCGTGGCCAAAAATCCCGATGGCATGGCTCGGGCCACCTTGAAGGGCACGTTTGAAAATCACCTATCCGAAGCGGACGTCGCGAAACTCGCGCCGGATCTCGTGGAAGCAGTCCAGATTCGCTGCCCCGCCGACACGATGTTCGGTGCTGAAATCCGGATGGGCGCTTTCGTGGCATTGAGCAAATACCACTACCGGGAAGCCATCGAAGCCGGCGTGGTTTTCGCAAAGACCCAGGGCGGTCACGGCAGCCAGAAGCGCACCGGAGAAATCATGAAGATCATCGCGGGATATGGAACCGCCGCCCGCGATGCAATCCCGGGGCTCGAAGAAGTGATCGTGGCTTTGAATGAACAATGTGCGAGGAACGAATTCCCAAAGGGCGAACTGAACGAGCAAAGAATCCGTGCCGTTGAGGACGCGATCAGAGTGATTAAATCCGCCACCACCCAGCCCGAGCTACGGACAATCGAAGCCAACCCGCGATGATCGTGCGCACTCCGGAAACAACTCAAGTTTTGAAAACATCAGTAAACAAACAATGAACATATACCGCCAGTTGAAAAAAACATATTTCACCATTCCGGCCACGGCTATTTTGGTGGCAAGCCTTTCCTGCGCAGCATTTGCCGCCGACGAACACACCGCAACTGCCCCACCGCCAGTTCTGCCGGGGCCGACAGCGGATCCCCATATCGCGGTGTTTGGCAGCACTTTTTTTCTCTATCCGACGACAGATATGAAGGGCTGGAATCCTACGGCTTTCCATGGCTGGACATCGAAAGATTTGAAGACATGGAAGGACGAAGGTGTCATCCTTGATTTCCCGAGCGAAGTCAAATGGGCCACTGGCCAAGCGTGGGCACCCGCCATTGCCACCAAAAACGGCAAGTATTACTTTTACTTCTCGGCAAACCAGAACATTGGCGTTGCCGTTTCGGATCATCCCATGAAGTCGTTCAAGGATCCGCTGGGCAAGCCGCTCGTGGCAAAGGGTGAGTATCCATGCCAGGCGATTGATCCAATGGTCTTCGTCGATGACGATGGCTCTGCCTATTTCTACTTTGGCCAAGGCAAGTGCATGGCGGTGAAATTGAACGACGACATGATTTCCTTCGACCACAAAGCCATGAAGCAGATCGAGCTGCCGGGCTTCAACGAAGGCCCGTTTGTGTTCAAACGGAAAGGCGTGTATTACCTCAGTTGGTCCGAGCACGATACCCGTGATCCACGTTATTCAGTCGCCTACGCGACCTCCAAGTCACCACTGGGTCCCTTTGAAAGAGCTGAGGGAAATCCTATTCTCCAACAAAAAGGCATCATCAAAGCAGCCGGCCATCACTCGATCGTTCAAGTTCCCGGACGTGACGAATGGGTCGTCGCCTATCATCGTTTCCATGTCCCCGGTGGCGACGGCTACAACCGGGAAACCTGCATTTCCCCCCTCCGGTTTGATCAGAAGGGCGCAATCCTTCCTGTCGATGTTTTTGAGCCAATCCCAGACAATTTCTATCCACATAAACAACCATGAAACACCACCTATTATTCGCCGCTTCACTGTTGCTGGCAGCGCCTGTGCTCACCGCGCAGGTGAGACCGCTAAAAGTCTTCATCCTCGCCGGGCAGTCAAACATGCAAGGCCAGGCAGTAGTCGATCTCACAAGTAAGGATTACAACGATGGCAAGGGCACGCTCGTTATGCTCTACAATGATCCGGTCAAGGCACCAATTTACAAACATCTCAAGAGCGCCGATGGCAAATGGGCGACGAGAGATGATGTGTGGGCTCAATATCAACGCGAAGACTCGCCTCTGAAAGTTGGGCCGCTCGGACTCGGTTTCTCAGCATACAACGACGACCATCATTTCGGGGTGGAGCTCCAGTTCGGCCATGTGGTGGGTGACGGAATTAAGAATCAGGTGCTGCTCATCAAAACGGCATGGGGCGGCAAGAGCCTGGACGTGGATTTCCGCCCGCCCAGCTCGGGCGGACAAGTTGGTCCGTATTACACGAAGATGATCTCAGAGATCAACAATGCACTTAAGAATCTTAAGACTAACTTCCCGAAATACGATGGCCGCGGCTATGAGATCGCGGGATTCGTCTGGTGGCACGGTTGGAATGATTTCTGCGATGCCAAAATGGTGCCTGTGTATGAGCAGAATCTAGTCAATTTAATTCACGATGTGCGCAAGGACTTGAAGTCTCCGAAATTGCCGGTGGTCATCGGTGACTTAACTGGCGGTTGGATGAAAGGCGACAAGGATATTCCGGAAGCGGCGCTGGCGATTAAGAAAGCCCAGAAAGACGCTGCAAAAAAACCAGAATTCAAAGGCACCGTGAAGCTGGTGGAAACGATCGGCTTTGTCCGTAAAGCAGAAGATTCACCGCATCCCGGCCATGTGCATCATGAATTCGGCAATGCGGAAACGTATTTCCTCGTCGGTGATGCTTTGGGTAAAGCAATGCTCAGCCTGATGCCAAAGTGAGAATGAATCAAGATGGGCAGCGAGTATTTTGATCTGAAGGCCGACGCCGGGAAATGGCTGGGGCCGTGGCTGGCCTACGCCTGACAGACCTGTTGTTTATTATGGAATTTCTCTCGACCCGGGCGGTTTTTTGGAGATGGTGGCGGCCCATGAATATTAAACCAATCGTCAGAACTTACGCCACGCTAGTGGCATTGAACTTCTCGGGATTTGCCTTTGCAGGTGGTGAAGGCTGGTCCTCGGACTTTGCTGCGGCCAAGAAGGAAGCGGCGGAATCCAAGAAGGATTTGCTCATCGACTTCACCGGCTCCGACTGGTGCGGCTGGTGCATCAAGCTCAACAAGGAAGTCTTCAGCCAAGAGTCGTTCAAGGTGGGTGTGAAGGACAAGTTTGTCCTGGTGGAGTTAGATTACCCCCAGGATAAATCCAAACTTTCGGCGGAGACCCTTAAGCAGAATGAGGAGCTCCAAAAGAAATACCCGGTCCAAGGATTTCCCACGATCCTGTTAACTGATGCGGATGGCAAGCCATTCGCCACGACCGGCTATCAGGCAGGTGGCCCCGAGGCCTACGTGAAGCATCTGGACGAACTCCGCGCGAAGAAAGTGGCGCGTGATGGATCATTCGCCACCGCAGCCAAGGCCAGCGGTGTGGAAAAAGCCAAAGCTCTCATGGCCGCGCTTGCCGCCATGGGCTTGGAGGACACCATGATTTCAAAGTTCTATGGCGACGTGGCCGAGCAAATCAAGGCCGCCGATCCCAAGGATGAAACAGGATTCGCCAAGGAGGCAGCGGCGAAAGCCCGGCTTGCTGCTTTCCAGAACGAGTTACAGGCGTGCGCCCAAAAGGGCGACCACGACGGTGCTCTCGCGCTGGTGGACAAGACGCTCAAGGAAGGTGGATTCAGCACCGAGGATACGCAAGAGATCATGATCACCCGCACGATGATCTTCAACCAGCAGAAGAAATTCGACGAAGCGTTAAAGGCTTTGGACGAGGCCAAGGCCTTTGCTCCGGATAGCGAGATGGCTGCCGGAATGGACGCCATCAAGACCAGAATCGAGGCAGGCAAAAAGGCGGCTGGGGACGGCAAGTAAGTTCTTACCGCGCCGGATTCGAACTGTCAGCGAATCTCTTAGGAAGGTTTCGGTCCGTCTGGATGGTTGCATGGTTTAGTGGGTTCTTTGGGGAATTGCGGGATGAAACGTAAGCCCCCCGAACGTCCGCCGTTTGAATGGGGTCGATTTTCTGAGCGGAGATGGCGAAGATGGCCCGTTTCAGGCAGCTTGCGGGCGCTCCGACTTGATCGCGGGGTGGGCGGCGCGGTTTGCGGCGGCCGTGTTGCTTGTGTTTGACCTTGCCGTCGGCGGGGTCGCGAAAGGTTGTGCGCAGGATGCCGACGGGGCTCTTGCGGTGGCGCTGGATTTCGAGGTGGATGGGCGGGCGAGCTTTCATGGCTCGAAATATGTGGAATTACCGCATAAATGCGGGGATTATTATTTCAAATGCATGGCTACGTTTGAAATGAGTATTTGAATTTGGTCTCAGCGCGACAACGGCCAGCGGCGAACTGGACTCAGAACATGCGTTCCGACCTACAGATCCGGGTTGCGCGGAAACTTGGCGTAGGGCAGTCGGGCACCCTGATATTGCTGCCGATCGGCGCGAATGCCCGCTGGTGCGACAAAACCGACTGTGCCTGCGGCGGCGATGATGTCATCTTGATCGATGCCGTCGCCACTGACACCGATCGCGCCGATCATCACACCGTTGCGATAGAGGGGAAAGCCGCCGGGGAAAATCGTGATGCCATTGGGCAGATAAGGATTGGGTTTCGTGACCGATTTGGTCAGCACCACGCCATTCAAAGGATTCTTCACCCCCGCCGGCAGCAACGAATACTTTTCCTGCAAACCATACAATGGACCCGGTGCCGTATCGGCGATGCCCGGTGGATAGAACTGCTGCGCGAGGAAGCCCACCGTGCGCGACGAGAACGCCCGCGTGTCATCGGAAAAGAACACCGCCGTGCGCGCCTTCTGGGCCGCCACGTCCCAACTGAAGAGCGTCGCGCCGGGCGTGCGAATGGTGCCGAGGATGGCGGGTGCCGTGTTCGCCAACGCGGGGTTGTTCACCACCGTGATGAAAGTCTGCGCCGCCTTCCCGCGAGGCAAACGAATGCCGGCGCGGGTGATTTTCGCCCGGGCGGAAGCTTGGGAAAGTATCATCGCCACTTCCTTCGAGGTCAGCCGCGGCTGGCCATGGATTTTCCCGCTAACAGGATCGGCGATGATGGGGGCTCGGATCTCGCAGGCTTGTCCCCCGAAGACGCCGCTCGGATAGGCCACGCGGGGTGAGGCCATAATCGGGTAGGGTTTCACACTTTTGCCGACCGAACCGATGGGTTGCACGTTGCCAAGCCGCGTGCCGCTTTTCACATAGGGCACGCGGATGCCATCAATGGATACATTTGAGCCGAAAATCGTGGCTCTGGGTTGAAAGCCGATCTGCCCCGCCAGCGCGACGTCTTCATCGGGATCGTAGCGTTGTTGGGTCTGGATGTCGGCCAAAGCAGAGAATTGACTGACCTCGGGCGCACGGGTCTGGCCAGCCACGCCGACACCGCCGATCAATTTTCCGGCACGAAAAAGCGGCACTCCGCCGGGCGAGCCGGCGAGGCCGGTCAACGGAGCCGGGCCGACAATGGCCGCGCCGTTAGTGCCGCTGGTGAAGTCGGCGACGTAACCGGCGTGCGGATTCTTGAAGCGATTCACGTCGGTGAAGGAAAGGTTCGAGAAATTCACCCCCACCAGCGGGCCGTTCGGACGATTTTGAATCCCCGGCGGAAAATGCTGCTGCACAATGAACCCGGCCGTGCGCGAGGTGAAGGCATTCTGGTCGCTACTCAGAAAAGCCGCGGAGCCGGCCTTGGTGATCGCGTCCAGCACGGTGATGTCAGCGGGCTTGCGGCCCACCCTCCAGACGCCGAGCACGAACCCCTCGCGATCCACCACCGCGATGACGGCATGGGGTTCAATCTGCTGTGCGCGGGAAATGGCCTGGGCCAGAACGCGGGCCACCTCGTTCGAGGTCATGGCCGATGCGAAAACCGCCTGGGTCAGCAGGGCGAGCAACAGTTGGATGAGGCGACGGTTCACGTCTCGATAGTGGAGAACAGCCAGCCTGCGGCAAGATTCAATTCGCCAGCGTTAACCCGCCTTGAGGTGTGCCATCTTCCTTGTCGCCTCCGGTCGTTACACGCAGAGTTGGCCAAGGGCAAAGGCATAGGCACCGAGAGCGACAGCCTCGCTGGTGCCGAGGCGGGACATGCCGACTCCGATGCGTTGCAATGGATCGTATTCCAGCGTGCGACTGCTGCCGGGGATCCGGATCGTGCGAGTCTGCCCCTTGAGGAAGGTCTCGAGTTGAGCGGGATCCTCGAGGTTGAACGCGACCGATGCGAGCCGACGGAACGAATGACCGTTAGGTCCGGTATAGGCACCGTTCAGCTCGGCTAACAGTGCCGGCAGGAACAAAGGCCATGCGCCGGAAACACCGCCGCCGATCACCGCGAGGCCATCGATCAATGTCAGCGCATTGCCCATCGCGTCGCCCGCGATTTCGCCGAGACGGCGGAAGCTTGCGAGTGCCGCCGCTTGGTTGCCGGGTTGACTGCCATTGGCGATCTCAAACAAGTCTTTGGGTTCCGGCACTTCTTCGATGGCGATGCCAGCCACTTGTGCATAACCCCGGCGCACCGCGCGGATGCAGCAACCTTCCTCCGCATTCATGGCGGGAGCCAGTTTGTTGCGTAGCAGCCAGACTTCCCCGGCCATTGAGTTGTCGCCGATGAACAGCTCGCCATTGCGCACGATGCCTCCGCCGAGTCCCGTGCCCATGGTGATACCGAACAGGTTCTTGTAACGTTTCGGGCTGCCGGCATTTTCCAACAGTCCATTCACATGTGGCAGAAGTCCGGAAATGGCTTCACCATAAACAAACAGATCGCCGTCGTTGTTGATGAACACCGGGATGCCGAATTCCTCCTCAAGCATCGGCCCGAGAGCGACGCCGCCACGAAAGGCGGGAAGATTGCCAAGGTCGCCGATGATTCCGTTAGGATAGTCCGCTGGTCCGGGAAAGGCGAAGCTAATTGCCGATGGTGCATCCGGGCAAAGCACTTTCACGCGGGTGAAGCCATCGATTAAATTCGCCAGGCATCGCTGCAAGTCGTCGCCATTGGAGGGCAGTGAAACGGTATCGGTGACCGGCTTGCCGCCGCGCATGGCGGCGAAGCGGAAGTTGGTGCCGCCCGCGTCGAGCGTCATCACGATGCGGGAGTCGGATTCAAGATTCATGGGCTTCTTGGTAAGTTATCGAACGGGATAAGTGAAATCCGATTTAGGTTTTTCCAAGATCATCTCCTTGCCCATGCGGGTGAGCTGAAGCCACCAGTCGGGCGGCATTCCTTCATTGGTGATGAACCGGCCCCACGCGTCGCGCAGCGCGCTGGCAGCGACGGGTTGCCGGGACATTCCCGGAGTCTCCCATAGAAGCCGCAGGGTTCCCTTTCCCGTGCGATGGCGGCACTCTAGCAGAAACGCCATGGAGTCGCCTTCGGCCACCGTCACGGCATGACCCGCAGTGATGGCGGCTTCCTTCAGTCGGGGGGAACAATAACATTCCCATCTACGAACACGCTGCCGTCAGCAGTTGGGAAAATCTCAGGAATTGGGCCACTCTCTACAAGTCGATGACCGTGAATGGCACCAAAATCGCCAGCCAATCCTCCCGCATCGACTCCAATGATGCCGTCAGCAACTTCAATTTCCTCCACAAAGTCCGCATTCTCCCCGTCATCGCACGCGTCCAATGGGTCTTTTCCCACTGGGCTGGCCCCTCGGCTGCCACCACTCCACCACCGGTCGCCGCGAGTCCCACCACTCCGCAGGAGATAAGCAAATCGAATCAAATGCCCCTCGATGCTCGATTACCGGGCCCGCCCCTTTCGACTCCACCTCCTCTTTCCTGGCAACTTCTCCTCAACGTAGGGGATCACCCCATGGCTCGGGTTCTGAATCGAGACTAATCTGACGACCGCACGGGGAAGAGTTTACTTGAGACAAATCCCCGGCTGTAACGCAATATCCATCAAAGAAAGTCAACCTCACAATCATCATGAAAACTTACTACGCATCCCTCATTACCGCCGCATGCTTCCAGCCCTTACTCGCGCAAACCGTCGTCGAAAAAGTCGTTGTCCCCGCACCACCCGGAGAAATCGTCATCGAGAAAGACCTTCCGTCCGCCCCACCGCCGCTACGCGCAGACCCCGCCGTCGCGAGGCAGCGTTTGTCGGTTCTGCCTCGCGACGTGGTCGCGCCCGTCCATCCTCCGGGCACCGTGGTGGAGACCACGGAAACGTCGAAATTCGTGGACGTTCCCGGACAGCCGCGCCGGGTTTACAACGTGGAGCGCAATGTGGTGATCGTGGAGGGAAAAGAACTTCCCTATATCACCCTCCCGGTTCTGTTCGTGAAGGAAACCGCCGAGTTGCTAGACGTGGAATCGCGAGTCACGCTCGAGGAAACTGCGGCCGAGATTCGTGAGGTTCTCAAAACCCAACCCACCGCCATGTTCGACATCGAAGGCCACACCAGCACGGACGGCACCGATGAGTTCAATCTCAAGCTGTCCACGGATCGCGCCCTCAGAATCCTTCAGGAGCTCACTCAGCGGTACTCAGTGCCCGCCTCCGCACTGAGCGGCTATGGCTATGGCGAGATGTATCCCAAGTTTCCTAACGGGAGCGAGGAGCAGATGGTAACAGACCGGCGCGTTCTTGTGGTCCGCAAGATGTAAGATGGTGTCATGAAAAACCCGCCCATGCGACGATTCAGCATGGGCGGGCTTGTTTGGATTGCGGATATATGATTAATCTGGACGACTTACCACGATGTAGCCGCTTCCCTGACGACGGTAGTAGAGATCACCGGACTGATAGTATTCGCTGCCGCCGCGCCTGACGACGCGATACCCGGTAGGAAGCTGGGTGACCACGCTCACACCGCCACCACGGCGCTGGCCGTCATATTCGGTGTAATAACGACTGGTGCGCGGTGCCTCCACGACGACATATCCATTAGACTCGCGGCGATAATAGGCACCGTTGTGATAGTAGTAGTTACTGCCGGAAATGACCTCACTGCGGTAGCCGCTTGGCAAGGTAGTGAGCCGGTAGCCGGGTTCGTAGGAAGTAGTCGTTACGGACGTCTCACCGTGAGACTCAACGGGGACGACGCAGGAAGAGAGCATGGCGGCGGCTAAGCCGGATGCGAGGACAAGACTGACGGATGTTGTTTTCATAGTATGATGGATTCGCGGAGTTGAGATTCATTCGGCAGGTAAAATGAGCAAGGGCGATCCATGAGAACGGATGGCTTTCATTTTTGTGCCGACTCAAACTACCTTGTCCCCCTACCAACTGCCATGGGGTGTTACCCGCATGGACCGCAAAACGAACCGGGGAGACTTCCCGGTGCCTAGCGGCCCTTCCGAACCTTTGAAAACTCCAGGGAACGTGGATCAACGACCGCGGAGCGTCTTGAAACGACCGTTAAGCCTGGCGACGCCTTGACCTATCGCGCTCCGGGCGGACGCCCACGAGGTGCTGGCGGAGGCCTCGCGCTTCTTGCCAATTCGGTGGTCGATGTTCGCCAGCAAGCGCTCGCCGGTGAGCGAGTCGACGATTTCGCCTTCGAACGAGACCCGTGAAACGAACGACGCGATCTCGGCGGAACCGAGGTTGCCGGTGAGCGTCGCTTTGGCACCCGGGTGCGGGGTGGTGACCGGCGCGCCGGCCTTCTGGCCCTCGATCACGTCGGTTAGAGCGGTGCGGATCCGCAGCGTCCTGGGACCGGGACCGCTAACGGTTTTCAGCTCGCCTGCGGCTTGGGTGTGCAGCGCCTCACTGAGATAAGCGGCAAGTTGGTCTTTCACCTGCGGGCTGATTCCCGGCGTGGCGACGATGGTGGTCACCGGATCGATGATCACGCTGTCGTATTTCTTAAGGTCGGCACCGGGCTTCACATAGGCGGAAACGGCGTCGGCGGTGCCGTAGCCGCCGTCCATCTGTTTGTAGTTGGATAGAAATCCGGACGGGGATTTGCCGCCGGTGGCGCATGAGGAAAGCGCGAGGGCGGTGCCAGCGGTGGCCAACAGGCCGAGTCGAGTGATGGTGGTCATGGGATGGATGGTTGGGGTTCGAAACGGCCGCCGGTTAGCGCGGGGTTTCGCGACGTTTTCTGTCATGCCTTCGGGCCGAGGTCAAGGAATCCGCCGCAGGGAAGTAATCCACTTTTGCTCAGTTTAATTCTGTCCACTTTTGCTCAGCTCGCTAGAGTTTTTTAATGCGGTGGAGGCGGTGGAGCTGGTGGAAATCAAACCGGTCGCCGTAGTCTAGATCAGGGTGTTAAGAGACGTCACCAGGAGCAAAACGGCCGCCAGCACGCCGAGCCAATAGAGACTCGCCAGGACGATTCCCGGAGGGTCCAGTTTCCTGTGACGGGCGTATCCCGCAGGGCAGGCGAAACAGCGGTAGCCGAGCCAGAGATTTAGAATCGGCGCAAAAGCCGCGAGGAACCACCAGCGGCTCATGCCGAGATTGCGCAAACGTTTCAGTCCGAGATGGAGGATCACCACCAGTGGCACGAAGGCTGCGGGCGGCAGGATTTTCCCCATGAGGGCTTCTCCGAATTGCTTGATCAGAAGCGGGCTGGCCGCAGCCAGCAGATAATGCCAGACGAAGGGGAAAACCAAAGTGGCGATGATGAGGCTGCGGCGACGCCCGCCCGGGCAGGCACCACCATGGGTCAGCGGTAGCCGGGGACTCAGTTGTTGCGTGCGGATCGGTTCCGTGGGAGGGGCGAGTGGTTCCCTGGGGGCCACCGGCACGTTGTTGCGTTCAAACAATCCATTGATCTGCCCGGCCGGCACCCATGCTTCCATGGTCTGTCTCCAGACCATGTCCAATCGTGGATCCAATGATGAATCGGCGACCATTTCCCTCAATTGTTCGAAGCTCACCGGGCCGAGATGATCGCCTGCGGATGTGTAATACCAGACGGAATCTTTGGCGGTCTTCCGTTTGGCTTTCTCGTCGGCTTTGGACTTCGCTTCGGCGGCGGCCCGGAGCTTGGTCTCTTTCGCGGCATTGGCATCGGCGGCCGTCCGGAGTTTGACTTCCTTCGCGGCGTTCGCCTCGGCGGCGGCCCGGAGTTTGGCTTCCCTGTCGGACTTGGCCCGCGCCTCTTCCTCGGCTTTGGCTTTTGCGGCGGCGGCGATCCTTGCTTCTTCCGCAGCTTTTACTTCGGTGGCGGCGCGGAGCTGAGCTTCCTGGGCGGCTTTGGTCTCGGCGGCGGCGCGGAGCTTGGCTTCTTCTGTGACTTTGGCCTCGGCGGTTGCCCTGGCGTGTTCGGCGGCGCGGAGTTTTGCATCCGCTTCCGCCTTGGCGCTTGCATCTTCCTCGGCATTGGCCTCGGCGGCGGCGCGGAGTCTCGCTTGTTGGGCGGCGTTGGCCTCGGCGGTCGCGCGCGCCTCTTCGGCGGCTTTGAGCTTCGCCTCCGCTCTGGCATTTAGCTCGGTCCGGCCGGATGTTCGTGCTTCCTCTGCGGCGTTGGCCTCCGCAGCCTCCCGGAGTTTTGCTTGTTCCGCGGCGTTGGCCTCAGCGGCGGCCCGGAGTTGAGTTTGCTCCGCAGCTTTGGCCTCGGCGGTTGCGCGGGCCTTTTCAGAGGCTTCGAGTTTTGCCTTGGCCTTGGCATCGGCTCTCGCCTGTTCTTCCGCCTCGGCTTTTGCCCTCACTTCTTCCTTGGCTTTCGCGTGCGCTCTGGCGGCGGCGGCGGTCCTTGCTTCCTCGACGGCGTTGGCTTCTGCCGCAGCCCGGAGTTTGGCTTCGCGGGCGGCGTAGGCTTCGGCGGCGATCCGCAGTTGCGCTTGTTCTGCGGCATTTGCCTCGGCCGTTGCCCTAGCCATTTCGGCAGCTTCGAGTCGCGCCTTGGCTGCCGCGTCGGCCCTCGCCTGTTCCTCCGCCTGGACTTTTGCGACTGCGGCGGCGGCGACCCGGGCTTCTTCCGCGGCCTTGGCCTCGGCGGCGGCCCGGAGCTTGGCTTCCTCGGCGGCGTTGGCTTCCGCCGCCTCCCGGCGTTTTGCTTCGTGGGCGGCTTTAGCCTCGGCGGTTGCTCTGGCGACTTCCGCAGCCACGGCCTCGGCGGCGGCTTTGAGGATCGATTCTGCCTCGGCCTTGGCCCTCGCTTCTTCTTCTGCATTCGCGCGCGCTCTGGCGGCGGCTGCGATTCTGGCTTCTTCTGCGGCGTTGGCTTCTGCCGCAGCCCGGAGTTTGGCTTCGTGGGCGGCGCTGGCTTCGGCGGCGGCCCGAAGTTGAGTTTGTTCCGCAGCGTTGGCCTCGGCAATAGCCAAGGCTTCTTCGGCCGCTTTGAGTTTTTACTTGGACTCGGCGTCGGCTCTCGCTTGTTACTCCGCTTTGGCTTTTGCGACAGCGGCGCCGGCGGCCAGTGCTTCTTCGGCGGCGCGGGCCTCGGCGGCAGCGCGTAGTTTCGCCTCCTCGGCGGCGTTGGTCTCGGCCGCCTCCCGCAGTTTGACTTCGTGGGCGGCTTTGGCCTCGGCGGCGGCTCTGACCACTTCCGCAGCTTGGACCTCGGCGGCGGCTTTGAATTTTGCTTCCGCCTCGGCGTTTGCCCTCGCCTCTTCCTCCGCTTTCGCGCGCGCTCTGGCGGCGTTGGCGATTCTTGCCTCCTCGTCAGCTTTGGCCTCTGCTGCGGCCCGGAGTTGGGTTTCCTTTTCGGCTTTGGCCTCGGCGGCAACCCGCAGTTGGGCTTGATGGGCGGCGTTGGCTTCGGCGGCGTCGCGGGCTTCTTCGGCGGCTTTGAGTCTCGCTTCCGACTTGGCCTTGGCAACCGCGTCTTCCTCCGCTTTCGCTTGGGTCATGGCAGCCCTGGCTTCCTCGTCGGCTTTGGCCTCGGCAGGGGTCCAGAGTTTGGCGCCGGAGGTGGCTTTGGCCCCTTCATTTCCCCGGAGCTTGGCTTCTTCCTCGGCCCTGTCGCGGGCTTTTTCCGCGGCGGCGTGTCTGGCATCCCTCGCGTCCGCAGCTCTCAAATTTTCTTCCGCTTTTGCGGCCGCAGCGAACATCGCTTCTTCTGCGGCCTTCGCCTCTGAGACCACTCTGGGCCTGACTTCCACGTCCGCTGCCGGCTCGTCCGGGGCGCTGAAAACCTGGTAGGCCTTGCCTCCTATGGAAGGGATGGGATCACACAATTTCCGCACTTCATAGACGGGCTTCCATCCGTCCATCCCTTCGGTCCATACCAAATTCAAAGGTGGCTCGATCGTAATATCCGCGATTTTGTCCTTCATCTCGGACAAAGTCACCGGCCCGATTTGGTCACCATTCTGAATGTAGAACCACTGGTCGCCCCCGGCGGCTTCAATTCGGGCTTCTTCTTCCGCTCTGGCCTTGGCTCTGGCTTCCCCTCTCGCTTTGGTCCGCTCCATGGCCTTGATGTCATGGATTCGATCCTCTGCCTTCGACTTCGCCCTCGCCAGCGCTTTCGCTTCGGCGGCGGCCTGCGCCTCGGCGATGACGTCCCTAGCCTCTTCTTCCAGCCTCACAATCGCGGCGGTTTTCGCCCCGGTGACTGTTTTGAATTTGAATGGTTGCATGGGCGAGAATGGAATAAGTTGCAGGGATCAAGCGGACATCGCAGTCCCTTCCGCTGCATCGGCGGCGGGCGACGCGAAAACTTCCCTCGGAGATTCACCTGACGGTTGGTGGTGCGGATTGGCTTGGATTGATTTTCCGTTCGTGCTTGGAACTCTTGACCACACAATGCCTGAAAGTTCAGGAAGGTAAAACAATATAATTGCTCAATTTCGGCCAATTGCCCCCAAAACCGGCCATGATTCAACGTTTCTGGGAATCAGGTGTCCCAGAATATTCTCTAGGCCTACCACGAACTGCGTGCTTTGTTTATACGCATTGACGTGATTCTCTCCGCCTCGGACTCCAGCCTTCGAAATCGCCGGCGGTGTTGAAGCCGAAGTTGAGGTCAAGGACATCCAGCGGATCGCGGTAGGCTCCGGGCAGGATGCCCGGGCCACGGTGGCGCGGGCATTCTGCCCGCCGCCAATCTTCAAAGTGGTATCATCCTAGATTGGAAAATGAAACCGCGAATGGACGCTAATTTTCAATCCATTATGATGATTCTTATGTTCACCCTGCCGCCTCACTCTCTTCGTATAAATCATAGAATTAGAAGTATTTCATTCGCGTCCATTCGCGGTTTTAGGATCATCTCAAGCACCGCCAAAACAAGCGCGAGGTCAGGTGTTCTGAAGGTGGACGATGATTCGCGGGTGGGCCGAGCCGGATCCGCCCTGCTTGGCTTTTCAACGGCTGAGAAACTCGCGGAATCGATTCTTTCGTGCGACCGCGATCCGGGAGATCGCCGTGGCGACGTCGCTCACCACCTCACGCGGCAGGACTGCTAGAAGCCATTTCCAGTCCTGTTTGCCGGTGTGTACCTCATTGGCGCGGCGTATCAGTTCCGCAATTCCAGCGCTGCCAAGCAATTCGTAAAAGTAGCTCACTAACGGCGACGACGCGGTATCGAAACTGCTGACGCTGGCGCGACCGACCTTCAGAAGGCGCAGCACCTCGGCATCCAGCGGGGGCGGCGCGGGGTTCGTTAGAATTCCCACGTGGTGCAGGAGATCGTCAATTTGGGGCTGGCCGGAATCCGTTGCACCGGTGAAATAGGAAATCGGGCCGTCGCCCCCGGTTAGCTCGGCCAGAGCTTCCAAGACCACCATGGCGGCGATGTTGGCTCGCAAATACTCCGACGCGCAGCGCAGGTTGTTGTCGGCGCATTGAATCAGCGCATGGAATTCATCATCGCCAGGCGTGGTGCCGTGGCGGCGGAAGATCACGCGGGGATCGAGGTTGGATAGGAATCCTTCCATCAGGACCAAGGCCTCGCGATAGCTCCGGATAGAGTAGCCGCCCACTTTATGAAACTCCGGATTGGTTTCTGGTAGAAGCTGCCAGGTATTCTCGAGAAAATTGCTGAGGTCGGGCTGGCCAAAACTCTGGACATCCGCATTGGACATCCGGACGGCAAGAATCTGAATCCTTTCGATTTCCCCGTCCGTCAGAGCTGCGGTTCCACTCCGCAGGCATCCAAGGCGCTTTTCCAACAGGTCGTCCGGTGTCATCCCCTGGACCGCCACGCGGAATGGAATGGTGGCCTCAATGCACGCGGCCACAGCCCACAGTTCCTTCAAGTCAAGGAACCGGCGCAACTCCCGCACGGCCAGCGCGGCGCTGAGAAACTCACTTAGACCACCATCGTGACTCAATTCCTGCCCGCGACTGAATCCGAAAATGGTGGCCAGGTCGGCTAACATGTCATCCGCCGCGGTGGAGAGAAAGATCCTCTCGCCACGGCGCTCCACCACCTCGCCAATCCGCTCGCTCACATTCGGCGGAAATCCGCCGTCCACGTGGAAATAAACGATGTCATGGTATATCGCCGCCAGCCTCGCGAGCGCGGGAAGTCCTTCGGCGACATTGAAGAGGTGTGAAAGACCATGATAGTCCCGCGAGCGGCTGGTCATTGCCTGGAAGACCAAGAAGGTGGCCGATTCGATTTCCTCCGCACTGGGGGCGACTCCCCGCCCTCCACGGACTTCCTCCAATGACTCCGCCAGCAGTCGCGCCAAATCCGAAACCGTAGCGGACTGTGTCATCTGGTTCAAAGCGTAGGATTTACACCCGCATTGCCAAGTGATTTGTGGGAGATCCCGAAATTCCGCGCCCAGTCGCCAATCACTTGCCCGCGAAAGGCGAAGACTGCGACCGTGGCGGCGATGGCGGTAAAGCAGGCCCAGAAGAGCGCCCGCCGGTCGTGGTTGGAAATCCCAGGTGGGCGGGGTCGGTTTGCGAATTCATGGTTGCTTTGGCGCTGTATTCAATGACGGTTCAAATGGAAACACCCGCATGATGGATTCCATCAAAAAAATGGGGTCAGAGTACACCGATTCACAAAAATTGATAGGATCGGTCCCGGTAATCGAGCATTGGTGTGAGCTGGAGACGCAGTGAACGGGGTTCTCTCTGATTGACATCAGAATGGAGTCCTCGCGGATTCACACAATCTAGCAAGGCGATGTATTCATTCACGAATGCCTCCTATTTTCAGATGTCGATCTCACCTTCGAACACGAAGTCCGCGGGGCCGGTGAGGGTGACGTTCTTGAACGTCTGGTCGGCGGATTTCTCGAAGCCGATCTCCAAGGTGTCGCCGCCTTCGACATCGACTTTGATCGGGCTGGCGGTACCGGTTAGAAGGTGGTGGACGAGTGCGGAGGCGACCATGCCGGTGCCGCAGGCGAGCGTCTCGTCTTCCACGCCGCGCTCGAAGGTGCGGATGGAAATGTGGTCGTTCGCGAGGACTGCGGCGAAGTTGGCATTGGTGCCGGCCGGGGCGAAGGCCCGGTGATTGCGGATGGCGGCACCATGGGTGAAGACGTCGAAGTCATCGAGCGCGTTGGCGCTTTCGAGGAAGGTGACGACGTGCGGGACGCCGGTGTTGATGAAATGGAGCGGCGCATCGAAGCCGGGGATCTTGGCGTCGGTGTTGAGCTTGAGGTCCTTCGGTTCGGACATCGCGATCCGGACATCGTCGCCGATCATCTCGGCGGCGAGGGTGCCGGCGATGGTCTCGAAGGTGACGCGCTTGAGGACGATTTCCCCGAGGTGGGCGGTGAAGCGGCCGAAGCAGCGCGCGCCGTTGCCGCACATTTCGGCTTCGCCTCCGTCGGCATTGTAGTAGCGGAAACGGAAGTCCGCGCCTTTCTGGGCGGGCTCCACGGCGAGCAGGCCGTCGGCACCGATGCCGCGGTTGCGGTCGCAGAGCGCGGCGATGGTGTCGGCATCGAGTTCCTTGGAGAGCGAGAGGTCGCGGTTGTCAACGACAATGAAGTCGTTGCCGGCGCCGTTCATTTTGAAGAAGTGGAGGAGCATGGAAGTTGATGGTTGAGAGTGGTTGGTTGATGGTAAGAGAAGAGGGGAGATGGTGGATCATGGGCCGTGGATGCAAGCGCGATTTCTTCGCTATCAACCATCAACCCTCCACCATCAACTCTATATTGTTAGAACGGCTTGGTCAGGCCCAGCCAAGCGGCGGCGGCGGCCGCGGCGATGCACATGATGAGCAC
This sequence comes from Akkermansiaceae bacterium, assembly GCA_031429315.1. Lineage (GTDB taxonomy): Bacteria > Verrucomicrobiota > Verrucomicrobiia > Verrucomicrobiales > Akkermansiaceae > Luteolibacter. Next base: position 39,661 of record JANOZJ010000284.1, read on the forward strand.
CACGCAGCTCGGCAGCACCTTGCGTTTGGCGAGGACCGGGGCGAACCCGATGAACAGCCAGAGGCCGAGTTTGATCATCCACCAGGATTGGCCCATCGGTGGTTTTTTCAGCATCGCGAAGCCGATGAGCAGGATAAACAGCAGTGAGATCCCGTGCAGGATGGATGCGCCTTTTTTGCCGGAGCCGCCGAGCAGGGTGGCGCCAAGCGATGTGAAGAGGCCGATCACGCCGGCGATGTGGAGTGTTTTGAGAAGAAGTGGGTCCATGAGGTGCCGGGAGTCTCTTCACATCCGGCCGGGAATCAAGGACGTTCCTCAGGTTGCGCAGCAGGGAGAAAAGTCTCAGGCTGCCCGCCGGGGCGCAATTGGGAAGACGTT
>JANOZJ010000285.1:0-1721 GCA_031429315.1 Akkermansiaceae bacterium
AGGGCGGGGACTTTTTTCACCGAGCGGGTGAAGAGGTCTTTGAACGGGATGGATTGATCGAGGAGGAGTTCGATTTCCTCCCGGTCGAGGGCCGCGATGTCGAGTAGGTCTTTACGTGCCATGCCGGAGTTGGGGAAAATAGTAGAGCGCGCCGAAAACGATGACGAACAGGGCCATCACGCCGATGAAGGCGGCATGGTGGCGCGAGAGCGGCTTCTTGAAATAGATGAAAGCGGCGATCAGCACGGCGGTGGCCGCACAAGCCGCAGTGATCCACATTTCGCGCTTTTCGACATCGTAAAAGTAGAAGCAAGCCGCGCCGGCGATGGCGAACAGGTAGCCGGGAACGACCAGCGCGAGGTGCGCGGTTAGAAATTGTGGATGAACCCAAGGGGCCAGCGTGGCGAGCGCGTCGTGGCGGCGGATTTCGCTGAGTTCCTTGTCGCTGTGGCGGAGAATCGGCAACCTGGAATCCGGCGCGGGTGGCAGCACGGGAGCCAGCGGGACTTGCTCGGATTTACGAAGCGAGCGCACGACCTTCGGACCATGGGGGGCCGGGGCGGGCGACGGGGCGGGCGACGGAACATGGATCGCCTCGGCTTCCGGCGGATGGGCGCTGTGGGGCGGCGGGCCATTTTCTTTCACCGCAAGCACCGGGATTTTCTCGGCCCATTGGGACACTTTCACCTCCTTCGCCTGATGGTTTTCCGCGACCAAGTGCGGAACCGAGGTCGTCGCCAGTGGCCCCTCGGCCAACTTCGCGGTGCCGGGAATTTCCAAAATATCCGGAGCTGGGCCTGTCGTTTCGTGCCCGGGGGCCGCTCCAGGCACTAGGATTTCCGCAACCGGCTCCCCGACCTCCGGTGGCGGGGCCACGATCCCGAGCGACTCGCGGAGTTTCGCGATCTCGTCGGCGGACTTCTTGTGCTGCGGCAGGAGGCTCATGATTTTTCCTTTTCGACGACCTGGATCTGATCCTTGCCATCGGTCCCTTCTAGCGACACCAATACATGATCCAGGCGGTGGGTGTCGAGAGTGATGCCGACATAGTCCGGCTGGATCGGCATTTCGCGGTGGCCGCGGTCGATGAGGACCGCCAGCTCGACCTTGGCCGGGCGGCCGTAATCGGATAGCGCGTCGAGCGCGGCGCGGATCGTGCGACCGGTGAACAGCACGTCATCCACGAGGATGATGTGGGCACCCTCGACCTGGAAGCCGATGTCGCTTTCCTGGAGCAGTGGGTTATCGTGGAGGTGCTCGAAGTCGTCCCGATAGAGCGAAATATCGAGGACGCCGAAGGAGAGTTCCCAGTGATCCTGCTCGGAAAGAATCGTTAGAACCCGTTCCGCGACTTCATCGCCGCGGCTGCGGATGCCGACCAGCGCGATGGAATGGCCGCCGTGTTTTTCGCGGATCGCCGTGGCGAGGCGTTCCACTCCGGCGGCGATGTCTTCTGCGTTGAGGATTTGTTCCATGGGTCAAAAATTCAAGATGCCGATGTCGCGGCGGCGTTGCAAGCCCTCGAATGCGACCCGGTCGGCCGCCGCATGGGCCAGTCCGACCGCCTCGTCGCGGGTCGCGCCGCCGGCGACCACCGCGAGCACGCGGCCGCCGTTAGTTTCCCAATCCCCGGCGGGAGTCCGGCGGGTGCCGGAATGATAGACGCGTGCCCCGGTGATTTCACCGAGTCCGGAAATGCGGTCGCCATTGCGCGAGCTTTC
>JANOZJ010000286.1:0-12451 GCA_031429315.1 Akkermansiaceae bacterium
CTCGACTGGGCGGCGCTCAGCTCGATGCGCAACGAATCCGAGGAAGCTGAAAAACTTGTTCAGTGGCTCACCCGCTGCATCGACGAACGCCGCGCCGAGGCTTTCAAGGACGAGTGATCGCGTGTCCTGGACATTCAACAGCGTGGCCGTCGTCGGCTCGGGAGCGGTCGGGCTGTATTTCGGCGGTCGTCTGGCGGCGGCGGGTGAGGATGTTAGGTTTTTGATCCGCTCGGACTTCGACGCGATTTCCCGCGATGGATTGAAGGTCGCGAGCGCGCATGGCGATTTCTCGTTGCCGCAGGTGCAGGCCTATCAGACGACAAAGGAAATCGGGCCGGTGGATCTGGTGATCGTCGCGTGGAAAGCGACGGCCAACGATCAGTTAGCCGCCGTTTTGCCACCGCTGCTTCATGCCGGAACTCAGGTGCTCACGCTTCAGAATGGTTTGGGGAATTGCGAGCTGCTGGCGGAAATCGTCGGGCCGAAGCGAGTCCTGGGCGGGCTTTGTTTCGTCTGTATCAACCGGCTTGCGCCCGGTCGGATCAGCCACTCCGCTGGCGGCAGGATGACCGTCGGCGAATGGCGGTCCGATGGTAGCGGTCGCACGGGCGAATTGGAAAAACGCTTCAAGGTGGCGAAGATCCAAGCGGTCGCCGTGGAGGATCTGGAAGAATCGCAGTGGGAGAAACTCGTGTGGAATATCCCCTTCAATGGGCTCTCGGTCGCGGAAGGCGGCGTGACCACCGATGTGCTGCTCGCCTCGCAGGACACGGAAACCGAGCTGCGCGTCGTGATGGCCGAAGTGATCGCCGCAGCGCGGGCGCTCGGTCATGATTTGAGCGATGATCTCATCGATTTCAACATCGAGCGCACCCGCCCGATGGGGCCGTATCGCACGTCGAGCATGATCGATTTCGTGGAAGGTCGGGAAGTGGAGGTCGCGCCGATTTGGGAAGAGCCGCTGCGCCGCGCGAACGCGGCGGGCGTCGCGATGCCGCACACCGCGCGCCTGTTGGCGCGGATTCGCCAGCGGCTGGCGTGATGCGAATCTTCCCCGGTTCTAAAGATTCACGTTGATTCGCCACCCCATCGCCCGTGAGAGTCGCGCCGCCATGCTCGATATCCGCGTCATCCGCGACAACCCCGCCGCCGTTCAAGACCGCCTCAAAACCCGCGGCGGTGACTATTGGAAACTCGTCACCGCAGTGCTCGCCTGCGACGAATCCCGCCGCGCTTTGGAAACCGGCAAGCAGCAGCTCCAGAACTCGCGGAAAACAATCTCCAAACAGATCGGCCTGCTCAAGGCCAAGGGCGAGGACACCTCGCTGATCGAGGCCGAGGTCCGCGCGATCAACGAGCAGATCACCGCCCTCGATGTGAAGGCGGATGATGCCGCCGCCGAGCAGAATGATCTGTTGCTCAACATCCCCAATCTAACGCACGAAGCGTGCCCCGTCGGCAACGACGAAACGGCCAACCCGGTCGTCCGCGAGTGGGGGAGCAAGCCCGACCTAACCGAGCCGAAGGACCACGTCGAACTCGCGCTCAAGCACGGCCTGATCAACTGGGACGACGGCATCCGCACCGCCGGCTCGGGGTTTGTGGTCTATCGGGGAAAAGGCGCGAAGCTCGAACGCGCGCTGATCAATTTCCTGTTGGATACGCAAACCGCCAACGGTTACGAGGAAGTCAACGTCCCGCACCTCGTCAAGCGCGAGTGCATGGAAGGCACCGGCCAGCTTCCGAAATTCGAGGACGACATGTATGGCACCGACGCCGATGAAGTCGGCATCAACAGCCTCTTCCTCGCACCCACCGCCGAGGTTCCCGTCACCAACCTCTATCGCGACATGATTCTAACCGAGTCGAATCTTCCCGTGAAGATGGTCGCCTACACCCCGTGTTTCCGCCGCGAGGCCGGCTCCGCCGGACGCGACAACAAGGGCATCATCCGCATGCACCAGTTCGACAAGGTCGAGCTCGTCCAGATCGTCCACCCCGACCATGGCTTCGAGGTTCTCGAACAACTAACCGCCCACGCCGAGTCGATCCTGCAAAAGCTCGGCCTGCACTACCGCACCATCGAGCTCTGCACCGGAGATATAGGTTTCTCCTCGGCGAAAACCTACGACATCGAAGTCTGGGCACCCGGCCACGGCAAATACCTCGAAGTCTCAAGCTGTTCGTGCTTCGGCGACTATCAGGCGCGCCGCATGAAGCTCCGCTTCAAGGACGCCGAAGGCAAAAACCGCTTCCCCCACACCCTCAACGGCTCCGGCACTGCGCTGCCGCGGCTCTACGTCGCGCTGCTGGAGCAATGCCAGCAATCCGACGGCTCGATCCGGATTCCTGATGCGCTGGTGCCTTACTTCGGCTCCACCGAAATCCAGTAAGGAGCAGGGCGTGCGGCGCTGCGGATCGGACGGAGGCTCAAGAAATAGCGATGATTGAGCATTTCCTTATGAGCATTTCCCTTATGGACAATGTTGTAGCGATGACTAGGGTCTGGCTCGATCGGTTTGGCTCATCCAAGGTCCATTCGGTCATTTTCCCCACAGACACCCCCATATTATGAAAACCAAACGACTCCAACCATTTGAGGCTCTTAGTTGCTTAGGCAATACCACCCCTCAGTTCCGTTCCGGACGGCAATTGATCATCCGAAACTCGATGCTGATCGTCCTGTCGAGCATCACGATGGCGCAAGCCGCGATCATCGAGTTCGACATTTCCCCGACTGGAACGAGCGCCGCCGTGGGACTGAGTCCTGCCAATGAAAACCCACCGGTTGTCGGCAGCACGGGTTCCGGCAACGAGATTTCCGGCGGAGTCTTCTTTGACACCACCACCTCCACCCTCTCGTTTACGATGGGTTATGGCTCATCGGCAGGCTTCACGGACCTGACCGGTGCAGCCACGGTCTTGCACATTCATGGCCCGGCGGCAGTCGGCGCGAGCGCGAGTCCGTTGTTCGACCTCGGAGCCGTTCATTTCCCGGCGGCCAGCCCGGCCGCTGGCGGGATCATCTTCGGCTCGGTGCTTTATACGGAAGCCCAAGCCGCCGACCTGCTTGCGGGTCTTGACTACGTCAATATCCACACGGCAGCCAACCCCGCCGGAGAACTCCGTGGCCAGTTGATCCGGCAGAATGCGGCTCCGGATGTCGTTGGTCTGGCGGACGCCACGGTCGAGTGTGCCGTGCCGGTCACCTACTCCGCGACCGTCTCGGATTTCGATGGCGACGCCGTGCAAGCCGTCTGGACCTTGAACGGCACTCCCGTGGAAACCGATAGCATCGCGGCCGGCGGTCCTCCTTCGAGCGGAGCGATCGCCTACACGGCGGCCCTGCCGGATGGAGTCAACACTCTGGCAGTGATTGCCACGGATAGCGCTGGCAATATCACGACCGCCAGCGCCACCATCACGGTGGAGGACACGATCGCGCCGGTGATCGTCTCGGTTTCCGCCGATCCGAAGGTGCTCTGGCCACCCAATCACAAGATGGTGCCGGTAACGGTCAAGGCGAAGGTCACCGATGCCTGCGGCCCGACGACTTGGGAGATCTTGTCGGTTTCCAGCAGCCAGGCAGTTGATGCAAAAGGCAGTGGTAACACCTCGCCGGACTGGAAAATCACCGGCGATCACACGGTCTCGCTGCGAGCGGAGCGTTCCGGAAAAATCAAAGCGGACCGGGTTTACACCATCACGATCCAAGCCACGGACGAAGCGGGCAATAAATCCGAAACCTCCACGGTGAAGGTCACCGTGCCGCACAATCAAAGTAAGAAATAACAGTTGATCGGTTGAACCACCCGGCCTCTGTCGGTGATGCCTGCCAGGCTCACCGACATGCCGGGTGAATCGTGATGTGCCGGCATTTTCCGGGATGATCCGGCCCCGGCATTTTCCTCACCAGCGGAAAAACAAGGGTGGCACGATGATCCGGACGTTGCCGCCCTGGCGATCCTCGCTCTCTTCGACTGCGGTGACGACGTCGTTTTCAAACTCCACCCCGGTCTTGCCCTTTTCCACGCGGGTCACGCTGACTAGCCGCCGGTAAGTCTGGCCGGAGGTCCGGTCGATCTCGGTGGCGTAGTTTTTGATGTCTTCGTATTCGATGAAATCCCAGCGCCCGGATTGGCCGGTGGCGGTTTTTCGCAGCGAGGTTTTGGTCGGTTTACCTAATGACAGCGCCACCTCATCGAGCGTCATGCCGACGGCCACGCTCTTGGCGGCAATCAGTTTTTGGACCTGGATCTGGCGGTCATAGAGCAGCTTGAGATTGGCCACGAACTCCGGATCCGTGGAGGAAAACGCCCATGGCGCGACCCAGCCGGCAATCCCGTCGCGGATCCCCTGGCCGCGGACCCGGTAGTTTTTTTCGGTGATCGCCTCCACCCGGACGGTTTGATTCGCCTTGAGCGTGCCGAGGCGCACGTTGCCTTCCTTGTCGGAAAAAACCGGCGCTTCCTTGATCACTTTGAGATCGAGCGGTTTCTTCAGCGCTTGGTCGAGATAGACCACTTCGGGATCGGCATCGAGCAACGACTTGCGCTCAGGGCGCTTGGTTTGGGCTTGGAGCGGCAGGACCAGGCAGGCGACGATCACCGTGAGAATTTCAAGTTTCATCGTGGGCAGAGTAGCAGCGGTGTTTGAAAACGGAATCCCCATCTGCGTTCAACGGCGCGAGGCTGCGGATTATTCACGCTATTCCGACGCTTCGCGATTGGACGTTTGAAAATCCTCCTTCATGGTCCGCCCATGAATCAGCAAGGCCCGCTCTCCCGCAAGATTTTCGCCGCCGCCAAGGAACTCATCCCGGGCGGGGTGAACTCGCCGGTGCGCGCGTTCCGCAACGTCGGCGGCGAGCCGTTCTTCGTCCGCCGCGCCGCAGGCAGCCGGATCGAGGACATCGATGGCAAGCACTACATCGACTACATCGGCTCGTGGGGGCCTAACATTCTCGGCCACGCGCCGGTCGTCATCACCAACACTATCCACGAGGTCGCGAAGAGCGGCATCTCCTTCGGCATCCCCAACATGTTTGAGGTCGAGATGGCCCGCACGATCTGCGACTGGGTGCCGTCCGTGGAAAAAGTCCGGATGTGCAACTCCGGCACCGAGGCCACGATGTCCGCCATCCGTCTGGCGCGGGGCTTCACGAAACGCGACTGTATCGTGAAATTCGACGGCTGTTATCACGGCCACAGCGACTCACTGTTAGTAGCGGCCGGGTCTGGAGCTCTAACCAACGGCGAACCCGACTCCGGCGGCGTGCCCAAGGCTTTCGCCGAAAAAACCATCGTCCTTCCCTACAACGATCCCGCAGCCCTGGAGGCCCTCTTCGCCGCGCGGGGTGAGGAAATCGCCGCGATCATCGTCGAGTCCTACCCTGCGAATGCCGGGCTGGTGTTTCCCAAGCCCGGCTACCTCGCCCTGCTTTGCTCGATCACCAAGAAGCATGGCGCGCTGCTTATTTTTGACGAAGTCATGACCGGCTTCCGGCTCGGCAAGGCTGGCGTGCAGGGGCTTGAAAATCTAACACCAGACCTAAGTTGTTTCGGCAAGGTCATCGGCGGCGGACTTCCCGTCGGTGCCTTCGGCGGTCGCGCCGACGTGATGGACATGCTTGCTCCCGTCGGTCCGGTCTATCAGGCAGGTACCCTCAGCGGCAACCCGCTGGCGATGGCCGCCGGCCTCGCCCAGCTCCGCGAGTTGAACAACCGCTCCGGCTTCGCCCGCCTCGAGCAACTCGGCGCCCACTTCGAAAAAGGCCTGCGCCAGCTTCTCGCGGAAAAAGGCGTGCCGCACCGCTTCAACCGCGTGGGTTCGATGTTCTGCCTGTTTTTCACCGACCGGGAAATCGTCAATGTTTCCGACGTGATGAAGCAAGACCTCGAGTTCTTCAAAAAGTTCTTCTGGGGTTGCCTCGACAAAGGCATCTACCTCGCGCCATCGCCTTACGAAACCGGCTTTATCTCGCTCGCCCACACCGAGGCGGATCTGGACGACACGCTCACCGTATTCGGCGAAGTCCTGGCCGGGATTTAGTCCCTAAAAGCGTTGCGAATCCAAAGGCGGCGGCTAGCGTCTGGGGATGAAGGTCCGTGGCTTGGTTTTGCTTTCGGCGTCGCTCGTGTTGCAGGCGGAAGCGGTGGTTTTTTCGGACACGCCCGATCCCCTGCATAACACCACCACTCCCGGCGACAACTCCGGTTGGCAGTATGAGGGGGATGTCGCGGGCTTCTTGGGAGTGCCCATCGCCCCGCATTTTTACATCACCGCCAAACACATCGGCGGCACCGTGGGGCAGGTGTTTCATTTTCACGGCGACAGCTACGTCACGATTGCTTTCCACGACAGTCCCGCGACCGAGGCCAGCGACACGACCGACCTGCGGATTTGGGAGGTGGAACATGCCAAATCCTTTCCGACCTACGCCCCGCTGTCCACCGGGGTCGCCGATCTCGGTGCGACGGCGACGATTCTCGGCGGCGGCGCGCAACGCGGAGATGAGGTAAGCGTGGCTGCCGAACTCAAAGGCTGGAAATGGGGAACCACCAACTATCGCGAACGCTGGGGCAGAAACATCGTCACGGGGACAGTCAATGGCGGCGCCAACTATGGCGAGCTGCTCTACTGCGATTTCGACAAACCCGGGATTGTCGATGAATGCCATCTCTCGGTCGGCGACTCCGGCGGGGGATTGTTCGTGTTAGAAAACGGCCTCTGGCGGCTCGCCGGGATCAACTTTGCGGTCGATGGTCCGTTCCGGACCGACTCGATGGGGGATGGTTTCATGGCGGCGCTGTTCGATGCGGGTGGATTGGAGTATTCAAATCCGCCAAACTGGGTGGGCGTGCCGGATGAGGTGGAGAATGTCCCATCCAGTTTCTATTGCTCGCGGATTTCTGCATCGCTGCCTTGGATTCTGTCGGTGACCGGGCAAGACGGTTCGCTCGCGTCCGAAAGCTACAGCGCTTGGCAGCGGCTCTATTTCACCCCGACTGAGATCGTCAATCCCGTGACCACCGGACCGCTGGCGGACTTCGACAATGACGGCATCGGCAATCTGTTGGAGTTCGCCTTCAATCTCGACCCGTCCTTCAACGAGCGCGCGACCATGCTCCCTAACACCGGACTGCGCGGCTTGCCGTTGGTCGGCGTGGAAACCATTTCCGGAGCGGACCATGTCACCATCGAGTTTGTCCGCAGGACCGGCGGGAGTGGTTCCGGTCTAACCTATACTCCGCAGTTCTCGGCCGATCTGAGCGACTGGCAGGCCGTGGGAACGGAAACCGTGGTGGCCATCAACCCGCGCTGGGAGCGGGTGAAAATCGTGGATCCGATGACGACCAACACCGCGACGAAGCGATTCGCACGGGTGAAAGTCGCGCTGGCAGATTGACCTGCCCGGAGTCCGGAACTCATCCACAAGCAACTCCCGCGCTCCGGACCTACGCCGGACGCTGCTGCTGACGCGTTTCACGCCCGGAGCGTCCATTCCGGGAGGTGGACGATCTCGCCACCCTTGAGCGCGGAGTCGTGGGCGAGGATGCCGGTGCAGGTGATGTTCGCGCTTTGGATGGCATTCGGATAGGAGTCCACGCCGGTCTGTAGCATTTTCACGAACTGATGGACGAGGTGCGGATGGCTGCCGCCGTGGCCACCGCCTTGAGTGAAGGAAAGGTGCTCGCCGCCCTCTTCGCCGCCATAGACGCCGCCCATCGTGAAGGCCTGGATTTCCTCTGGCAGATAGTGGGCGAAGTCCGGGCATTTCACTTTCTCGGGGATCTCCGGCTCCGGCTTCCCGGCGGTGTGGATGACTAGCGGATCGTGCTCGACGAGTGGCCACTCGACCGATTTCCTGGTGCCGTAAACTTCAAAGGACTCGCGATACTGGCGGGCGACATCGAACAGCGAGCGCACGACTTGGGCTGATAGATCGCTGTCCTTCATCTTGATGTGGCAGGTCTCGATGGCGAATGGCGAGCCGTAGCAGGCGTGCATGTCTTCGGCGATGGTGCCGGAGCCGAAGCAGGAAACGTATTCCGCCTGGCTGCCCGTTAGGCCGAGGATAGGGCCGACGCAGTGGGTCGCGTAATGCATCGGCGGGAGGCCCGGCCAGTAGCCCGGCCAGCCTTCCATGTCCTGCTGGTGGGTGGCGCGGAGGAACTGGACCTTGCCGAGCTCGCCCTTTTCGTAGAGCTCTTTCATAAACAAAAACTCGCGGGCATAGACCACGGTTTCCATCATCATGTATTTCAAGCCGGTGGACTTGCAGAGGTCGATGATCTGCTTGCACTCGTCGAGGCTGGTGGCCATTGGCACGGTGCAGGCGACGTGCTTGCCGGCTTTGAGTGCCTGGATGGACTGCTGCCCGTGATCGGGAATCGGCGAGTTGATGTGGACCGCGTGGACGTCCGGGTCGTCGAGCAGGTCGTCGTAGGAAGTGTAGCGTTTCGCGATGCCGAACTTGTCGCCGACCTCGTCGAGCTTCGACTGGGTCCGCTGGCAAATGGCATACATGTTGACGCCCTTGAGGCGCTGATAGATCGGGATGAACTCGGCTCCGAATCCGAGACCGACGATGGCGATGTTGATTCCTGACATGATTGGTGGTTGCTGGGATTTCTTGATTGGGGTTTGAAACAAGCCGCAAGACGAAAGCTAGCGACTCGTCGCCAGGCGGCTAGGAATTTCGCGCCGTGTACTTGTAGGATTGCGACGGAGAGCGCAAACTGAAGCTCTGGCACCGTGACCTTGGCGTGATGCCCGGCGCGGTATTAGCTCGCGGTCTGCTCCATCGCTTGTCAGATGGTGATTCGATGACAATCTGCACGCAACCTGCCTTCTTTCACGGAACGGGTGGAGAACCCGAAAATAGAAAGGGTCATGAAATGCGTGACCCGACCCCTATCATGCGTCAAATCAGCCAAGGCTAACATCGACCCCGAGAACCCTGCGGCGAGTTTGGCAGCCAGCGTCAAGCTGCCACCGGACATCAAGCAGGCGATCGTCGTCGTGTTACCGGCTGCAGCCGGCGGAAAGCCAGCCTACCGGATGTTCGTCATCGACGATTCAGCGAAAGCCTTTCCGCAGGGTGAGTCGCGGGCGCTCCCGCTGCTCGGTGTGGAGACAGCTATCCAAGCGGGTGCGCACCGCATCGCTGTCACCACCATTGTGGATACGTTCTCCGGCACACCACCGGATTGAGGGCGGAACCATCAGCCTAACCCGCACCCAGTCACCGCCGGTTTTTTGCCTGATAGATCGAAGCCCCATGCACTGAGGTCCGGAGTCGTGGGAGAATCTCAGAACACCTGACCTCGCCTTTGTTTTAGCGGTGCTTGAGATGATCCAGTTCTGACGGAACTCTGCGGGTCACCTCGAATGCTAACAGGCAGACGTCGTCATCGAAGCGCTGGCCCTCGGAAAAGGCGAGGACGCTGGAGAGGACGCCGTCGAGCAGGGATTCCAGCGGTTCGTGGGATTTTATGCCGATGATTTCCATCAGGCGGTTCTCGAAAAACGGCTCGCCGCTCTGATTCTCGGCCTCGAGTACGCCGTCGGTGAAGAGGACCATCCGGTCGATTTCGGCAAGGTCTAGTTCCAGGGTCGGGTAGGCGGCACCTTTGAACAAGCCGAGGCCGGGGCCTTTTTCGGCGCGTTCGGAGGCGATTTGGCAGACGCCGTTTTTGCCGTCGATCATGGGTCCCGGATGGCCGGCGCAGGCATATTTGAAGGTGCCGGCGGCGAGGTCGATCACGCCGAAGAAGGCGGTGGCGAACATGGTGGTCCCGGCGCGTTCGAGGATGGCGGCAAGACCGTCGTTGAGGCCTTGGAGAAACAGCCCCGGCTCGGTGGACTGCGCGCGTTGTTTCTCTAGCAGCCCGCGGAGCATTGCGACGATGAGCGCGGAGCGGACGCCATGGCCCATGACGTCGCAGATCAAGACGCAGTAGCAATCGTCGGTCACTTTCATCACCTCGAAAAAGTCACCGGCCAGGCCCGAGATCGGGATGTAGCGGGCACCGAAGGCGAGGTGGCTTTGATTGCTGGCTGTCACCGGAGGGAAGACCTCGCTGGCGAGCGCTTGCTGGATCTCGCGGGCGAGCAGGAGTTCTTCTTCGTAGGCCTCGTTCTTCACTTGGAGCTGGAAGGCGAGATCGCTGGCCTCGTGTTGGGCCTTGACGAGCTTGGTCACATCGCTGGAAACCCCGAAGGTGCCTTTGAGGTGACCCTGGCGGTCGCGCCACGGAAATTTGGAGGTGATGACCCAGGTTTCATCGCCATGCCGCCAGGTTTCGAGTTCGAGTTGGTCGAGGATCGCTTCACCTGATAGAATAATGCGCTTCTCGTCGTCTTCCGCAGGTTTCCAGTGATCGAGATCGAAAAAGTCGCGGTCGTGCTTTCCTGTCAGGTCGCTACCTTTGGTCATGCCGAGCCATTCGGCCATGCGTTGGTTGGCCATGGTGAACTTCGATTCCAGATCCTTGAAATAGATTTGCAACGGCACGTGGTCGATCAACTGCCGGAGCAGGAACCGCTCGTCCTCGACCTGCGCCTCGGCGGCCTTGCGGCGGCTGATGTCGATCATCGAGCCGGCGATGCGGATGGCGCGGCCGTTGCGGTTGCGGATGACGGTGCCGCGGATTCTCAGCCAGCGCCAGTTGTCGCCGCCGGTGCGGATGCGGACATCGACCACGAGGATTTCCGGGCCGCCGTCGAGCAGCGCGTGGGTCACCCCCCGCTCGAACGTTTCCCGGTCGTCCGGCCAGACGTGGTCGAATGGCGGCAGGAACAAATTGGGTGCGTGGTCCTTGCCGCATTCGAGAAACTCGAGGATCCGGCGTGAGTAGAAGATTTCCCGCTCGTCGGTCCGCCAGTCCCAGATTCCTTCGTTGGATGCCCGCAGCGCGAGTTCAAGCCGTTCCAGTTTCACCTGGTTGCGGTCCTGGGCGGTTTCTGGCTCATCACTCATTCTGCGGGTAAGTTGCGTGTTCTGTCCCGGATCGCAACCGGATTTCATCGGGACTCGTTTCCAGCGGCAAAGCGGCGGTCTCGCGGTGGCGGGTTGACATTCCCTGCGGTCCGACCTTGCTTGGACGCGGTGACCGATGATCCGGGAAAACAACTGCTCAAGGGGGTTTCGCGCTCGTTCTATCTGACGTTGCGGCTGCTGCCGCGACCGATGCGCGGGGCGGCCAGCCTCGGCTATTTGCTGGCCCGCACCAGCGACACGCTCGCCGATAGCACTGCGGCACCGCTCGATGCGCGGGTGCATTGCCTTGATCAGTTCCGCCGCGCCGTCGCTAACAAATCCGCCGCGCCGCGCTGGCCGGTGTCGATCCTCAACGCGATCCCGGACCTGCGGGAGCGGCACTTGCTCGAATGTTCGGGCAAAATTTTCACTTCGTTGAATCGCCTTCCGCAAGGCGAGGCGGATCTCGTCCTAGAAGTTCTCGAGATCATCGTGAGTGGGCAGACCCTCGATTTGCAACGCTTCGCCCTTGCCAGCCGGGAGCACCCCGTCGCCCTGCAAGACGATGCCGCGCTTGAGGACTACGCGTGGCGGGTGGCCGGTTGCGTGGGCGCGTTCTGGACCAAGCTCGGGTACCTCACGCTGGGCGGGAGCTTCTCAGAATCGCCCGAGCCGGAGCTGCTGGCGCGGGGCATTGCTTATGGCAAAGGCCTCCAACTGGTGAACATCCTGCGGGATCTGGCCGCAGATCTGGCGAGTGGGCGCTGTTACTTGCCCGTCGCCGATCCCCGCGATTCACGGGAGCTGCGTGATTGCCACGCCAGGTGGTTGGTGCGGGCCGACGGGTGGCTCGCCAAGGGCGAGGATTATGCGAAAACCCTGCGGTCGCGTCGTCTCCGTGCGGCCACCGTGTTGCCGGCCCTGATTGCCCGCAAGACCCTGGCACCGCTGCGTGGCGCGAATTGGGAAGCTCTCCAAACGCGGTCCAAAATTCCAAGGAAAGTGGTGTATCAATGCCTGATCCGGGCGTTTCTGCCGAACACCAGCGGCGGGTGACTGCCGGCGGTCTTGACTGCGGATGAATGGGCATGGTGGTTACATTTAAAGTGGCCGCGGGCCATGGATTCCAGTGGGAGCTAAAATCACTGGTTCTTGCGATGTGCTGGTTGACAAGCGAGGGGTGGGTTGACCAGTCTGCCCCACAAGCAGCGCGGGCGATGGCCCGCGTTTCCCATTAGAAACCCCCACCTCCAAGGACTCGAAGCCCAGTGTTTTCCAACGAAGATTATCTCGCAGAATTGCTCGCCGAAGCCGGAACGGTTAGCCCCGATCAACTCGCCGAATCGCGAAACGCCCTCTCCGGCGGTGAAACCATCGTCGAGTATCTTTTGGCACATACTTCCCTTACCCAGGAGGATGTCGCGAAGACCCTGGCCGCCAACGCGGGCATTCCGTTCGTCCGCCTAA
>JANOZJ010000287.1:0-2172 GCA_031429315.1 Akkermansiaceae bacterium
TACGAATCACCGCTCATCGGATATGCCGCCACCATCCTCAACGACCCCGATCTCGCCCGCGACGTGGTCCAGGACACTTTCGTCCGGCTCTGCCAACAGGACCCCGCCAAGGTCCAGGACAGCCTCAAGTCGTGGCTCTTCACCGTCTGCCGGAACCGCGCGCTCGATCTGCTCCGCAAGGACAAACGCAGCCAACCGCTCGACGATATCGCCTGGCAAAAAGTCGCCGGCCCGGGACTCCAGCCGGACCAACACGCCGACCAACAGGAACGCCTTTCCCAACTGTCCGTCTATCTGGACCGTCTAACCGCCAACCAGCGCGAAGTCATCACCCTCAAATTCCAACAAGGACTCAGCTACCAGGAAATCCACGAGATCACCGGCCTCGCCACCGGCAACATCGGGTTTCTCATTCACACCGGCCTCAAGCGCCTGCGCGAAATCCTCCCTGCCGACCTCCGCTCCTGACCCCATGCACATCCCACCTGAAGATCCCCGCCTAACCGACTACGTCCTTGGCGAGCTGGGCACGGAAGACGCCGCCGCCGTCGCGCGCGCCGCCGCGGAAAATCCCGCGATCCAAGCGAAGATCGAGGAAACGCGAGCCATCCAACATTTCCTAACCGACCGGCTTGCCCTGCCCGCAGACAAGCTGCTTCCGCAGCAACGCGAGAACGTCCGCCGCTCCGCCCGCGAAGCCGACCGCGCCGGTAAGACCATTTCATTCGCTTCATTCAGCGCTGCCCTGAAACCCTGGCTCATCCCAGCAGCCGCAGCCGCGGTTCTCGCCCTAGCCACCACCATCCTCATCCGAATGACTGGCGACAAGCCGGGTCCGGTCGCGGCCAAGACTCCAGCCCCCGCCGTGATCACCCCGATCACTGCTGCGGTCGATCCCATCCCCGCTGCGGCCACTCCGATCGCCGCCGCTCCCGCGATCATCCCGCCGCCCGCGCCGGCACCTATCCTGCCGGCCGCCGTCCCCCACGGCTCGGTGGCGGTCGCTGTCGCCCCTGTCCTCAGGCTTCCAATCTTCACCGGGAAATCAGATCTCGAATCGCTTTCAAAAACCATCCGCGCCGCCAAGCTGCTCCCCACTCCCAGCTCCGTCCGGCTTGAGGAAATCCTCAACGGCTTCCCGCTCCGCCTGAATGGCGTCACCGCCATCGCCCGCGGCGCGGCTAACATTTGGCACCCCGACAACCGCGACAGCGGCATGAGCGCCCACGTCGCCACGCTTTCCACCGAGATGATCGCCTGCCCGTGGAAACCTTCCGCCACCTTGCTCTTCATTTCCCTGCGCGGCAACGCCCGCAGCGCATCTGACGTTAGAATTTCCTATCATGCGAATCCCGGCGGCGTCGCCCGTTACCGGCTGCTAGGCTTCGCGCCCGCCGCAGGACCGACGGCCGCCCATTTGCCCGCCAAGCTGGCGGAGAATTCCACCACCACCCTGGCCATCGAGATCGAATCATCCAAACCCGGTGGCGATCTCGGCACCCTCGAATGGTCCACCGATGACCAAGCGGCTCCCACGATTTCATTGGTTTGCAAGCGCGACGCGGGGCCCTCGGACGACGCCCGCTTCGCCGCCTTGGTCTGCACCTACGCGCAATGGCTGGCCGGAGAGCAAACCGGGATCATCAACGCCGACATCCTCTCCGCGCTCGCCCGGGAAATCGCCTCCCCCACCCTGCCCGCCGACCGCGCGGGATTCCTTGAGCTGATAGAAATGTCGCTGCACTTGTAAGGCCGGAGCGCGAGTCTCCAGACTCGCGCTCCCGGGGGGCATTTGCGTTTGCATCGCCCGCTGGCCCCGTCCAAGCTCCCGCCCGATGGAAAAACGACTGCCGAAAATCGTTCGGTTCGCCAGCCGGGTGCTGCGCGACTTTTTCCTGCGCAACCACGGCCTGCTGCTCACCGCCGCCGTCGCCTACAACATGATGCTTTCGCTGATTCCCCTATCAGCCGTGCTCGTCGTCATCTTCTCGCACTTCATCGACAAGGTGCTGCTGCTGGAAACCATCACTACGGAAATCTCGCTCATCGCCCCCGGTTTCACCCCGACTCTCAGCGAGGTGCTCACCGGATTCATCGAGTCCCGGAATTTGATCGGCTGGGTCGGTGGGATTTCCCTGCTCGTCTTCAGCTCGTTCGCCTTCCGCGTGTTGG
>JANOZJ010000288.1:0-5303 GCA_031429315.1 Akkermansiaceae bacterium
CGTCATGATCGTTTCCCACAACCGGAACTTCCTCGACGCTCTCGTCAGCAAGACCCTCGAATTCCGCCCCGGCGAGCCACCGGTCCTCTACGCCGGCAACATCACCTACTACCTCGAAAAATCCGCCGAGGACGAAGCCGCGAAAAAAGGCATCGCCCCGCGCCTCGCCACCTTGGGCAGCGCACCCGCTAACAGCTCGTCCCGCCAGTCCGTCCCCGGCGTCAACCGCAAGGAACAGCGCCGGATCGAAGCCGAGCAGCGCGAAATCCGCTCCAAGGTCCTCAAGCCCCTGGAAACCGAATTCACCGCCCTCGAAGCCAAAATCGCCGAACTCGAAGCCGCGCAAGCCACCCTCACTGCGCAACTTTCCAGCGAAGACGTGACCAACAACCCCGGCAAACTCCGCGAGGTCACCAACGCCGTGGACAAACTCGCGAAGTCGTTAGAGGTCAGCTACACCCGCTGGGGCGCGCTGTCCGAGGAGATCGAGCGCCTCCGCGCCAAGCACGGGATCGAAGCTTAAGGGGGGCAGGGCCGAGGTCTGGCACCATCTCCAATCCCATCACGACCAAACGCCGATCCTGTCCCGACGGCGTCAAGCCACACCTTTTCTCAATTCCCGCAGGCTCCACAGAATACCGCTCGTCGGTGCGGCTTTTCCCTTCATCCTCCTCGCTCCGGTCTTTCGATTTGGTCCGAATCTTTCCTGTGCGCTGGCAAACGCCTCGTTCACGAACTCCTTGCTGCCGATCACCGCCCCGTCCGTGAAATAGCGAACCCGGTAACGCAACATCATGCCGAATGGAATTTCTCCATCCCGCTCGCGCTCGCGCTCCGCCGCCTCGTTTGAAATTCCCATACGCAAGGTCTTCGCAACCGTCTTCCCATCCCGGCCAACGCTTTCCGAAGATTTTCCAACAGCTCCCGCCATCAGCAGTTTCCGATAGTCCCGCGAAACTCCGGCGGCCCACAAATCTGCATCCGCCCCGATCCCCTGATGCGCCCGCAAAGCCCGCACCAAGCCTGCCCGCGCGGTTCTTCCATTGCCCTTCGGCCCGCCACCGATCGCCTCCCCATAGCTGCTCCAGCGGTAATCCGCCGGATCCTCCACCATCCCGGCGCGCACCGGATTCAAGTCGATGTAAGCGGAAATCGTCTTTGCCGCCACACCGTCCTCCACGATTACGCTCTTGAAGCGATCCTCCCACAGCCGTCCCGTCCTGGAATGCCCCCGGTTGAACCACTGGGTGAAACGCTGCAGCAGCCCCTTCATGAACTCGCCGAGATCCTGCATCCGGTAGGTGAATCGCTGGTGAATGGCCTTTAGCGCCTCATCCAACCCGGTTTCGTTCGCGTGAACCGCAGTCCTCCCATCCGCCAATTCCATCGCCACCCCGGCCACGAACGCCTCGTTGTAAATCGCCGACAACCGCTTCAAAAGCTCCTCATCCGAAAGCCCTGCGTCCGCCATCGGCGGGACTTCCAGCAGCAGATGGAAGTGATTGCACATTAGGCAGTATGAAATCACCCGGCAACCCGTGAATTTCTCCTGCAAGCGCATCAGCGTCCGGAATCTCTCCTTTTCCTCCACGCCAAACGCAAACCGCCGATCCACCACCCGCGAAATGACAATATCCAGTCATTCTAACCAACATTGGCTTGAGTCCGGTGCTGCCGGATCCCATCATTCCGGCTCACAGGGCGACACCTTGTGCTTATCTTTCCCCCAATGAGTGACTCCAAAAAACCACCTCACAAGGCCGACATCGCGGAACTAGAACCCTTCGCAGGTCTCTGCCTGGCGCAAATTTTCGTCGTCACCGACGAGCGCCAGGCCGCGCTCGCCGTCGCAGAATTGACTCTGGCGGGTGAAGTTGGCTTCGACACCGAGTCGAAACCGACGTTCCACAAAGGCCAGAAATCCGAGGGACCGCACGTCCTGCAATTCGCCACCACCGAGAAAGCCTTCATTTTCCAATCGCATGTCACCGGCAGCCACCCGGCGATCATCGAGCTGCTGAAGTCGGAGAAACTCGTCAAGATCGGCTTCGGCCTCGGCGGCGATCTCCATCAGATTTCCCAGCGCTTCGGCATCCGCCCCGGAGCCATCGTGGACCTCGACCGCTCGTTCAGGCAGTTGGGTTACCACAACGCCGTCGGTGCCAAGTCGGCGATCGCCATGCTCTTCAACCGCAAGCTGCAGAAATCCAAATCCGTCACCACGTCGAACTGGGCGGCCAAGGACTTGTCCGACGGCCAATTGATCTACGCCGCGAACGACGCCTACGCCGCGATCAAAGTCCACCACGCGCTGAAGTCCGCGCCGCCGTAAGAGGCTGGCTGAAAATTGTGAGACGCAGCGTGGAAAGGCTCCGGGCAGGATGCCCGGGCCACGGTGGCACGGGCATCCTGCCCGCTGCCTCCGGCAAACCGGCCGCTCTAACCGGAAGTTTTCAAACAGGCCCTAACATCCGGCCGGTGCTGTTAGCCGAGATCCGGTTTCACCCCCGGCTCCTTGAACAGATCCAGGAAGCGGTCTTCGTATTGATGGAAGACCTTGAGCCGATCCATTTCCCGCTTCAGTTCATAGGCCCGGGAACGGTCTTTGCGGGCGACCTCGAACAGCTCGTCGAGATGTTGCCGGTCGCGGGCATAGAGCCGGGTGACCGGCTCTATCAGTCCCGGCCCGGCTGTCGGCTCGTCCGGCTCCACCGGGGGCGGAGCGTGCGCCCCGCCGGTGTTGCTGGCGTCTTCTAGGTGATGGAGGAATTGCTCGAGTCCCTGCTCCACGTTGCGGGCCTGCTCGCGCAGTTCGGTGAAGTCGATGGTGATCCCGGCCAACGAAGTGAAGGCTTCCAGCACCGCGAGTGCGGCCTTGGGAAATGGAAACTGCGAGAAAATCTCTGGCATCTCGCCGAGCAGGCAGCCACCGCGCATTCCCTGCTCGGCCGCGATTCCTAGCAGAACGCCATTAAGTCCGCTGATCTGGCCCTGCTCCAGCACTTCCATCTTGAGCCGTTTGAAATCCGCCAGGCTCTCGCGGTCGATCGCCGCGCCGAACACCCGCGATGCATGCTCAGGCCGCATCGGCGTGGCCATCGCGGCGAACGTGAAGACCCGCTGGACCCCGAGCCGACGGGCGTGGCCGATGAGCTGCGAGCAAAACGCGGCCCCCTTCGTCGGCGGCTGGGCCTCACCCACGAACACGATCAGATCGTGGTGTTTTGCCGGATCGTGCCACAGGAACAGCCGACTGCGGGGCAACCGGCCGGTCTGGATCAAGCCGTGCTTCACTTCGACCCGTTCGAGATCGAAAAACTCGCGGGCCGGAAACTCGGCCAACAGGTGCATGCCGAGTTTCGCCATCAAATAGTAATCGGCACTGATGGCGACCGAACCCATCCCCGGCCAGGCGGCCAGCAGCCACGGATCATTGAGGTAATGCTCCTCTTCCATTGACCCAAGATTCACCGGATCCGGGACAGGTCAAATCATCATCAGGTCATCCCTTGAGGAAACGCTTTTCCAGTTCGGGCAGTGGCAGGCTGGTCAAATCGCCCGCCACCGTTTCCACCAGGGACTTGCGCGCGGCGGCGGGCAACGCCTCCGCCAGGCTGCTCAGGATCGTCTGCGGTGCCACCAGCCGCCACGCCGGATTGCCTTCCGCAGCGACGATTTCACCGATCTTCGCGGCGATCCGTTCCAACGCCTGCTTTTCGAGTTCGGACTTCAAGTTGTGTTCCTCGCCGTAGGACATGCCGCCCTTGCGGTCGACCGGCCCGCTTTGGGTGGCACGACCGGCCTGGTCGGTGACCACCGCGCTGATTTGCTCCGGCCTTATCTCTACCGTACTTCCGGCGACCTCGACCAAATGCGCTTTCTCCCGCGGATCGTCCCCCGCTTCGCGAAATTTCACGGGCCTGACCCGTCCGAGATTGGCAATCACAATGAGCTTTTCCATGGTTTTCATAAATTAAGATGCAACGTCACAATGACCCGGTGCCAGGATCTCCGCAAGGTGGAAGTCCAAACAATCCCGCCAGCGCCCCTGCGATTACCTCCGATAGGCGGACGATCGTTCGAATGGATTGTAGCGACGAGCGTCCCGGGTGGACGCATAGACAAATCCGAAACGGTCCTTTTTCTCATCCACCGACTCTAGCAGCAGTTTTTTGTCATTCGCCTTGTCGGTGTATTCTAGCAGCACCCGTGCCGTGCCGTTGATCCCCCACATTTTGAACCCGGTGCCGAACAGCCCGCCATTGGGATAGAGTTCGTAAATACCCGCCATCGCATGGAAGCAATTGATCGCGGTTCGATCTAGGCGGGTGAGACGGTCGTCGGCGCGATACTTGATGGTTCCTCCTTCTAGCAGGCGCAGGCGTTTCACTCCCAGATCAAATCCCTCCTTGGTGATCTCGTATGGTCCCCACATGCACACGGCATTGCCGACGCTCACCGCCAGCTTGATGGTTTCCTCGAGCGTGAAATCCCGTCCGACAGATATCGGGCACTGGTTCCATGTCGGGAAAATGCGGGCGCCGAAGCCCTTGAACACACACAGATTCGGATTGGTCGCAAAATCGTGCGGCAACCAACTGATGGTGAACGCCTGGAATTCCCGGTTCTGGTACTTCTTCTTGGCAATCCCTTGGACCAGCTTGGTCTGCTTGCTATCGGGCAGCACCCGGATCACGACCATGAACGAGTGCGAATATCCCGGGCGATTCCCCTCGTTCTCATAGGCGAACGGAATGATGAAATAACGGTCGCGGGTGTTCTTGTCTTCACCCAACCTGGCGGAGATCTTGGCTTTGATGTGGTGGGTGATCTGCTGATAGAGAGGCACATCATAGTTCGAGAAATCGGGCTCCGGCCGGCTCCAAGCGGCTTGGGCCACAAGTGTTAGCGCGAGAAACAGCACGCCCGCCAGCAACGGCCTAGCAATGGCGGTGAAACGCCAGGAATTCCGTGGCCGGACGAAGTTCGGCATGTCTTCAAGGGAATGGATCGATGAGGGATGGTGGTTCATACGAGTCGGGGACTGAGTGGATAGAGTGGCGGCACCGGATTGAATACCCGATGCATCATCGCGGCTGAGGGTGAACAAACGCCGCATCCCGCGCAAGCTAGAAGTCCACCGGGACGCGATGGATGGATTTACACAGCCGTCCCATAGCCTCTCCAGAGCGGTCTGGAAGGCTTGAGTTGTCGTTGAATTTGAGTCGTTTTGGCGTTTTGTGATTTTTGAATTTGGCGGCTTCTTGTGATATATCTAGGCCGGAAGTCCACATGCTATCCCA
>JANOZJ010000289.1:0-9173 GCA_031429315.1 Akkermansiaceae bacterium
ACTTGTTGTGTACGGATTCGAGGATTCGTTGACGATCCTTGGCCTGCCTTCCACCCGGATTGAGAAGTCATGGTGTCTCGCCCCCCCCCCGCAGAACCTAACGGAAGTCTTGTTGGAATCATTCTAAGAACACAACTGGCATTCTGCCCGGAGCCTTGCACTGCGATTTGGTTTCACTCTCACGACTCCGACCGCCGCCGCATCGATGAAGGTCTGCTGCTGGATCGGCGTCATCGGCCCTGAGAAGTTCAGGTTGATCAACGTAATGCCATGGGACGTGCCGGCTGCCAACGCGGCTAGGATGAGCGGGACGAAAAATCTCATGGAGGCGCGAGACTGGTGAAATCCCAAGGGCGCGTCAATCTGGCAGAAAAGGGGGGGCACCTCATCGTGGCTGCGGCGTCTCGCCGCGGCCTGATAGATTGGCGTCGGAAAGTTTCTGCTAGGAATACCGACCGATAAATGCCAAGGATTGGAGACCCCTTTCGGGAATCCCTGCATCGCGCATGAGCGGAAGGAGTTTTCTGAACGGGTAAACCTTCTCCATCCATGAAGCCAAGTATTCTGATTCCAATAGCTCTCGCAGCGCTAACTCTCCCGACCTTCCGTTGCCGCGCCGACGAAGACGAGCGTCGGCCCTCGGGCGGGCCGCTGGTCCGCTTCGACCCGAACGCGACCCCGCCTAGGAATCTGATCGCAGTTCACGGCGATCCGACGCTGGGGCTGACGGCGGGCCATAGCGGGGTCTCCCGGCGGATCGCAAAGAGCGACAAATGGCTGGTTGGCTTGAAGGATTCCACTGGCAAGGGGAAAGCGGTCGCACTGATGGAACTCGATCGCAAAATCGGCGAATGCAGGATGAAGGAAATCCTCTCAGTGGCGGAAGTCCCTGCGATTTCACCTGACGGCACATTGATTTTTGGCGAACGGGAGGAATCCAACGACAAAAACTGGGAATGCTTTTCACTGGCGGACAACCGCGCGCTGTGGTCGCTTGAAAAAGACGTTCGAGTGATCGATGGGATTTTCTCGCCCGATGGCAAGCAGCTCGTCGTCCTCCACGCCCTGGGCAAATACACGAGCACGATGCCATCCGCAGTTTCATGGTACGACGCTTCTAGCGGACAACGGTTGCGGCGTGTGGCGCTTCCCGGGTCCACCGACCCGTCCATGAGCGCCGATGATGGAGGGCATCTGGCTTTTTCCGCAGGAGCTTGGTTCGTGTCCCGGCAGTCTGCGGCAGACGATCGATTTTTCGTAATCCCTAACGGGGCAGCGGAGGCCACGCCGTTGAAAATCGACGGGATCGATTCGGGAGATGCCCCGCAGGTGAGGGCGGGTGGCCTCCACGGGGAACTGCTGGCGTTTTATGATCCGTTCACGGTCCGAATCCGCCGTCTGAAAGGAACTCATCTCGCCGATCTCGGCGGGTTTTCCACGCCTCCGCCGAAAAATGCGGACGCCACCTATCCGAACAACATCCGCTTTTCACCCGACGGAAAATCGATGCTAACGGGACGCTGGGGAAGCTCCTTCGTCCTTCCTCTCACTTCGCCGCAGTTCGGCAAGTTGGTCTCCGTGCCGGACGGTGCTCATTCGGGCGATTTCACTGCGGACGGGAAATTCTTCGTGAAATTCGACGACGGTGGTGGCCGGGCGTTGGATGTCGCCTCGTGGGCCACGGTGAACAGTGCCGCGAAGCGCGAGCATCCGATCCATTGTTGCCCCATCACCGAGGCGGGCTTTTCAATCAGCGGCGACTACATCATCTCCAGCGACGTCAACAAGCTCATGCTCTGGACGAAGGATGGCCGGCTTCTCGCCCAGCTCGTTTCGGAAAGGGAGGACAAGGGATTCGGCGTGAGCATGCAGTCGGCGATCATGCCCGAGGGCAGTCGGAAAATCTACGCGGCCGACGGCTGGAATTTCCTTGAATGGAGCATCGACGAAGTGACCCGCAGGCTCGGACGCAAGCCTCTGAACGTCCCGCGGATCGTCGGCAAGGTGGTTTTCAACAACCGCAATCGCGAGAACGGCCCGGCGGAGTTGATGAACATTTCCGTCGATTCGAGCGGTGAGAATCTGATCACTGCGACCCGCTCAGAGGTGCGCTTGCGGTCGATGAAAGCACCGGACGAATCGCAAGTCATGATGGTTCCCGAACAGAACATCATGATGAAGCCGCGTTCGTTCGCGGTCACGGATTCTCCCGTAAGGATTTTTCTACAGAGTTCCGCGATGCTCTATGAACTCGACCCCACCGGCTCGAAGGAGGCGCTGTTGCTGAACAAATCCACTGCGGGGTACGATGTGGCTAACGAAAAGGTGTTTGGCGTGGTGGATTCGCCCGGGCGGGAAGGGTATTTGTATTCCACCCCCATGGGTTCGGAGAGGCCGCGCGATGCCACCCTGGAGGACACCGCCAAGCTGCCGGCGGAATGGAACCTCTACCCATTCGATCGCCGCCTGCTTCTGGCTGGCAAGGGAGCGTCGCTTATTGTTAGAGCCGCAAGCCGGCAAAATTCCGGTTGCATTCTGGCAGTGATCGACTCGCGGAAAAAGCAGATCGTTTGGAGTCAGCAGGTGGAATGGGAACCCCGATCCGCCTCACTCTCGCCCGACGAAAAGAAACTTGTCATCGGCTCATCTAACAAATCAGTTTACGTGTTCGATTTCGAAAAGATGACGAAGGGCCAGTGAGTCACAACAAGAACTTCGACGCCTGCTCGACGTCCTTGTCGCCGCGGCCTGATAGATTGGCGATCAGGATCGTGGACTTCGGCAGGCTCCCGGCGATTTTCGAAACGTAAGCCATCGCGTGCGCGCTTTCGAGCGCGGGGATGATCCCTTCGCTGTAGGCGAGTTCCTTGAAGGCGGCGAGCGCTTCGTTGTCGGTGGCATAGGTGTATTCCACGCGGCCGATATCCTGCAGATAGGCATGCTCGGGACCGACGGCGGCATAGTCGAGGCCGGCGGAAACCGAATGCGTGAGTTCGATCTGGCCGTCGGCATTGGCTAACAACCAGGTCTTCGTTCCCTGCAACACGCCGAGCCTGCCGCCTTGGAAGCGCGCGGCATGGCGCTCGGGAAGGATCCCGTCGCCCCCGGCTTCCACGCCGACCATCCGCACGTTTTCATCTTCGAGGAATGGATGGAACAAGCCGATCGCGTTCGATCCGCCGCCGACGCACGCGACTAACAAGTCCGGCAGCCGACCTTCTTTTTGCAAAATCTGCTGTCGCGCTTCCACCCCGATCACGCGGTGGAAATCCCTAACAATCATCGGAAACGGATGCGAACCCAGCGCCGAGCCGAGGATGTAGTGGGTGTGATCCACCGTGGCGACCCAGTCGCGCATCGCTTCGTTCACCGCTTCCTTCAGCGTCGCCTGGCCGGCGGTGACGGCTCTAACTTCCGCGCCCATCAGTCTCATGCGGGCGACGTTGAGGGCTTGGCGTTCCATGTCCACCGCGCCCATGTAAATGACGCATTCCATACCGAAACGGGCGCAGACGGTGGCGGTCGCCACGCCGTGCTGGCCGGCGCCTGTTTCCGCGATGATGCGTTTTTTCCCGAGGCGCTTCGCCAGCAGGATCTGGCCGATCGCGTTGTTGATCTTGTGGGCACCGGTGTGGAGCAGATCCTCGCGCTTCAGATAGATTTTCGCGCCGCCTAGCAGCTCGGTCCAGCGTTCCGCGAAATAGAGCGGCGTCGGCCGGCCGCAGTAGTTGTGGAGCAGATCGTCGAGTTCCGCCTGGAATGCCGGGTCCGCTTTGGCCGCCTCGTAGGCGGTCGAGAGCTCCTGCAGCGGAGCCATCAGGGTTTCTGGGACGAACATCCCGCCGAATTGGCCGAAGTGGCCGGTGGCGTCGGGAAGCGTGGAAGTGGGAGAAGTTGCGGTGGCCATGGGCGGCGGAGTCTCTGGCGGGAATCCGCGGGATTCAAGGGCGAATCAATTCGGCGCGGCTTCCGCGCCGATCACGAACTTGGTGCCTAGGTCACGCAGGCTCGCCTTGCCATCGTCGGTGCCCGCGATGATCAACGCCACCGCCAGCGGCTGGGTCTGCGGGCGCTGGTATTCATCGAGGGTCTTGCGCAGCGCGACGATCGCCAGCTTGAGGATCTGCCGGGTCGTTAGATCGACCTCGGGCGGGATCGCCAGATCGGCGACGTTGAGCTTCACTGTCAGGACGTTGTCCACCATTTCGCCGCTGATGCCGACGTTGCACAGCACCAGCAGATTGGTCTCCTGGACCTTGTAGTTCGGGTTGTTGGTGGGGATCAGATGCGGGCTGCGGATGGCATCGACCAGGACTTCGGGAAACGCGCCGGACAACGCCATCGGCCGCGACATCACGGACGCCTGCAGCGCCTCGCCGATTTCCGAGATCGCCTCGTCACCATCGGTTCCCTGGAGGCTGATGGGTTCAAAAACCGGCACCACCATGATGGTCGAAGCGATGGCGGTGGTGCCGAGGAATCCGCCGAGAAAGATCGTGGCTAACAGGGTTTTCATGCGCGGAAGGATGCCAGCGCGGCGGGAGATTGCGAGGGGAAACGGAGAACAGGCAGCCTGTGTTCGATTATCCGCCAAGTGGCTGCTAGAGCGGGTGGAGAACTTCCCCAAAAGCCAGCGCTTCGTCCTCGGCCAACTGCGGCGGATTTCATCCGCTGCGCTTGCCAAGCAAGCGGTGACGGGTATGTGATGGCGCATGGACTACCTGGGACGCGCCCGCAATGTGATAGAAACCGAAGTTGACGGCCTGCGCCGGATGGCGGCCGGCCTGGACGGGAACCTGATAGACGCGGTCAAGATCCTCCAGCACACGCTCGATCACCGCGGCAAGATCGTCGTCGTCGGTGTCGGGAAATCCGGCAACATCGGCCACAAGATCGCGGCCACGCTCAACTCCACCGGTGCCACCGCGGTGGTCCTCGATTCCCAGAACGCCCTGCACGGCGACCTCGGCCTGCTCTCCGACGGCGATGCCGTACTCGCGCTTTCCTACTCCGGCGAGACCCGCGAGCTGATGGACTTGCTGCCGTTCATCAAGCGTTTCGACGTCAAGCTCATCGCTCTAACCGGCACTCCCGGCTCCACGCTCTCGCGCTTCAGCGAGATCACCCTGGACACCTCGGTCGAGCGCGAAGCCTGCCCGCTCAACCTCGCGCCGACTTCCTCGTCCACCGCCATGCTGGTGATGGGCGACGCGCTGGCGATGGTCCTGCTGGAGTCGCGCGGATTCACCGAAGAGGACTTCGCTAGATTTCATCCCGGCGGTTCGCTTGGACGCGCGCTGCTCACCCGGGTCTCTGACATCATGCGGGCCGACACCGCGCTGCCGACGGTGGCGGAGGATGGCAATGTGTTTGCCGCGCTGGATTCGATGAACCGCGCCCGCGCCGGGGCGTGCCTGATCCTCAAGCCGGACGGCAGCCTTGCCGGGATTTTCACCCACGGTGACTTTGCCCGCAGTTTCCGCAACGATCCGCTGTTAGGAGAAAAGCCGGTGGCGCAGCTCATGACCCGCCACCCGATCACCGTGCGGGCGGACGCGCTCGCCGTGGAGGTTCTCAAGACCATCGGTGAGAACCGGATCGACGATATTGTCGTGTTAGACGCTGGGGGGAAACCGGTGGGGCTGATCGACACGCAGGATCTGGCGCGGTTGAAGATCGTGTGAAATGTGTCGAGGACTTCAGTCCGTTCTTCCGCGGCGTCAAAGAACGGACTGAAGTCCCGGACTACCTTGCACAGGAAATCCACAATGCCTGACGCTTGGAGAACCGGAAGCGCGCGAGCACGCTGATGGTTCAATTCCATCAACTCGCGATCACGAACTTGGGATCGTAGAAGCTCAGGGCTTTGATCCTGCCAGCCTCGTCTTCATAGAGAATGACCACGTAATTTCCCGGCTCCTCCGGCATGACCCTGGCGACGATTTCCCCGGCCACCGAGAGCTGGGCATCCGCCTTGGACTTCCCCATGTCCACATTGGAAATGACCAAACGCTTCGCAAAGACAACCTGCGGTTTTGGTTTCCCGCGCGCTTCAGACGTGACCTTGATCTCATCCTGGGAGCAGAGGGAAATAATCGCCATGCGGTAGCCCTTCTCGGGATCGCTTTGTTTCAAGTGTAGAATCTTGGTTTCCCAAACCGGCGGATTTCCTTCCTTTTCCACCGGCTTCTTCTGCGCGAATGCAATCAGCGAGAGTGTTTCCCCTTCGCCAACAGTCACTTTGGTGACTCCGGGTTCCACGCCGTTCTTCTTGATGGTGATACTATGTGCGCCCGCCTTGACGCCAATGCCTCCGGTCCTTTGCCCGAGGTCGTAGCCTTTGGGGAAAATGTCCTCGCCATCGATGACAATACTTACCTTGCCAGCGCCGGGAGCCACCACGTTGACAATGCGGAAAAAGCCCACTGCGGGCTTGTCATCTTGTGCGTTGCCATTCAGCGGAAAAATAATCAATGAAGCCATCGCCCCAAATCCCGCCAGCAAGTTAGAAATCGTTTTCATGAAGTATGGTCAGTCGTGTTTTTGTCGGGTCGATCGCGCCATCACCGGCACGCGCGCCCGGATCGGCGAATACAGTGAAGACCTTGCGGACTTCGGATAGAACTTGCGGGGCCGCGGTGGTGGAGGTCGCGGGAGCGACCGCTTGCCCGACGACCCAGATCCGATAGTTCCGGGAGCGCACGGTCGAGGCTTCGTAAACCCGGGCGAATATTTCCTCCGCGGCGGAGTCCGAGCGATGCACCTTGGCTCCGTCGGTGATGAGGTTCTTGTTGCCGAACACCAGACTGGCGGTGGAGCTGATGGACTCACGAACCTCGGCGAGGGCCGACGGACTGGTGAACGGGATGGCCTTACGGGTCAAAATGATTGCATCCGCGATCCGGTCCGCTTCCGCGTTGATCTCCGCCGCCGTCATCGTCAACGGCTGCACCGGGGGAGCCATCAGACCCGTCATGATGTGGGACTCTTCGATCCGCTTGGCGATCTTCGGATCCATGGTGAGTGCGCCGACCGCGATCGCCCGCAAGGCGTCGCGGCTCGCGGTGTTGAGATTGACCTGGCCCTGGATCTCAATCACCGGCCCTTGCCGCTCACTAGCAGCATTGGAGCGGGAGATTCCCGCATGGAACAAGTCCAACAGGCGGCGGGCTTCCATGCCCGGCTCGGAGACCTTGTCGAACATCGGATGCTCGGGACGACCGATCTTGAGGGTGTTGCCACCGCCACGTTTTCTATCTGAAGTGGTGGAAACCTGGACATCGTCCCATGACAAATTCGACCCGGGTGGCGGGGCGATGTCCCACTGGATCGGATCATAGACCCGGCCCAATTCGGTGGCGCTGTAGTAGCGGCTGAGATTGCCCGGCTTGCTATTTTCGGATAGACGCAGCGGTGCTTCATCCACTGGCGGGTTTCTCAACACGGAACTCGCCGCAGGAAAGAAAATCGGATTGTCGGGAGGCAGTTGCGTGTTGGTTTGACTGAGCGCCGTGGTGGACTCGCAAGTTGAATTATGTCCTCCGTCCGGCCACTCGGAGGGCATCACCCGGCCATAGACCGCAGCAGTGTTGTTCTTGTAAACGTTGTGGCGGATATTCCTGCGGTTAGGGCTGTAGCCAGACGGATAGGCAACCGCATCCTGCGGAGCGTCCAAATAGCAGGACATTCTCGGGTCGCCCATATTGTCCAAGTATGTTTTAAACTCCCCCGCATTGTAAGAATGTGCGGGAATGGTGGCGCGGACGGAATAGGTCACTTTGCCCTTTTCAGGAGCTTTGAGGGAGCAGTCATTGCGATGCACTCCACCGCGGGACCAGTCCACGATCTGCCCGTTCCACTTCATTTTGTAGCCTGATTTGGACCTGCCAAGTTCTTCTTCCAACAGCGCGAGTGGGCCAAGGACATAATCCCTGGCAAGCAGGCGGTAGGTCACTGTGCCGCAATTGATGACGCGGTATTCATTGGCCTTCAGGGTTACATTTTGCGCGGGATACCAATATGAGCCGTCTTGATAGGCCAGTTTCGGTGTCGCCTCTGACATGTGATCCTCCAGGATCAAATGGGGATCGGCGCCCAGCTCGACTCTATATCTCGTGTCATGAGTCATCTGAACCTCACCTGAGACGGTTTGATCCGTCAGATTCCATAATTCGACATAGGTCGAAGCGCTCAGATAGACATAATTCCTGCCGTCTTCGCTGCCGACCTTGTCCCAACTGAAACGCATCAGGAACTCGCTGACCAATGGATACGCGTCCAGCCCCCGGTAACCCTTGCCCATGGTGGCTTTCGGGTCGCCATCCGCATAGTCGATCGCGTTCGCGGCGAGCGTCTTGATATAATCGTCCTGGAAGCCGCCTTTGCGCCCGGCAAACGTGGGCAGCGCGTTATTGATCAGATCCGCCATTTCCTCGACAGCGGCAGTTCCGCCGGTGGCGAGAAGCTTGTTGAGGTTGAGCTTGGGCTTGCCGGCGGTGGCGGGGTCGATCCCTTCTGCAAAAGGCACGAGTGGTTGTTCCTTGTAGGAATGCAGACCGGCAACGAGAGCTCCTTCCACGGCGCGCGACTTGAGGTTGGCCAGCTCACCGATCTTGCCGATGCCAACCACCTTGAGCCGGTCCAGCGGCGGCTCGATGCCGGCAGCGGCCAGCAGCGAGTCCGGGGAGACGAGCAGCTTGCGGTTTTTGATCAGAGTCTTCGCTAGATCTCCCTGGCTGTCGCTGTTAGCCGCCGGATCGACGGCGTAGAGCGCGACTTGATCCAAGGTCGGTTCGGTGTCGGCCAGATCCTTGGGATTCAAGCCCGCTGCCGGAAACGGCCACTCGGCGCGGGCGTGAGTTCCGCCGCTGCCTTGTTCGTTGCCGACGATGGCCGGATCGATGCGGCTCTGGAGATCCTCGACCCAGTAGGCATAGCGGGCGATGGTCTGGTCCTTGTCATCCTTGATCGGCAGCCACGAGGCCCGGACATTGTCATGGTATGGCAAGGTGGTGAAATCGAGGTATTCCTCTGCGGCCGCTCCCACCAGCGGCTCGACCAGCGGTGGCACAATGGTTTTGTTAGGTCGAGGTAAGGTTTTGGTGCTGAAAAGCGGGAGGTAGCGATAGGAATAGGCTCCATCTATCACCTTGCCACGGGCGAGAAATAGCTGC
>JANOZJ010000290.1:0-11592 GCA_031429315.1 Akkermansiaceae bacterium
CGGGAAGTAAGGTCGGGAGAATATCTGATAGCTGGGTGCGGAGACTCATAGAGGGGTGCAACGACTCTTGCGTTCCGGCCATCCAATTCGCCCGCCCCCGGATCAGCAAGCCCCAAACCCGTGGATTCTAAAAATTCATCACCGGCAGCGATGCTTTTTTGAAGGAATCCGCCACAAGGCTTGTCGAAGCCGACGATTACACCATCCTCACGGCCATGAATTTCAAATCAATTCTCCCGCTCCTCGCGCTCGCCTTGCTTTCCACGGCTAGCGCCCAGGAACCCAACGCCCAACAAATCCTCGAAGGCGCCCGCATTTCGGCGACCCTCACCAAGCTCGACGATGGCCTCACCGGCAATCTCCGCAAGGGCAACGCCAACACCCCCATCACCCTCTTTCTCAAGGGCAAGGACATCCAGTTCCAGTTCTCCGAAAACAAAGGCCCGTGGCGCATCTTCCACACCCGGATCGGCGACGAGAAATTCAGCCTCTTCGAAATCATCGACGCCAAAACCGTGGAGTTTCCTGCCGCCAAAATCGTCGAACCGATCGCCGGCACCGATCTGACTTACGAGGATCTCGCGCTGCGCTTCTTCTATTGGCCCAATCCCAAACTCGAAGCCACCGAAGACGTCGGCGGGCAGCCTTGCTACAAACTGCGGGTCGGCAAACCCAAAGGCGCGTCAGGAAAATACGAGGTCGTCTATGTCTGGATCCACACCAAGTTCGGAGCCTTCATGCGGATCCGCGGCCATGACAAGAACGGCGGGCTGGTGAAGGAATTCCAAGTCGAGGACATCATGAAAGTGGCCGACAACGTCTGGACGCTGCGCAAGATGCAGGTCGCCACCTGCGATCCTAACAACGGCGGCCGCCGCGTCTCGATCACCGATGTGACCTTCGACGCGCCAAAGAAAGCCGGTCCGCGCGGGATCAGGTGAGCCGCCATCCCCACCGTTCCCCGGCCCGGCGTATTCGCGAAAAACCATGCTCCACTGGACCGACGCCCACAACCATCTCCAGGATCCGCGCCTGGGAGATCCCGGCCCGGTCGTCGCCGCGATGAACCTATCAGGAGTCACCCGCTGCGTCGTCAACGCCACCCGCGAATCCGACTGGCCGACGGTGGAAAATCTAGCGGCCGCCTATCCGGATTTCATCGTCCCGGCCTTCGGCATCCATCCGTGGCACGCGCACAATGCGGGTGCGGGCTGGCAGGAAAAACTCCGTACAATGTTAGAGCGGCACCCCCAAGCGTCGATCGGCGAGTGCGGACTCGACCAATGGGTCACCGAGCCGGCGATGGAGATCCAGCGGCCGGTATTCATCGATCAACTCCGCCTCGCCCGCGAGTTGGACCGCCCGCTCACCATCCACTGTCTCAAGGCCTGGGGCGCGCTGCTAGATGTGTTTGCCGAAGCTCCCCCACCCCCACGGTTTCTCATGCACTCGTTCGGTGGCTCCATCGAATTCGCCCGGCGGATGATTCTGTTAGGCGCGTTCTTTTCGTTTTCCGGCCACTTCCTGCACCCGCGCAAATCCGCCGTGCTCGACGTCTTCCGCCAGCTCCCGCGCGACCGGATTCTGTTGGAAACCGACGCCCCCGACATGCTCCCGCCTGCGGAAATCATCACCCATCCCCTGCCGGAAAACCACAACCACCCGGCCAATCTCCCCGCCATCGGCCAGGCCTTCGCCGCAGCTCTTGGGATGACACCGGAATCGCTAGCAGAACTCACGCGCGAGAATGCGCGGCGGTGTTTCGGCCTTTGAACCGCGCCTTTCCCACCCATCACGGGCCAATCAACCTGTCGCGGATGGCTTCAGGAAGCTGCCGATAGCACTCCCAGAAATCAGGGTCGGCAATGTGATTCAAAGCGGTGTGCAGTGACCTGCTTCGTGGTGTTCGTCGGCACGCTTCAATGCCGCATCAAGCTTGCCAGCCGCCAAGTCGCTCTCGATCTGGCGATCCCATTGGTCGGCGACGAATTCCTCAAACCATTCGGAAAAACGCCCGAGTTCAGCGACCGAGAGTCCCGAAACAGCAAATTCTATTTCTTCAACGTTCACGTCGGCAAGCTACAGCCGAGCCAGCTTCCGGCAAAGGTGAAAATTCTCCGCACAACCTCATCGTGGACTCACTGGGCGGAGTTAGTCCGCCAATTACTAGGAATGTCTATATCACATCGTTTCGCACGCTCACGCCGGGCCGCCGCGAAGGATCCGAGGCGGTGTGTCGCTTCCCACCGCAGTCCATAGTCAGTTGGCCAGCTCCTTGGCGGTCCAGGGGCGGGCCGGGCGGCCTTTGGTTAGCTCGCGCTGGCGCTTGACGGCGGCGGCGGGGACTGCGGCGGATTTGTTAGACCACTCGTTGCGGATGTAGGAGGCGATGTCCGCGAGGGCTTGGTCGGTCATCGCGGGATTGGTGGCGAGGCCGGGCATGTCGGCGGCGGAGTTATAGGTCTCACCGGCGACGACGACCGGACCGGTTAGACCGTGGAGGAGGATGTTGACCAGGATCGCGGGTTGGCCGGTGACCCATTGCGACTCGTCGAGCGGCGGGCCGAGGTTGGGCACGCCCGCGCCATCGGCACCGTGGCAACCGAAGCAGGCGGCCTCGCCGTGGAACAACGCTTTGCCGCGTTTGAAGGAGGTGAGATCCGCGCCCGTGAGTCCCGGGTCGGTCGCTGTCCCGGCGTGGGTGTCTTTGCTTCCTTGGTCGAGCCAGGCGAGGAGTTGCGGGTCTTTCAAAGCCTTGATTTGAGAATCACGGAAGGCGATTTCGTGGTGATCGAGTCCCGAGATCGCCGCCTCGCAGACGAACGGGGTTTTGTTCTGTCCGGTGATCAAATAGCAGAGGCGCGCGAACGCAAGGGGAGTGCCGATAGGTCCGATGGCGCGGGCAAGGTATGGGGCAATTTCGGGTTCCGTCGGATCGGTAGCCAAGATAATTGGAGCCAGTTTCGCGAGTTCGGCGGGCGCAAGGCGAGTGCTGGCCCAGAGGGCGGATGACTGGAGCTTGGGCTCGCTGCTTTGGATCGCGGGCGCGAGATGGCTGGCTTCAAGCGCGCCCATGCCTTCGAGAGTCCAGATGGCATGGCTGCGGGCGACTGCGGACCCCGCGGCTGTTAGCTTGCCGAGCAAAGGGATGGTGGCGGGATCGTTGCGGGCGACGAGGAGACGCTGGGCGGTTTCGCGCTGCCAGGCGTTAGAGTGCATGAGGCATTTCACGAGATCGAGACCTTGGAGGGCGGCGAGGTTCTGGAGCGGCTCGAGTTTCCCGTGGGTGGCGCGGATCCGATAGATCCGGCCGAGGCCGGCGGCGGGGGCATCGAGGCCGCGGCTCAGGGACTGCTTCCTGAGGTAGCTGGTCATGTATGTCTTGTGCTGGATGACGCCGTGATACATGTCGAGAATGTAGAGCGAGCCGTCGGGCGCGTTGTAGGCGTTGACCGGGCGGAAGCGCTCGTCGGTGGAGGCGAGGAATTCGCTGTTGCCCAGCGGGTGCGTTCCTTTCATCTTGCCGGCGGCTTCCTCGATGCGGATGGCTTTGATCAGATTGCCCACCGGCTCGGTGGTGAATGCGGTGCCCTGCCACTCCGGCGGGAAATTCGTGCCACGATAGACCGCCATGCCGGCGGCGGCGGTGGTGCTGATGAGTTTGAAGGTCTTCGGGTCGAGGGTGTCGGTTGCAAACCCGTGGGCTTTCGCAAGGTAGCCGCGGTTGACCGCCGGAGTGACGCGGGCCGGCCAAACGAGGTTGCTGCCGAGCTGGGTGTATTCGTTGACCTTCATTTTCACCCCGGAATTGCCTTGGAGCAGATTCGGGGCGAGGAGATCGCCGAACAGAAGGGTGGAGTTGTTATTGTGATAGAGCCGGCCGAAGTCGTCGCGGGCAATGCCCCATTGGCCGCGGGAGGACGTGGGTTCGAGTACCCAAGCATCGCCGACTCGACGGACGCGCTTGTCGGAGTTGGCGACATAATAGCGGTTGTCGAGGTTGGCTAACAGACCGTTTGCCTTGTGCTCGACATTGCCGCCGGCGGCGATTTTTGAGTCGATGGGCATGGACTCCCCGTCGGGCGCATCGCCATTGCGCTTGATCCAACAGAGTCGCTGCTCGTCGAGGAACAGCACGCCGTCCTCGAATACGGACAACGCGCGGGGCAACAGCAGCTTGTCGAGAAAGACAGTCCGCTTGTCGGCCTTGCCGTCGTTGTCAGTGTCTTCCAAAATCACGATGCGGCCTTGGGGGATGGATTCGTCTTTGCCGTCGATGTCCGGCATGAAGCCTTCCATTTCACAGACCCACATGCGGCCGGTGGCATCGAAATCGAGGCACACCGGCTCTTCGACGAGCGGCTCGGCGGCCACCGCTTCGATGGTGAAGCCGGGTGCGAGCTGGAATGATTTCAACGCCTGCTCCACGGTGAGCACCGGGCTTGGCGGGATCAGTTTTTCAGGAACCACCGGGTCCATGCGGACACCCTTGTCGTCTCCCTGCTGGGCAGGAGCGGTGAGGGCAAGAAAGACAAACAGGACCGGAAATCTGAAAAGCATGAGAATAGGTTATGAGATGCGGCGGCGGACACTTCGGAGAATCTATTGCGGTCTGGCGATTTTCAAGTGCGCGTCACCCAGCGTAGTTTGGCGGCGCTGCTGCGTGGATTCAAACGGCGCTCATCGAGACCGGCGGTGATCGTGCCTTCGCTCATTTCGGAGTACTGGCCGTCGCGGATGCCGGCCCTCAGGTATTGCTTCACGCGGCGGTCTTCTCCCGAGTGAAAGGTGAGGATCGCGGCGCGTCCGCCGGACTTCAGGCAGTTAGGCAATGCCCGCAAGAACGCGTCGAGCGCGGTGAACTCCTCGTTGACCGCGATTCTAACTGCTTGGAAAACACGCCGCACGGTGAGCTCGCGCTCGTCGTCGTCGCTCACGCGAATGGATTCGCGGACCGCTTGAGCCAGCGCCAGGGTGTTGGCAAACCGCCCGCCAGCCAACGCGAGGGCGATGGACTCGGCGCGGGGTTCATCGGCGTGCTCGTGGAGGGCGATTTCGAGTTTCTCCGCGCTGACTTTGGCCAGCCAGTCGGCGGCTGATAGACCGCGGCCGGGGTTCATGCGCATGTCGAGCGGTCCGGCGGATTTGAAGCTGAAGCCCCGCGAGGGATCGTCGAACTGCATCGACGAGCAGCCGAGATCGGCGAACACGAAGTCCACCGGCTCCGCGATGGCCTTGGCGATCCCTGCGTAGTTAGAGCGGACGGCGACGAAGCGATCCTCGCCATAGCCCAAGCCGCGCAGGCGGGCTTCGGTTTTCGGCAGTTCAAACGGGTCCACGTCCAGGCCGATGAGTTTTCCCGCCGGTGAAATCTGCTCCAGGATTCTAACCGCATGGCCGCCGTAGCCGAGGGTGGCGTCCACGCCGGTCATTCCGGGTTGGAGCTTGAGCGCGGCAAGCGATTCAGCGACGAGAATCGGGATGTGGGTGCCTGCGGGTGTCTTGCCGGACGCGATCACCTTGGCCACCGTCTCACCGTAGCGTGCGGGATCGTGCTCCTTGTACTTGTCCTCGAAACGCCGGGGATTCTTGCCGCTGTAGCGTTTGCGCCGCGGCGGGCGTGGGGCTTCGTCGCTCACAGTTCGGAGTATTTCAGGTTGTTGCCGCGGGATTTCTCCACCGGATAGCGGACATCGTTGCGGGCGATCTTGGCCTGCATGACCTCGCCGAGATTCATGCCGAGGTTGTCCGCGAACTCAAATAACAGAATCGCGACATCGGCGATTTCCGAGGCGATTTCCTCGCGGTTTTTCTCAAGGCGTTTTTCGATCTGCTCTTCCTGTTGCCAGACGAAATGCTGCATGAGCTCGCCGGCTTCGGCGGAGATGGCCACGGCAAGATCCTTGGCGTTGTGGAATTTCCGCCAATCGCGGGCATCCACGAAAGTCTGGATTTGTGCGGTTAGCTCGGCAATGGAATCGCTCATGGCGGGATGCTAGCGGCGAACCGCCGCCATCCCATCAAAAAAGCCGACTTTGCCGGGATGTCCGCCCATGATTCGGCGCTGGACCCCACAATATCCGACGGCACCCTCGCCGGCCGGGACGGAATGTCAGCGAGCAAACGCCGACCCACACGAGCGGCGGCCGCAAATTGAGGTCTTTAATCGGCCTTCTGTAATCCGGCCTGCGCCAACGGACCGAGGCGTTAGGCGCGGAGCTGACGGTTGTTAGCAGCCCGGAGACCGGCACCCGGCTCGCACTCACGGTGCCGCTGGAGCGGAAGAGGAAGCGCAAGGCTGCCAATCCCGCCACGACGTAAAGCTACGCTTTCCGGACGCCCGGACATGGGCTATGACACTTGGCCATGGCGAAATCCCTATCCACCAACGAGAAGCCAATCCGGCTGGTTCTGATCGAAGACCACGCCGATTTCCGCGAGTCAGTCTCGATGGTTCTTGAGGAGCGGGGCGGCTACCAGTGCGTCGGCGGCTTTTCCACGATGGAAGACGCGCTCGAGGCGTTCCGCGGCGGGCTGGTCGCGGATCTCGTGTTGTCGGACCTCGGGCTGCCCGGGATGAGCGGTATCGCGGGCATCCGCAAGGTGCGGGAACTGTTGCCCGAGGCGCGGGTTCTCGTTCTAACTGCCTTCACCGACAAGGCGAAGGTCTTTGCCGCGCTGGAGGCCGGCGCGCATGGCTATCTGGTCAAGGCTGGCAGCGCGACCCGGCTGATGGAAACGCTGGAGGAAGTCTTGGCAGGTGGCACCCCGCTCGATCCGAAAATCGCCGGGATGATCCTCCAGACTTTCCGCCAGCTCAGCCCGATCCCCGGGGCAGAGGTGTTGTCGCAGCGCGAGTGTGAGGTGCTTCAACTCTCGGCGAAGGGCCTGAACCGCCAGGAGATCGCCGACGAACTCAAAATCAGCCAGCATTCCGCCACCGAGTATATCAAGCGCAGCTTCGACAAGCTGCATGTCCGCAGCCTGCCGGCCGCCGTCAGCGAGGCGATCCGCCGCGGATTCCTTGATTTGTCGTGATTTGCGGTAACAAGGAGGGGCGGATGGAAAGGCGCTTGCACTCGGGATCATCGACTCACCATTGGCACGGCGGATCGGAGTCCGCCGCTCCTTGGTGGTGCCGTGTCCCATAATTTAGTGACATGACAGATTCCAGAAAAACCGGCATCTTTCACTCGTCGCGGGGAGAGGTTCCCAAGACAGGGGAGAGGTCCCCAGTTGCATGGATTCATTCATGACAGAAAATTAAGGGCCGCGGGAGTGCGCGGCCCTTTCTTTTTGCCCGTTTTTCCGGGTTGCGGCGCGGGCGGCTCCCTGTCCCATAATTTAGTGACATGACAGAATCCGGAAAACCCTGCATCTTTCACTCGTCGAGGGGAGAGGTCCCCAGTTGCTAGGATTCATTCATGACAGAATAGAAACAGGGGCCGCGTGAGTGCGCGGCCCCTTTTTTTGTGCCGTTTTCCGGCGAGGCGGGAAACCTGATCGCGAGTGTTAGCCCGATGCCGGCCGTCACTTGCCGCCGTTCATGTGGCTCAACAATTTCTGGTTGAACTCGTCCGCCATGTTGTAGCCTAACCGGCGGAGCTGTTGGTCGAGCGCGGCGATGGTGACCATCCGCGCGGTGTCGCGGCCGGGGCCGACCGGGATCTCCACGTGGACGACGTGCTGGCCGAGGATTTCGTAGGTTTTCTGTTGGAGACCGACGCGGTCCACCTCGTTGAGATCGGCCTGCGGCTTGAGCGTGACGACCAGATCCAAGCGCTTGTCCGGGCGGATCGAGGCGAGACCGTAAAGGTTGGCGACGTTGATGATGCCGATGCCGCGGATCTCCATGTAGCCGCGTGATAGATCGGGCGCGGTCGCGACGAGATCGCCGCCGACGTATTTGATGCGCACCATGTCGTCGGCGACGAGCGAGGCCCCGCGCTCTAACAATCCGATGGCGGTTTCCGATTTTCCCGCGCCGCTGCGGCCGACGATGAGCACGCCGACGCCGCGCATGTCCACCATGCAGCCGTGCAGGGTGACGCTGGGGGCGAATTCATGTTCTAACCGGATGGTGGCGGCGTTGAGGAAATTCATGGTCACCTGCGAGGTGCCGAACACCGGGATGCCGTGCTCGTGCGCGACGACCGCGAGGTTTCCGTCGAGGGTGGAGCCGCGGGCGACCACGATGCAGGGAATGTCGCGGTCGCACATCCGGCGGAAGCGGTCAATGCGCATCGCTTCGGGGAGTTTTTTCAAATAGGAGAGCTCGGAGTTTCCTAACACCTGGACCCGTTTGCGGGCGAAGTAGGAGAAAAACCCGGCCAGCGCGAGGCCCGGGCGGTTCATCGCCGGTTCGCTGATCAGGCGGTCGAAGCCGACTTTCTCGCCGTGCAGCACCAGTCCGAGCGATGCGGCGTGCGCGTCGAAAAATTTTCCGACGGAAATCGAGGCGACGGTTTTGACGCGAGGAGGCATGGCCGAGACTCAACCAGATCCGGCGGGAGACGGCACGCGAAATCCCACGCCGGGGTTGCACGGCAAGTGGAACGTGCTACAAGACCGGCCAACAACCATGCCAAACTACGATTACGAATGTGGAAAATGCGGG
Source organism: Akkermansiaceae bacterium (assembly GCA_031429315.1). Taxonomy (GTDB): domain Bacteria; phylum Verrucomicrobiota; class Verrucomicrobiia; order Verrucomicrobiales; family Akkermansiaceae; genus Luteolibacter. The sequence continues at coordinate 8,618 of JANOZJ010000290.1, forward strand.
AAACGCTTCGAAGTGTTTCAAAGCATGAATGATCCGAAACTCACCGATTGCCCGCAATCGCTCTGCGAAGGACAGGTGAAACGCCTGCTAGGAACCGGCGGCGGGATCATCTTCAAGGGCGCGGGCTTTTACCAAACCGACTACCGCTCGTCGTCGTATCAAGCCGGGGCCAAGGCGGAAACCGCGGCGAGCGCGCCACCGGCGGCTGCGGCCGCACCCGCCGCCGCCCCGGCGGCGAAGTCCGCGGAGTGACGCTTTCGCAAGCGAGGCTATGCAAGCGGGCGGCCCCGTGCTAATCAGGCAGCTCATGGCCGAACCCTCAAACTCCAAATCCGGTGGCGGATGTTTCTCCAAGCTGCTCATGCTCGTTTTGCTGGTGGCGGCCGCCGGCCTCGGGGCGGCGATCTATCAGGCCATCCAGCCGCAGGACCTAACCGACCTGGCGGCCGCCAAGCCGCTGCCGGAGCGCGACCTCAAGGTGGTTTTGAAAAATGCCACCGAGCGCGGTTATCCCGTGACCTTGTCGGAAGCGGAAATCAACCAATGGTTAGGCCGCACTTTGGTCACCAGGCAGGCCGGCTTTCTGGCAGGAAAAGTCACCCTCGACCGCGTCTGGGTCCGGCTAGAAGCCGAACGGATCGAGGTGGTCATGGAGCGCCATTTCCTGGGTAAGCCGTTCACCGTCTCGATGTATCTCCAGGTCGAGCAGGTCGAGGACCTGCAAGGACAGTTGCTCAACATCACTCCGAGCGGCGGCCCCTATCTGAAGGATTTCCCCCATCCGCCGCGAGGTGGCCGCTTTGGAAAACTGGTTGTGCCCATGGGCTTTTTGCATCTGGTAATGCCCGCCTACCGAAAGCTCCCCGCGGTGTTTCCCGATGAAATCGAACTCGCGTTCACGAAGATGTCGCGGATCCGGATCGAAAAAAACAACCTCGTTCTCGACCCGCGCCAACCGCTTGGCGAAGAGGGCATGCCCAAGACTTTTTGATAGAAAATGATCATCCGCCCGCTGCTCTTCGGAATGCTTCTCGGCGCGATCGCCCTCGCGCAGGAAGCCCCGCGTGCCCTGCAAATCGCCGAGCCACCCGCACCGCTCAAGGTGGACGGCCAGGACCGCGTGATCAGCCGCACCGGCGAGTTCCGCGTCTCCGGCGGCGATGCGCGGGACCGCGGCACCGTCGCCGCGCTCGCCGAGGAGGCCAAGGACGAGTTGCTCCGCCTAACCGATGAGAAGGACGACTGGATCGACTGGAAAATCCCCGTCACCATCACGCTCCATGGCAAATCCGGCGACCCCATGCCGCTGCGGACCGTGGCGATGAACTTGCGCGTCAGTGAAGCCGGCTATGATCTGCGGCTCGATGTCCACCTCAGCCGCGGCATCGAAGTGGAGCGTTTTAAAGCCGCAGTCACCTCCGCCCTGATCTACGAGCGCGCCCTCCGCGGTCGCCCCGCCAAGCTATCCGACACCCCGCTTCTCGTCCCGCCGTGGCTCGTCGATGGCCTCCGCGAAGCCACCGCCTGGCGGCTCAACCAAAGCGACCGGCGGCTCTATCAAGCACTGTTCAAAACTGGCGGACTGTTCAAGAGCGGCGACCTCTTCGCTCTCGACGAGCTCGGTTTCGAGGACATGGATGGTGCCACGCGCGCCGCCTTCCGCGTCTCTTCCGGAGCCCTCGTAATGGCCCTGCTCCAGCAACCGCAGGGCAAGACAGTCTTCCGCAAGTTCCTCGCTGAAGTCGCCCCGTTCGAAGGCGAAATGCCCGTCCTACTGCGCCAACACTTCCCCGAGCTCAATCTATCTGAAACCAGCCTGGCGAAATGGTGGACGCTCCAGCTTGCCCACATCGGCGGCAAGAACCTCGCCACCGACATTCTAACGGTGTCCGGGACCGAGACCGCGCTCGACGAGTCCCTGCGGCTGAATTTCCGCACCGAGGAGGGCATCATCCAGCAAAAGGAACTCGCCGCCTGGCCTGAGATCGCCGCGCTGCCAGAACCCGAGCGCGTGAAGTCCGTGCAGCTCGCCCAAGACTCCCTGGTCCGCCTCAGCTACCGTTGTTTCCCGTCCTACCGGCCGATTCTATCAGAGTATCAGATCGCCCTCAGCGCCATCGCCAAAAACAAAACCAAGGACTTGGCAGCCAGGCTCGCCGATCTAACCGAACGCCGCGCCACCATGACCGCCAAAGCCCAGCGCGCCCGCGATTACCTCGATTGGTTTGAAATCACCCGCGCCCGCGAGACCAGCGGTGCCTTCGACGACTACATCCGCCTCAAGGACCGGCTCAAGGCGAACCCCCACCGCCGCACCGACGACTTGTCGAAATACCTCGACCGCATGGACGCGATCTTCAGCCGCAAGGGCGACACTCCGGTCCAGCCGGGATTTGCCGCGCCGCAGGAGCTTCCTCTCGAACTCCCGCCGTTGGCGCTTCCCAAGTGAGGAAGTGCCTCACTTTCGCTCCTCCATCAGCTCGGCCCAATCGGCGGATAGCGCGATTTTCAATCCGCAAATGACGTCAACACCGGGATTGGCGGACCCATTCTCGATCCGTTGGATGTGGCGGCGATCCACTTCGATCAACTCCGCCAGCTTCTCTTGGGTGAACCCCCGCAATTGCCTCAGGTGATTCACGTTTTTCCCAAAAATGAGCCGGTGGTTTTTGTCCAAGTCTTCATCTAGGGAACAGATGATTTTTTGAGAGCGGACTAAATGTCGCTTTCAACTTGCCGCCGTGAGTTCAACCAGCTCAAGTGCCGGGTTGTCAAAAACCATACCAAGGGCCACGAGAACATCATCAAGGATCAGCTCATCGCGCTGCAAGGAGAGCACAAGGGAATGCAACTGCGGCGCGTCGAGGCGTGGGTGGAAGTGGACGGCGCGTGGCGGATTATGGTTTTCATCACCAACAACCTGGAGTGGAGTCCGCGCTCCGTGTGCGACCTGTATCGCCGCCGCTGGGACATCG
>JANOZJ010000291.1:0-2186 GCA_031429315.1 Akkermansiaceae bacterium
GCACTATCAGATGAGCCTCGCCCAGCATCTCGTGTTGCGGGCGCTGGTCTCCCGCTTCTGGCGCGAGCCGTACACCAAGCCGCTCGTGCGATGGGACAGTGAAATCCACGACCGCTGGATGCTGCCGCATTTCATCTGGCAGGATTTCTGCGATGTCCTGTGCGACCTGCGCGAACAAGGCTACTTGATCGAAGAAGACTGGTTCGCGCCGCACTTGGAATTCCGCTTTCCGCGGATCGGCGAGTTCACCCAGCGCGGCGTCCAGGTCGAGATGCGCCACGCCATCGAGCCGTGGCACGTCCTCGGCGAGGAAGGCGGCGCGGGGGCTGCGGTGCGCTACGTGGACAGCTCGGTGGAACGCATGCAATTGTTAGTCCGCGGTCTGACTGGCGAGCGCCATTCGATCACCTGCAACGGCATCAAGGTGCCGCTGCATTCCACCGGCACCCACGGCGAGTTCGTCGCTGGCGTCCGCTACCGGGCGTGGCAACCACCTAACTGCTTGCATCCCACGATCCCGGTCCACACCCCGCTGGTGTTCGATTTGCTCGACTCATGGAACGAGCGCTCGCTGGGTGGCTGCACCTACCATGCGGCCCATCCCGGCGGGCTGAGCCATGAAAGTTTCCCGGTGAATTCCTACGAAGCCGAGTCGCGGCGGCTTTCCCGCTTTTTCCAACATGGCCATACCGGCGGGAAAATGCAGGCCCGCGAGGCCCCGGTTAGTTCGGATTTCCCCTTCACGCTGGACTTGCGGATGATCTCATAGAGCCTCTGTGAATCGTCCACGGGCGACCCTTTGATTCATGGCCGAGAGTTTTCGCACCCATCCACTATCGTCGCCGCAGCCCAGCTCTGGGGCGGCGGTCCCCGTCTGGGACGAAATGATCGATTCGAGCGGTCAAATCCGGTCGCACTGGCAGAATTTCAGCGTGAAAATCCTCCGCTGGAGTGCCGACGAGTGCCACTCCATCGCTGCCACCGCCAGCCGGATGATCGCCGACCTCGGCACCACCTTCAATGTTTACAGCGATGCCGGTGCCGTCGGCCAACCCTACGAACTCGATCCCATTCCGCTGTTAGTCCCAGTGTCCGACTGGGCGACTGTCTCGGCCGGGCTGGCGCAGCGGATTCGGTTGATCGATACCGTCCTGGCGGATGTTTATGGCCCGCAGCAACTCCTGCGGGAGGGCTTGATCCCGCCGGATCTGGTGCATTCCTGCCCGGCGTTTCTGGAATACGCCCGCGGCGTCCAGCCGGTCGGCGGCCTCCATGTCGTCACCATCGGCTGCGATCTCGTCCGCACGGCCGGCGGCCAGTGGGTTGTCCTCCGCGATCACACGTCCGCGCCCGGCGGGCTGGGCCAGGTTTTGGAAAACCGCAATGTCACGTCGAGTCTCCTGCCCGAGCCGTTCGAGGCCCTGCGGATCGCCCGCCTCGGCGCGTTCTTCGATTCGGAACGCGCCACCCTGCAATCGCTGCTGCCCGTCCGCGGCGAGATGCCGAACGTGGTGTTTCTAACGCCCGGATTCCGCCACCCGTCGTATTTCGAACACGCCTACAAGGCGCGGTTGTTAGGGTTTCCACTGGTCGAACCGGCCGATCTAACCGTCCGCGAGCGGCGCTTGTTTTTGAAGACTCTCGCCGGCCTGCGCCGGATCGACGGCGTGGCTTGCCGCGTCGATGACGACGGCCTCGACCCGCTGGAGCACTGGGTCCGCAGCGGTGGCGGCGTGCCCGGAATGGTCGAGGCCTGGCGGACGGGAAATGTCGCCCTCGCCAATGCCCCTGGCTGCGGATTCGCCGCGACTCCCGCGCTGATGCCCTTCCTTCCCGGGATTTGCCGCAAGTGGTTCAACGAGGAAATCAAGCTGCCCTTCGTCGAAACCTGGTGGCTCAGCCAGCCCGACGTCCGCCGCCGCGTGCTCGACAATTTGCACCGCTACGTCCTGCTTTCCGCCTACAACCGCGACCCGCTGTTGCCGATCCGTTGCTCCAGCCTCTCGCCCTCCGCCCGCAAACAGTGGGTGACCGCGATCGAGGAACGACCGTATGATTTTGTCGCGCAGTTGGACATCACCCCGAGCGAGGCCCCGTCGCTCGAAGGGCGCGGAATCCGCCATCGCCCGGTGATTTGGCGGGCCTTCGCACTCAACGCTGCGGCTGGCCCGGTGATCTTGCCCGGC
>JANOZJ010000292.1:0-15943 GCA_031429315.1 Akkermansiaceae bacterium
CTGGGAGAAACGCTGGAGGACGCGGGTGGTGACGATTTCCTGCACGCGTTCCGCCGGGCGACCATCGGCAAGGAGGAGCAAAAGGTGATGGAGGGGCTGCGCGGATTCGTGCAAAGCTGGCAGAGCCGCTATCGCGCCGGGTACGACTTGGAATGGGGACCGCCGGCTCTGGCAGGCGTGCGGCTGGAGGACTGGGAGGAGCGCAAGCACGGGCTCGCGGCCAAGGTCGCACGCGGCCTCGATGGGCTCGACTATACCCGCAAGGGCCAGCGCGAAGCCTTGGAAAAGGTGATAGAGTCTCTCGCCGATCACACGATCGGCAGCGGCAGTCTCGGCGGCGCGGCCGGTATGCTGGAAAACGTGATGGCCGCCGCCGCCAGCGAGAACGGCCCGCTGACAGTGAAATACTACAAGGAGTTTCTCATCGGCGGACCGGCGGGTGACGCGTTGCGGGAGCTGGTGAGTCTGGCAGCCCGCTGCGAGTTTGCGGCGGCGCTGCACCGGACCCGCGCGGTGCGCGAGGTGGTCTCGGTTTATGACGCGCGCTGCGAGAACCAACTCCGCCGCCGCGGCCTGCTAGGGTTCGACGACGTGAAAGTCCTGATGGGCGGGTGGGTCCGGGGCGAGGACGCCCGGCTGCGCCGCGAAGCGGTGGATTTCCGGCTCGACGCGCGCCACGAGCATTGGCTGCTAGATGAGTTCCAGGACACCAGCCGCGCTGACTGGACGGGCTTGCAGCCGCTCATCGACGAGGCGGCGGGCGATGGGGAAGGGACGATGTTCGTCGTCGGCGACCGCAAGCAGGCGATTTACGCGTGGCGTGGCGGCGAGGTGGGATTGTTCGATGAAGTCATCCGCCGATACCGCGGCGGGAACCTGAAAGTCGAGCCGATGTCCGAGTCGTGGCGGTCCTGCCCGGAGGTGCTCGCGCTGGTGAACCGGGTCTGCGGCGATCTGGTGACGATGCGCGGACTTTTCGGCGAAGCCGCGGCGATGTGGGATTGGCAGGAACATTTTTCCGCAGAGCCGCTGACAGGACCTAACAAGCGCGGGGAAGCCCGGGTGGAAGTGGTGGCGGGAAAATGGGAGGAGCGGCTGGAGCGGCTCGGTGGATTGTTAGGAGAGCTGGGAGTCGGCAAGCGGGAGATGACTTGCGGCGTGTTGGTGCGGAGCAACGCGAGGGTGCGGGAGGTGGCGGACGAGCTGCGGGCGAAGGGCTTCGACGTGATCGAGGAAGGTCGCCGCGAGCCGGCAAAGGACAATCCGGTGGGGATCGCGCTCGGGTATTTGCTCAAGTGGCTGGCGAATCCGGCGGACGCGTTCGCCAAGGAGGTGGTGGAGATGTCGCCGCTGGCAGCGAGCTTGCAGGCGAAGTTCGGCGGGCACTGGCAGCAGGTCTGGGAGGGATTGTTAGGAGTGGCGTCGGAAGCGGGCTTCGCGGGGATGATCGAGGAGGTCGTGGAGCCGTGCTGGGCGGCGTGGTCGGATTTCGGCCGCCGTCGCGCGGGCGATGTGATGACGGCGCTCGCCAGCCTGGACGCGCAGGGCGGAGCGACGGCGCGGGAAGCGGCGGAGTGGATCGAACGGTTGGAGGTTTCCCAAAGCCCGGGCATCGCGGCGGTGCAGGTGATGACGATTCACAAGGCGAAGGGCCTCGGCTTCGACGTGGTGGTGCTGCCGGAAGTGCCTAACAACAGCATCCCCTCGGCGCAGTATTTCGAGGTGGCGGAAGGCGAGGGCTGGATCACCGAGACGCCGCCGAAATGGGCGCGCGACCTCATTCCCGAAATGCGCGATGCCGAAGCAAGCTGGGCCGCCAGCCAGCGCTACGAGGCGTTTTGCATGCTTTACGTCGCCCTAACACGTTCGAAGCGCGGCCTCTATGTTTTGCTGGAGCCGCCGTCCGCCTCGCAGGACGCGGACAAGGCGTCGCTGGCGAACTGGCTGGCGACATCGGTTTCCTCAAACGGCCAACCGGGCACGATCTATCAGTCGGGATCGCCGAACTGGATGGAAGGAGTCCCGCGCTCCGCCAAGGCGAAGGACTCTGCCGCCCTCCCGCCGCTAACAGGAGGAACGGCCCGCCGCGAGCGGACGACCCCGAGCGCCGCGAAGAAGAAGAGCGGCGCTGCGGTGGCCCATTCCGCGAGCGGGATGAGGTTCGGCAGCGAGATCCATGCGGCCTTCGAACAAGTAGGCTGGGTGGATGAAACAAGTCCCGTCATGCCAGCGGGTGATGGCGGAAGGGCGGTGGCGGAGTTGCTAGAGATCCCGGCACTGCGCAAGCTGTTCGAGCGAAGCGGCCGGGCGGTGGAACTTTTCCGCGAGCAAGCGGTGGACGCGATCGTCGATGGGCAATGGCTGAGCGGCGTGATGGACCGGCTGCACCTCCACCGCGATGCTTCAGGCACGGTGACGCGCGTCGAGGTCATCGATTTCAAAACCGATGCGCTCGATGAAATCGACAAGCTGGTTGAACGCTACTCCGCCCAGATGAGCGCCTATCGTGAAGTCATGGCCCGCGCCTATCCGGGTGCGAAGATAGACTGCATCCTGCTCTCGACGCGCTGCCGCGAGTGGGTGGCCTTCTAGCAATGCCCGCCCTCCGCGTTGCGTGCGATTTTTCCACCCCAATCCGCGCATCGGATTGCCAAGCGGAGGATTGCACGCTCCAATGTTGTCGCCATGAGCAAACCAGTCCACACCACGCACCCCGCCTTGCAAAAATGGGTCGATGAAATGACCGCCCTCTGCACCCCCGACGCCGTCGAGTGGTGCGATGGATCCCAAGCCGAATGGGACCGACTCTCTTTGCTCCTCGTGGAAAAGGGCACCTTCACCCGCCTTAATCCCGCCAAGCGCCCTAACTCTTTCCTTGCCCGCTCGACTCCGTCCGACGTCGCCCGCGTGGAAGACCGCACCTTCATCTGCTCGAAGCGCCCCGATCAAGCCGGCCCCACCAACCACTGGGCCGATCCCGCAGAGATGCGCATCAAGCTGACGGAAAAATTCCACGGCTCCATGAAGGGCCGCACAATGTATGTCATCCCCTTCTGCATGGGTCCGTTAGACTCGCCGCTCGCCAAGATCGGCGTGGAAATCTCCGATAGCCCCTACGTCGCGCTCAGCATGAAGATCATGTGCCACATGGGCAGCCATGTCCTGAAACGCCTTGAGGACGAAGCCACCGGCGCGACTCCGAAAAAGCGCGACGGCCACGGCCATTTCATCCCCTGTCTGCATTCCGTCGGCGCGCCGCTCGAACCCGGCCAAGCCGACGCCACTTGGCCCTGCAACGATGACAAATACATCGTCCACTTCCCCGAGACCCGCGAGATCATGTCCTATGGCTCCGGCTACGGTGGCAATGCCTTGTTAGGGAAAAAGTGCCTCGCCCTGCGCATCGCCTCCAACATCGCCCACGAGCACCAGTGGATGGCCGAGCACATGCTCATCGTCGGCATCCACGCGCCAGACGGCACCAAGTCATATCTAACGGCCGCGTTCCCGTCCGCCTGCGGCAAGACCAATCTCGCGATGCTCATCCCGCCGAAAGCGTATCTCGACGCGGGATGGAAGACCTCCATCGTCGGCGATGACATCGCCTGGCTGTGGCCGCACGCGGACGGTAAGCTCCACGCGATCAACCCGGAAACCGGCTTCTTCGGCGTCGCTCCCGGCACCGCCTACGAGACCAATCCGATCGCGATGGACACGATGAAGGCTAACACCATTTTCACCAACGTCGGACTAACTGACGATGGCGACGTCTGGTGGGAAGGCATGACCCAGGACAAGCCGGCGCACCTCATCGACTGGACCGGCCAGGACTGGACGCCGGATTGCGGCCGCACCGCCGCCCATGCGAATGCCCGCTTCGCCGCGCCCGCCGTGCAGTGTCCGACCATCGATCCAGAATGGCAGAACCCGGACGGCGTGCCCATCGACGGCATCGTCTTCGGTGGCCGCCGGCCGACCACCATGCCGCTCGTCTATCAGGCGTTCAACTGGAGTCACGGCGTTTACGTGGGTGCCACCATGGGTTCGGAAATGACCGCCGCCGCCGCCGGCACGATCGGCAAGGTGCGCCGCGACCCGATGGCGATGCTGCCGTTCTGCGGTTATAACATGGGAGCTTACTTCGGCCATTGGCTGGAGATGCGCCGTTATCTAACGAACCTGCCGCGTTTCTTCCACGTCAACTGGTTCCGCAAGGACGACGACGGCTCGTTCCTGTGGCCCGGTTTCGGTGACAACATGCGCGTCCTCGAGTGGATCTTCAAACGTTGCAACGGTGCCGCCGCCGGCTACGAAACCCAGATCGGCTGGACCCCGGCGTTCGAGGATTTCAACATCGACGGCCTTGATGGTTTCACCAAGGAAACCTACGACAAGTGCATGGCCTTCAACCGTGCCGAATGGAAAGCCGAACTCGTCAGCCAGGGGGAACTCTTCATCGACCTCTACGACCACTTGCCCAAGGAACTCATCTTCCAACGCGAGTTGCTGGCAGCGCGGCTTTCGTAGATGCTGCATCCCGATGAATGCCATCCCCTCTCCTCCGCCGATTTCCACGGGTGTCGTGTTTGAAGCGCACGGCGTGCGCAAGGTCTATCACACCGGCGAGGTGGACGTGGTGGCGCTGCACGGCGTGGACATCGAGCTAAACGCGGGCGAACTGGTCTGCCTGCTAGGCGCGTCCGGCAGCGGGAAATCGACGCTGCTCAACATCCTTGGCGGACTCGACGTGCCGACATCCGGCAAGCTGATTTACAAGGGCTGGCCGCTGGATGGCTCGGACGAAAACACGCTCACGCTGTTCCGCCGCAACTGCGTGGGCTTCGTGTTCCAGTTTTACAATCTGATCCCGAGTCTAACCGCCCGCGAGAATGTCGCGCTGATCACCGGCATCTCCCGCGATCCGATGACGCCGGAGGAGGCGCTCGAAATGGTCGGCCTCGGCGCGCGGATGGACCATTTCCCATCGCAGCTATCCGGCGGCGAGCAACAACGCGTGGCGATCGCCCGCGCGATCGCCAAGCGGCCCGAAGTTCTGCTCTGCGACGAGCCCACCGGCGCACTCGACGTGACCACCGGCATCACCGTGCTGGAAGCCGTCGAGCGCATCAACCGCGAGCTCGGCACCCTCACCGTCATCATCACCCACAACGCCGTGATGGCGGAAATGGCGGACAGGGTGCTCCATCTATCGGACGGTAAGATCGTCAGCTCGCACCGCAATGAGACCCGTTTGCCGGCATCGCAATTGAAATGGTGAGGAAGATGTTGATGGTTGAGAGTTGATGGTTGGTAGAAAGAAAAAGAACCTCCACACCGGACCGCGGGATTCAACCCGGCTTTCATTCACTTCTTCCTCTTCACCATCCACTATCAACCATCCAATATCAACTTCTTCATCCAGTGATTTCCCCGCTCGACCTCAAGCTGCTGCGCGACCTTGGCAAGATGAAGGGCCAGGTGTTCGCCGTAAGCCTGGTGATGGCCTGCGGGCTGGCGATGATGATCATGACCCGCAGCCTGATCATGACGATCGAGACGACGCGCGCGACCTACTATCAGCGATACGCGCTGGCCGATATCTTCGCCACGCTCAAGCGCGCGCCTCTATCCGTCGCGGACCAGCTCGCGGCCTTGCCGGGGGTGGCCACCGTGGAAACCCGCGTGGCGGTGGACGTCACGCTGGATTTGCCCGGTCTATCAGAACCGGCGACCGGCCACATCATTTCCCTGCCGGAAGATGGCGGCCCGCAGAAGTTGAACCGGTTGTTCCTCCGCACCGGAAGATTTCCCCGCTCGGACGAACGGCGGGAGGTGGTGTTAGGCGAGTCGTTCGCCCTTGCAAACGGCCTGCAACCCGGCGATTCGCTCGTCGCCGTGATCAACGGCCGGCGCGAGACCCTGAAAATCTGCGGCATCGGCCTGTCACCTGAATATGTCTTCGAGGCGAGGGCCGGCGAAACCCTGCCCAACCACAAACGCTTCAGCGTGATCTGGATGAACTACCGCGCGCTTGCCGTGGCTTACAATCTCGACGGCGCTTTCAACGATGTCGTGATCGACCTCGCGCCCGGTGCCTCGGCCGAGCCGGTGATCGCGGAAATGAACCGGATGCTCGCTCCCTACGGCGCGGGAGGGGCGTTCCTGCGCAAGGAACAACCCTCCGCCCAGCGGCTCGACGACGAGCTGCGCGTGCTCAGCTCTCTATCAGTTGCCTATCCGTTGGTGTTCCTCAGCGTCGCCGCGTTCATGGTAAACGCGGTGCTCGCGCGGATCGTCCGCTTGCAGCGCGAGCAGATCGCCCAGATGAAAGCGCTCGGCTATTCGTCGTGGCAGGTCGGCGGGCATTACATGAAATACGTGCTGGTCATCGGCGTGCTCGGGACGCTGATGGGCGGCCTCGGCGGGCGCTTGTTAGGCGCGGTGCTGGTGGACATGTACACGCTGTTCTTCCGCTTTCCCTCGCTGGTTTTCACGATGGACTACAGCGCGCTCGGCCTGGCGCTTTTCATCAGCGTGGGAGCTTCGGTGCTGGGTGTTCTAACCGTCGTCTGGCAGGCCGTGAAGCTGCCGCCGGCGGAGGCGATGCGGCCGGAGCCGCCGGCGGATTTCAAGCCCTCGCTGTTCGAGCGCATCGGCCTGACGCGGTTTTTCAGTCCGACCTTCCGGATGGCCCTGCGCAACATCGAGCGCCGGCCATGGCAGGCGGTTTTCACCGCCAGCGGCCTCGCCCTGGCCACCGGCCTGATGGTGCTGCCGGGCGCGATGGCCGACAGCATCGACTACCTGCTCACCTTCCAGTGGAGCAGCCAGCAGCGCCAGGACGTCGCCGTTTTCCTAACCGAGCCCAGCTCGGGCCGCGGCTTCCACGACCTCGAACACCTGCCCGGCGTGATCCGGGCCGAGCCGATCCGCAGCGTGCGGGCGCGGTTGATCTTCGGCCACCGCCACCGGAAACTATCAGTTACCGGCATCGCCCGCGGCGCGGATCTGAACCGGCTGCTAGACGACAAGAGCCACCCGATCACCATGCCGGAGGAAGGGTTGCTGATGTCCGCCATGCTGGCGAAAGTGTTGGGAGCCAACATCGGCGACGAGGTGGAAGTGGAAGTGCTGGAAGGTCGCCGCCCGCTCCTGCGCATCCCCATCCGCGGCCTCGTCACCGACTACGCAGGAGTCGCCGCCTACATGGATATTTCTGCGCTGCGGCGGGCGATGAAGGAGGGCGACACCGTCAACGGCGCCTATCTCGCGCTGGATCACAAGCGCTGGGACGAGTTCATGCGCTCGCTCAAGGACACCCCGCGCGCCGCCGTGGTGATGGTGAAACAGGACCAGCTCGCGGCCTTCCGCGAGACCACCGGCAAGAGCATCGGCATCCTGCGCTCGCTCTATTTCATCCTCGCGACCATCGTCGCCTTCGGCGTGGTTTATAACAGCACGCGCATCGCCCTGTCCGAACGCAGCCGCGAACTCGCCACGCTGCGGGTCGTCGGTTTCTCCCTGGCGGAAGTCCGCGGCGTGCTCGTCGGCGAGCTGGCGGTGCTGGTGCTGTTAGCCCTGCCGTTCGGCCTGCTGTTCGGCCGCGGGCTGGCGTTGTTCATCATGTCGTCGTTCAGCACCGAGACCGTGCGGCTGCCGATCGTCATCAATTCCTCCACCTACTCCGTTGCCATTCTGGTCGTTCTAACAGCCTCGGCATTGTCATTCACGCTGGTCAGCCGGATGATCGGAAAACTCGACATGGTGGGCGTCTTGAAGGCGCGGGATTGAGGAAACGGCACGGGATGCATTGGTCATTAACCGGCGGCTCGCCGACCACGATTCCCGGAGAATCCACCGACAAGGTGCATTCCGGCTGGATCGACGCCACCAGCTTCAGCTTCGGAGTACCGAATGCGCCGAGCTTGAGCGGTGGTGTGATCTCCGGAACAAAAGCTGTCGTCACGGAGCTCACCATCACCGGCATCGACTTCTGCCTGGGCGATGGCTTCTCCACCGTCGCCGGCGAGCAATCCGCCACTGAGGAAATGCACCGCTGGCTCGCCCACTATCAGGCGACCGGCGTCCAGCGCATCAGCGGCGGCTTCGTCGTCATCGAAAAATGCCAACCCGGCAGCGAGTGGATCCGCGAGGAAAGCCGCGCCATCCAGAACATCGACCTCACCGCCGGCCGCGAAGTCCGCCGTGTCCCCGACAACCATACCTGGCTCACCACCGGTCCCGATCTGTTGGAATCCCGCTTCGCCGTGCCCGACGGCATCCGCGCCGAGGCAAACATGGCTCTCGCCGCCACCGGTTGGGAGCGCCAGACCACCCCGCCTTACACCACCGGATATACACACCCGCCGCAAGAAAACGCTTGTCAGATCAGGGACTTGCAGCCCAACCTGCGCACTAGTTTTCTCTGGATATCTCTCCCCGAGATCCTACGAATAGAGCAGTTCGCTAAAAATTAATGAAATCACTACTATCCATCATCACTGTGGCATGGATTGCCTCCGCTCCGTTACAAGCCGCAGAAGCTCCGGCGGAGGCGAAGGCTTCCTCCACGGCTCTGATCTCAGCAATTACCACTAACGATTACGCTGCATTTCAGGCTCAAGGAGACGAGAAGTTTGCCAAGGCCTTGACCAAGGAGCTATTCGATAAGGTTCAAACGCAACTCGCACCCCGATTGAAGGCAGGATACGATCTGACTTACCTCACCGATCTCAATCGCCAAGGGCATAAGGTTACACTTTGGAAGTTCACCTTCAAAGACGGAGGAGACGATGCGGTTGCCACTCTTAGCATGAAAGATGGCAAGGTTACCGGATTCTTTATACAATAAAAAGCGAATCGGGTCGAGGTGACGGGATTGCGCCCGTCAGCCCTCCCACACCACCGGACATGCGGGTTTGACTCCGTGCCTCCGTCCATGCGGGCAAGCTTCGCGGATTTTTCCGAGCCGCTATCGCGGCCACGGCATTGCATCCGGCGGTTCCTATCAGACGGCGGAGACAGGCCGTGACTTGTCCCCGTAGTGCAGTTTGATCCAAATCTCCCTCATTTCAGGAACCTTTTGTCCCTTCAACCAACGGTTGTTCAAGCACTGATGCACGATCTTATTGCTACTCATAAACGGGGTCGTAAACGGGGTCCTTGGATTTCAATATAATGAACAGTTGCATTGCCTAGTCGAAGTGGGATCGCGACGAATCCCCGGTCCTGTTTCGGCAATCGCAGGGTGAGTCAAACGATGACATGCGGCTGGATCCCAGGCGCAAGCGTGAGAACGTTTGTCCGGCAGGGATCGACCTCCCGGCGGTCCGGAGAATGGGAGGGGAGTCAGGATTTCGATGCGGGGACGGGTGGTCGATTCATCGGCTTGGTATTCGCGATTCATTCGCCGGACCGCCCGGAGGATCGGTCCCTGCCTTTCTTTTGCAGTTGATTGGCCGGACCGCCTTGAGAATCGGTGAATGGGGTATAGGAAACGGCGTGCATCATGACTTCTATTTCCACCATCGCGGGAGACCGGATCGATACAGGCATCCACCTTGACTCGGACCGCAGTTAGAGAGCTGGCCGCCTAGCGGTTTTGATCCCCGTCAGCCGGGGGCGCTCCGGGTTTGTCACGAGGGGGACGCGGCGGAAAATCCTCCGGCGAAATCTTGTGGTCGCCGTTGCGGTCGATGAGCTCGAAACGATCTTCCTGCTCATCCTCGGTGAGATTCCTGACTGCGGGTCCGTTGCGAAATTCCTCGAATGACAACGCGCCGTCGCCATCAAGGTCGAGTTTGCGGTTGATCTGGCCGGACTCGGTGCCGTCGTCAGGGTGCTTGCCCTCTTGGCGGTTCGGGTGCTTGAACCGGGGTTCGGGCCGATCCTTCGGCGTGATCACGCCGTCGCCGTCGGTATCGAGCCGGCGGAAAACCGCTTCCTGTTTGGCGGCTGGCAGCTTCATGAACAGTTGCCCAGCTTTGAATTCCTCGAAGCTGATTCCGCCGCTTTTGTCGGAGTCGAGCTGCCACAAGCGCTTCATCGGTTGGTCGGGCCCGTCGTGCGACTTGCCGAAGGGAGCGAGTTCGTCACGGCTCAACTTGCCATCGCCGTCTTTGTCCAAGCGCTTGAAGAGATGCTCCCGTTTTTCCTCGGGCAAGTTCATAATTCGGGGCATCGCAATGAATTCCGCCTTGGAAATAAAGCCATCCTTGTCGGTGTCGGCGAGCTTCCACACTTCCACGAATGGCCGTGACGGTCCGCGTCGTTCGCCCTTTTTGGCGGCAGGCGGCCCCTTCGGCGGCTCAGGGGGCTGGGCCAGGCAAACTGAGGGCAGCAGCATTCCAGCAACAAGAAAGGAAACAGGGATTGTTTTCATGGGCAATTGACGCTCTTTTAGCCGCGTTCCGCGAGCTGACTTGCAGAGAAACTCCAATTGCTTGGAAAAGTTTCGGTCTGCTGACCGGAAACCTGTCGCTCTCATCGCCCCATCCGCCATGCACATCCGAGACATTCTCAACGATTCAAAACCCTCGCTGTCCTTTGAGTTTTTCCCGCCGCGCACCGCCGCCTCGTGGGAGGATCTCTATCAGGCGATCCGCGAGCTCGAACCGCTCCAGCCGACCTTCGTTTCGGTGACCTACGGTGCCGGCGGCGGCACCCGCGAACTCACCCACGATCTGGTGGTGCGGATCAAACAAACCACCTCGATCCCGCCGATTCCGCATCTCACTTGCGTCGGCCATTCCGAGCGGGAAGTTACGGAGATTCTCGAGCGCTACGCTGCGGCGGGCGTGAGCAACATCCTCGCCTTGCGCGGAGACCCACCCAAAGACCAGCCGGGTTACGATTGGTCGGAGAGCGATTTTCGGCACGCAGCGGATCTGGTGCGTTTCATCCGCAAGTTCAACGATTCCGGCAGCCACCCCGACCCGCGCGGGTTCGGCATCGGTGTGGCGGGGTTTCCCGAAGGCCATCCCACCACCCCGAATCGGGTGGATGAACTCGATTTCCTGAAAGCCAAGGTGGACGCGGGGGCCGACTACATCTGCACCCAACTATTTTTCGACAACCACGACTTCCTCGACTTCCGCGACCGCTGCGAGCTGGCTGGAATCCACGTCCCGATCATTGCCGGGGTGATGCCGGTGACGTCTCTATCAGGCATGAAACGGATGGCGGAACTCGCGGCCGGGGCGAGATACCCGGCGAAGCTGATACGGGCGCTGGAGCGGGCGAAATCCAACCCCGAAGCCGTCGAACGAGTGGGCATTCACTATGCCGCCGAACAGTGCGCCGGACTCCTCAACGCCGGCGTGGATGGCATTCACTTTTACACCCTGAACAAAAGCCGCGCGACCCGGGAAATCTATCACAGCCTCGGCCTTGCGGCGACGGCCGGGTGATTTCTAACGACGGCCCTGCTGGTAGAGATCCTCCGCCTGCTTCAGCGTGACTTCGTAAAGGGTTCCCTCGATCGGAACCATCAGCGGGATTCGGCCGAGCTGCGGATCCACCGGGAATTGCTGCACCAACCTAGGTGCGCGCTCGAAGGCATCCGCCAGGATGGTGATCCGGAATTCGCCTTCATAGCGAAGGGTTCTGGACGAGCGCTCGGAGGCTTGGGCATCGAGGCTGCGCGCCTCAAAATTCAACGCCACGCGACGTGCCAAGGAGTCGGGATTTTTCGGCTGATAGCCGTCCGTGGTGCGCTTGGTCGCCTTGCCGGCTTGGCGCAACGTGAAATCCGTGTCTTCCACCTTGGCATCCAGCTCGTCGGCGGTGACATCCTCACCGCTGAAAATCGGCGAGCCGCCGGGTAGCGAGCTACGGTCCACCGCCGCTTTGGTCTCTTCCGGAGTTGGCAATCTCACCCGCATTTTCCCGGCAAGGGTGAACAGATCGTCCGCCTTCAAATTCACGTCGGTCAGCTCCATGCCGCCGCCGCCGGTCTTCAGGCGGAATGCGCCCTCGGTGAAATCCACCCGGTGGTAGTTGCGCACGAAGTCCACGGTGGACAGCGCCTTGAGCAAGTGGATTCGTTCCCGCAACGAGATCGAGTCCTGGCCATCCAGCGTGACCATCCCTTCGAAGCCAACACCCTCGGTGGAATTGGTGGATCCCGAGACCCGGAAGTCCCCCGAGATCGATCCCTCGACAAAACTTCGCACGGCCGCGGGCACGATACCCTCGATCGCCAGTTTGCGGATTTTCGCGGTTCCATCGATCACGGGGCGCTCGCCGCCGCCGACCTTCAATCCCGAGAAATCGACCGTGGCCACATCCCGCCGAAACTCGGCCTTTTCAAAGGTCAGACCGTCAGGGTCACAGACGATCACCAGATTGACGATTTCAAGCTTCCGCAGCCAGTTTTGCGAGAATGTCCCGCCTTTGAAATTCAGCTTAAATCCGGTCTCCAAGCGCTGGACCTTGAGCACGCTGTTCTCGATGACTCCCCGGGTGCGGTCCGAATAACCCCAGCGCACGGTGGCGTCCGCGACCTCCAGCGTGTTCAGCACGATCCTCGGGGATTTTTCAAAGAGAGCCTCGGAAAGCAGTTGCGCCGACTTCGGATCGTCGGCCCCGGCCTGCAACTCGATGTCCAGAATCGAGATCGAAACGCCCCCGGTGTCCCAGACTCCGGCGATGCCATCTAGCAGACCCATCTTGCAACGGATATTTCGCGCCTCCAGCGAGGTGAAAAACGTCTGGTTGCCGCCCTGGCAGGTGAGCCGGTTGATTCCGAGTCGCCCGTGGGCCCGTGAAAAACCTTTGAGTTCGATCTCGGAAGCGGAAAGGCCGTCCTGGAGCGACGCCTTGATGCCGTCGTTGAACTTTTTCGTGCCGCTCACTTTGACCAAATACACCCAGCCTCCGATTGCCGCCACCACCAAGAAAATGAGCAATCTGGAAGCCAATTTCAACAGATGGAACATCACCGTCCCCTTGCTCCCGCTGCTAGACATCGAATAGCGGATCTGAAACCAAAACCCCTGGTTGGCCACCCATTGGCTCAGGCGCTCATTAAAATTTTGCGATTGCTCGGATTCCATAATTCAACTCGCCTTGCAGCCCAGCCAGTAAAACGGTTCGCCGCCGTGGAGGCGAGGGAAATTTACCCTCGCACAGCCCCCCGCCATCCCTTACCACCCGCGCCGTGGAAGCCACCGACTACAAAGTTCGCCTCGAGATTTTCGAAGGCCCCCTCGATCTCCTGCTCTATCTCATCAAAAAGGACGAGGTGGACATCCACACCATTTCCATCGAGCGGATCACCCGCCAGTACCTCGACTACATCAACACCTTCAAGCTGCTCAACATCGACCTCGCGTCCGAGTTCATCGTGATGGCCGCGAATCTGATGTATTTGAAAAGCCGGACGCTGTTGCCACGGGTGGATCAGCCGCCCGAGGAAGATGCCGAGGACGACGACCCGCGCTGGGAACTCATCCGCCAACTCATCGAGTACAAGAAATTCAAGGATGCCGCCGGTTTCCTGTGCCTCCGCGAAATGGAACAGGAAGGACGCTTCGCCCATCAGCCAGATGCCGCGGAAAAGCCCCCGGAGGAACCCGCCACCCTCGCGGAGGTCTCGATTTTCGACCTCATCCGCGCGTTCCAGAACGTTCTGAAACGCTTCGAGGAAACCCACGATTTCGGCGACATCATCGACGACCGCTACACCGTTTCAGATAAAATCGATCTGCTGCTAGGCCATTTCAAGCCCGGCGAATCCCGCCGCTTCGAGGAACTCTTCCAAACGGCCACCACCAAGGCCGAGGTGATTGTCACCTTCCTCGCGCTGCTAGAGTTGATGAAGCTCAACCAGTTCATCGTCCGCCAGAGCGACCTGCTAGGCGACATTGTCATCGAACGGCGTGACAACTCCGCAGTCGCCGCGCTCGAAGCCGCCGAAGTCGGGGCGGACTACGCTTGAAGTCAGCCAAAATGCGGGCGTTTTAGGAAAGCCGGAACACGATCCGGGCCTTGGTCAGGTCATACGGAGACATCTCCATCTTGACCTTGTCGCCCACCACCAGGCGGATGAAACGCTTGCGCATCTTGCCGGAAATGTGCGCCAGCACCTCGTGGCCACTCTCTAACTTCACGCGAAACATGGTCCCGGCGAGCACCGAGGAAATCTCGCCATCCACTTCCACGGCCTTTTCATCCTCATCCTTGCTGGAGCGCTTCGGCGGGCCGTAGCGGTTGCGGTTGTTACGACGGCCGGTGTTCTTTGGGCGAGGAGGCATGATGACTTGTGATAATGAAAAAGTGCGGACCGGAAGTTTCCGCCGCACGGCGAGTCGGTAGCGTACCGCATCCACGCCAGCAATCCCAAAAAACACCCGATTCCTTCATTCTACCGATTTTCTCCATCACCCCATGCTTGCCAAGCTCTCACTAACGCTTCACTTTTCCGGTCGCTGCCCGCGCCACGTGGCATTTCCCCAAAAACCGCACCAATTCCATCGCCATGCCCGAGATCACCGAGAAAGAACTCCCGCCGAGCCTCAAGCCGCTTTGGCTCAAAGCGCTCAGCGCCGTGCAAACCACCAACCTTCCCTACGGCATCAGCCTGCTCCAAGCCGTCCTCAAAGACAGCCCCGGTTTCCTCGAAGGCCGCAAAATGCTTCGCAAATGCGAACTTCAGTTGGCCGGCGGCACCAAGAAAAAAGCCGGCCTCTTCGGCATGCAAACCGGCGGCATGGGCGTCATGAAAATCGCCAGTCATGCCAAGAAAGACCCGGCAGGAGCGCTGCCGTTGATCGAAAAGGAACTCGAAAAAGATCCCTTCAACGATCAGGCCAACGACCTGCTGTTCGACACCTGCCTCAAGCTCGAACTGTTTGAAACCGCAGCCTTCGCCCTGGAAACCGTCCGCAAAGGCAGCCCCGAAAACGCCAAGCTCCTCCACAAGCTCGCCGAGTTCTACATCACCCGCGAACAGCCGATGCTCGCCTCGGAAGTTTACAACGACATCATCAAGCACCACCCCACCGACGGCCCGGCGATCAAAGGCTCCAAGGACGCTTCCGCCCGCGCCTCCATGCAGAAGCAGAAGTGGGATGAAAACGCCGACATGCGCTCGCTGATGCGCAACTCGGCGGAGAACGAGGAACTCGAAAAGGCCTCCCGCACCGGCCTCACCCGCGAGCAACTCGAAGAACGCCGCGACAAGGTCATCGAGAAATACAACCTCGACCCCAACCACCTCGCCACCGTCAAAGACCTCGCCGGCCTCTACGAACAACTCGAAGACTGGCACAACGCCCACACCTTCTACAGTTGGGCCCACTCGCTCAGCAATGGCGACGTCGCCCTCGCCACCAAGGCCGGCGCGATGAAAGACCGTGCGCTCGAAACCGACCTGAAAACCCTCGAAGCCGGTGTCACCGCAGATCCTAACAACGAAGAACTCAAGGCCGCGCTCGCCGCCCGCCGCGCCGACCGCATCGCCGAACAAGTCGGGGAAGCCCAGAAGCGCGTCGATCAGAACCCGACCGACCCGCAGCTCCGCTTCGAGCTCGGCACCGCGCTCTACAACTCCGGCGACCACAGCGCCGCCATTCCTCATCTCCAACAGGCGACGCGCAACCCGCACATCCGCACCAAGGTGCTGTTACTGTTAGGCCGTACCTTCCGGGCCAAGGGCATGTTCGACCTTTCCATCAAACAACTCTCGGACGCCCTCGCCGACCTCATCGCCATGGACAACACCAAGAAGGAAGTCCTCTACGAAAAAGGCCTCATCCACACCGAAATGGGCGACAAGGCCGCCGCACTCGATTGCTTCAAGCAAATCTACGAGGTGGACTACGGCTACCGCGACGTCGCCAGCCGCGTGGAGTCCTCCTACGCCTGAGCACCGGCTAACAACTTCGAAAAACCCAACCGCCGCCCGTTCCCACGAACGGGCGGCGTTATTGTTTCATCCTGA
>JANOZJ010000293.1:0-7052 GCA_031429315.1 Akkermansiaceae bacterium
CAGAGCGTAGCGGCGACACCGCTTGGATAAACCGGCGTCAACCGTCGGCGTTTTACCCCGCAATATCCAAAGCGGTGTCGGCGCTACGCTCTGCCACCGCACTCCATGGGTTCTTCACACATCACACTCGACACCCCTCCCCGCCGCCCGCCAGTCTCTGCGCCACGCGGCCGCCGCATGAATTTTTTCCGCACCCATCTCCTGCGATTTATGCTGCCCCTGGCTCTCGCCGCCTTGGGAGCCGCGTTGTGCGCCGTGCTGATTCCAACGGAAACCGAAGCCGTCAGACAGCAGCTCGTCGGTTTCCCGGATTCCGACGTGCAAGCCCACCAGGCGCGGCCGATGATCCTCGCGGTGCTGTGTTTTTTGCCCGCGCTGGCCGCCTTCACCTACACCCTCGGCGGAACGATGGACCGCTACATCGCCCGCGAGTTCACCGGGATTTTCTGCGTCTGTTTCGCCGCGCTGGCGATGATCTGGCTGCTGATGGACATCGGCAACCGGATCTCGGAGTTCCGGGATGCCAAGGACATCCTGCCCACCGTGCTCACCTTTTATGCCATCCGCTCGCCCGCCGTGCTGTTGTTGCTGCTGCCCTACAGTTTGCTGTTAGCCCTGCTGTATTCGCTGGGAAAACTCTCGGGCACCCGTGAAGTGATCGCCATGATTCAGGGTGGCCGCAGCGTGATCCGGATCACCCTGCCGCTGATCATCGCCGGGATGTTTTTCAGCCTGCTGAGCCTCGGCTTGAATTATCACTGGGCCCCCAGCGCCGAGGGCCGCATCGATGAAATCCTCGACGACGCCAGCGGCAAGCTCCCGATCAAAGCCCCCAACGTCCTCTACCGCAATCCCGCCGACCGCCGCTTGTGGGAGATCGGTGCCTTTCCCAAGGACTATCAGCAGGGCGAGCCGTTGATCGACGTCGAGGTCACCACCACCCGCGCCGACAAGACCTTGGAAAGCCGGCTGTATGCCAAGCACGCGTCGTGGGACCGCACTGGCCGCCGCTGGACCTTCAAGCAACCAATCGTCGGAAATTTTCCACCGAACTCGCCGCCGGTCTTTGAAACCCATGCCGGACCGCTGGTCATCGACAACTGGCCGGAAACCCCGTGGCAACTCATCAAGCCCGGCCTCAGCGCCGCCAATCTCGGCGTCCCCGACCTCGACGGCTGGCTCCAGGCGAACACCCGCCGCGGTCCCTTCGCCGATCCCGCGCCCTATCTCACCCAGTGGCATTACCGCTGGGCGCTGCCCTTCACCTGCATGGTCACCGTGCTGTTAGCCACGCCGCTGGCCATCCATTTCTCCCGCCGCGGCCCGGGCGGCGGGATCTTCCTGGCCGTCGTGCTCTCCGCTCTGATGCTGCTGTTCGCCAGCATCTCGCTGGCGCTCGGCGAAGCAGGCACGCTGCATCCGGCCCTCGCCGCCTGGCTGCCTAACATTACCTTCGGCCTGGTCGGCCTTTATCTCTTCCGCCGCCGGATCACCGGCCAACCGATCTATCTGATTTTGCGCAAACTTCTTCCCGGAAATGACTAACCCACCCCTCACCCATGGCCCTCGCTGAACCCTGGCACGTCCGCTCCCGCGGCCGCGAATGCGCCGCCACCCAACGCCCCTTCGTCGATGGCGAGACCATCGTCACCGCGCTGTTCCCCGATCCCGAATCCAGCGGCTACCTCCGCCGCGACTACGGCGTGGAAGGCTGGCAGACCTATCAGGAAACCGGCGGACCTCCGTTCTCCTTCTGGCGCACCACCTACACCGCCGCGCCCAACAACGAAGCCGCGCTCGCCGCCGAAAAACTCAGCGCCGAGGAAATCCTCCAGCGTCTCGTCGAGGAAGACGAGGACCACACCGAGAACGCTCGCTTCATCCTCGCCGTCATGTTAGAGCGCCAGAAGCTCCTGCGCGAGACCGACAGCCAGCGCACCCCCACCGGCATCCTCCGCGTTTACGAACACCGCAAGACCGGCGAGGTCTTCATCGTCAAGGATCCCGACATCGCGCTCAGCGACATCGAGGCGGTGCAACAAGAAGTCTTCATCCTGCTCGAAAACAACGGTCGCTCGCCGGCTCCGGTTGAGGAACCGCAAGTCGAGCCTGAAGAAGTCAAAGAGTCGGAGCAGGCGTGATGTGATCTAGGCATTCCTGCCTGTTCCTTTCCAATCTGTTACCGCGACTCCGGCAAGGCACGGACCTCGGCATGCTAATGAAAGGGATTAAAGGCACCTCGGCCAAGTGGACCAACAAGGCGATCGGGAACTCCAGCAAAGCCCTGCTAGACGACTGGGATCTTCCGGAACGGGTGTAGGACAAAAAAGTTAGTCTGAACACGCAGCCACCCGTCATGGGCGCTCAAGGAGGGGAGGAACGCGTCCGCCCTCGCGGATGGACAGCCGATGGGCGGCCATCAAGGCTTTTCATCGGCATTTCATCCACACGGCGAACGCGTTTCGCCGCTCCTTGACTTATTTGTCCCGCACCCGGCACTGAACCACCCGGCGGAAAATTCCTCGCCTTCTCCGCTCCTTGCCATACGACTGGACCGTGCCTGAACACCCGCTTCAATCCCCACCAACCTCTAGCAGAACGGCACTTTCTGCATTTCCCGCCATCCGACTGGCAAAATCCGCCGGTCGGATAATAGGAAGTTAGACGGCATGACCACGCTCAATCAGGACGAATCGCGATTGAGGATGACTGCATTTCCTACACGATAGGCCACATGCGCACGCTCCTCTCCATCTCGATTCTTTGCCTTGCGGTTGTCGGGTGCGCCACCGGTTCGCGAGATGTGCGTGCAGTTTGGACGCAGCCGACATCGCTGCCAGCCGGTTTGCCTTCACCAGATGCATTCACCGTGACTCCGGCTCAGGCGGTTTCAGTAGCCCGCGAGTCCGGCGCGCTTTCGCTCAAGCATGTCTGGCACATTTACGCCGATTCCGATTATTACTACGTCCATGACATCTTTCTTGGCGATAGTCCGCGCCGAGCGTTTGCTCAGGGTGTTCGCGTTGATGGCAGGACAGGAGAGATTTTGAGACGATGACACGTCGCATCACTTGGTGAAGACGATTTGGCTGCCATCCACGTCCGCCCGGATCACGTCGCCGTCCACGAACTTGCCTTCCAGCACGTCGAGGCTGAGCGGGTCTAGCAGGAGGTGCTGGATCACGCGCTTGAGCGGGCGCGCGCCGTAAACCGGATCGTAGCCCTGGGTGCCGATGTGCTCCTTGGCGGCTTCGGTTAGGGCGAGGCCGAGGCCTTGCTTGGCGAGGCGCTGGCGGACGCGGGCGAGCTGGAGATCGACGATGGTGGTGATCTCGTCGCGCTGGAGGCGGTCGAAGATGATGATTTCATCGATGCGGTTGAGGAACTCGGGGCGGAAGTGGCCGCGCAGGGCTTCGGTGACCTTGGCTTCGCGTTGCTCGGCGTTGCCCTCGTGGAGGATATACTGCGAGCCGATGTTAGATGTCATGATCAGCACGGTGTTGCGGAAATCCACGGTACGGCCCTGGCCGTCGGTGATGCGGCCGTCGTCGAGGACCTGGAGCAGGACGTTGAAGACATCCGGGTGGGCTTTTTCGATTTCATCGAAGAGCACGACGGAGTACGGCTTGCGTCTAACCTGTTCGCTGAGCTGGCCGCCTTCCTCGTAGCCGACGTAGCCAGGAGGCGCGCCGATCAGCCGGGCGACGCTGTGTTTCTCCATGTATTCGGACATGTCGATGCGGATCATGGCGCCCTCGTCGTCGAAGAGAAACTCGGCGAGGGCCTTGGACAGCTCGGTCTTGCCGACTCCGGTGGGGCCGAGGAAAATGAACGAGCCGATCGGACGGTTCTCGTCCTGGAAGCCTGCGCGGGCGCGGCGGACGGCGTTGGCGACGGCCTTGATGGCTTTTTTCTGGCCGACGACGCGTTCGCCTAACCGCGCTTCCATGCTGACGAGTTTCTGTTTCTCGCCTTCCTGCAAGCGGCTCACGGGGATGCCGGTCCACGAGGAAACAATGCGGGCGATGTCCTCCTCGGTGACTTCCTCCTTGAGCAACGCGCCCTGGCCCTGGAGGCCGGTGAGGTGGTCCTTGGCGGTTTCAAGTTCGCGGTGGGCCTCAGGCAGATCGCCGTAGGTGATCTGCGAGGCGCGTGTTAGATCACCGATGCGTTGGGCGCGTTCGACCTCGCCCTTGAGGGTCTCGATCTTTTCCTGGGCGGCTCTAACCTGGTCGATGATCCCCTTTTCATTCCGCCACTGGGCCATCAGGCCGGAGGATTTTTCGCGGTGGTTCGCCTGCTCTTCCCTGACTTTCTCAAGGCGGACCACGGAAGCCTTGTCGGTTTCCTTTTCGAGGGCCTTCTTCTCCATTTCCAACTGGAGGATCTGGCGCTCCAGCACGTCGATCTCGGTGGGCATCGAGTCGAGCTCGATCTTCAAACGGGCGGCGGCTTCATCCATCAGATCGACGGCCTTGTCCGGCAGGAAACGACCTGAAATATAACGGTCTGATAGAGTGGCGGCGGCGACCAACGCGCTGTCCTGGATGCGGACGCCGTGGTGGACTTCGTAGCGCTCCTTGAGGCCGCGGAGAATGGCGATCGAGTCTTCCACCGACGGCTCGCCGACCATGACCGGCTGGAAACGTCGTTCTAACGCCGCGTCTTTTTCAATGTGCTTGCGGTATTCGTCGAGGGTGGTCGCGCCGATGGTGCGGAGCTCGCCACGGGCCAACTGCGGCTTGAGCAGGTTGGAGGCATCGACCGCGCCCTCGCTGGCACCGGCACCGACGATGGTGTGGAGTTCGTCGATGAAAAGGATGATCTGGCCCTCGGAATCGGTGACTTCCTTGAGGAACGCCTTGAGCCGTTCCTCGAACTCACCGCGGTATTTCGCGCCGGCTAACATCCCGCCGAGATCCATGGCGATGATGCGCTTGTTTTTCATCGAGTCCGGCACGTCGCCCGAGACGATCCGGCGGGCGAGTCCCTCGACGATGGCGGTCTGGCCGACGCAGGGCTCGCCGAGGAGCACTGGGTTGGTCTAGGTGCGGCGGGAAAGGACCTGGAGCACGCGGCGGATCTCGTGGTCGCGGCCGATGACGGGATCGATTTTGCCCTCACGCGCACGGGCCGTTAGATCGGTGCCGTATTTTTCGAGCGTCAGGTATTTCCCCTCGGGCGAGTCGTCGGTGACTTTTTGTGAGCCACGGACACCGGTGATGGCATCGCGGGCTTTCTTTTCATCAAGCCCGGCTTCCTTGAGGAGCTTGCCGGCGGGCGAATCGCCTCTCAAAGAGCCTAGCAGGAAATGTTCGACACTCAGGTAGTCGTCGCCGAGCGATTCGCGGGCCTTGTCGGCGAAGTCTAGGGTGGCGCGCAGCCCGACACTGATCTGCGGTTGGGTGGACGCGCCCTGGACGCTGGGTTCGCGGGCCAGCGCGGCGGCGACGGAGAGTTTCAGCCGCCCGATATCGACGCCGGCCTTCTGCAGGATCGGTGTGGCGATGCCGCCTTCCTGTTGGAGCAGGGCGAGCAGGACGTGCAGGCTTTTCAGCTCCGCATGGGCGGACTTGGAGGCAATGCTTTGCGCGGATTGGAGTGCTTCCTGGAGCTTCTGAGTGATTTTTTCGAGTCCCATGGTGGTGAATTTGTCGTGAATCTAGCCGTTTGCGAGTTGCGCGGCAACGCATCGATTGCTGATTTTTCCGGGTAAGGAGTGGCGACCTTATTGACGCCTCTCTTCTTTAACCATAGGGAAGATAGGGACAATAAGGTCCCTACTCCTTATTTTACAAATCCTGATGCGCGGCAGTGTAACACCTCCGCGCAGGTGCCTGGCGCCCATCAGGGAACTCAATTACGCGGCGGGCGAGTCGTGAATTATTTGTCAGCCGCCGCGTCGTCGCCATAGAAGCTCTTGATGTAGCCATACTCGACCATCGTGTCCTGCCACGGAGCGAGGACGTTGGGGTCTTGGAAAATGCGCCCGGCGATGGCCAGCCACTCCTCCGCCTTGACCAAGTCTTTCTTGTCATAGGCGAGGGCCGCCTGCATGTAGTAGTGATAAGGGGAATCGTCGAGGAAATCGTATTTGTCGGCGAGGGTCGCGGCCTCGTCATTCATCCCGAGCTTCTTCATGCAGAGATACATCTTGAACTCGACCAACCGGCCGAGCACCATGTTTTCCTTCGGCAGAATCTTGAAGATGTTCTCCAACATATCGAGGGACTTCTTCCACTCCTTGGTGACGAAATAGACCTCGGCGACGTTGAAGTCGATGCTGGCATTGTCCTTGGTGAAGCTGCGGGATTTTTCGAACTGCGCGAGAGCCTTGTCGAAGGCGCGCATTTCGACGAAGCAACTGCCGCGCAGATTGTAGATCTCCGGGCTGTCGGCGAAAATCTTCTCGGTCTTGTCGAGTTCATCAAGGGTTTCGAAAATCCGCTTCTGCTGGAAGAGCCGGGTCGCCTCGCTCAGGCGCTTAACGAACTCCTTGCGGCTTTCTTCCGGGAGATTGAGGAACGCCTGCTGGTTCGGCGACAGGGTCTTCGCATCGACGACCGGCATTTTTTCAACGGGCTTGGGCGCGTTCTGAGCCGCGAGCGGGGTGACCAAAGCAAACAGGGAGATCAGGTAGATGGCTTTCATAGGGGCTGTTTCGAAAGAAATTAGACAGCAGATCGGCAAACGGCAAGCCGTCGTTCAAGCGGATTTTCGGCCGCCAAGCCCCGGGGCGGCTAAGAATCTCGATTTTCAACTATTCAGGTGACGATGGCACCAGCGTCATTCGCGTCAGTTTAGCGCGCAAATGATTGATTTTCAGCGATTTAAACGAAAGTAATTCCAATAAAAGCTTGACAAGGTGAGCGAGCCGGCAAGTTCGGCATGTCAAAAGCCTTACCCGCCGCCCGCTCGTGGCCGAGCCTGCCCGACCTTGATCTGATCGCAAGCCAAACCCGGTTGATCATCCGCAATTCCCGCAAATTCACCGCCGCCGGTTTCCTCCAATCCTTGCTCAGCTCGGTGGTCACCGGGCTGGCGTCGTTGAA
>JANOZJ010000294.1:0-2615 GCA_031429315.1 Akkermansiaceae bacterium
GTCTCGCGCTTGACGATCAGTGAATGGTAGCGGGTGGCCTCGAAGGGGCTGGGCATTCCGCCGAAAACGCTCTTGCCGGAATGATGGATCGGCGAGGTCTTGCCGTGCATCAGGCGGTCGGCGCGGACCACGTCGCCGCCATAGACTTGGCCGATGGACTGGTGGCCGAGACACACGCCTAGAATCGGCGTGGTCGCGCCCATTTCCGCGATCAGTTCGCAGGAAATGCCTGCTTCGGTCGGAGTGCAGGGGCCGGGTGAAATGCAGATGCGCTCGGGCTTGAGCGCCTTCACCTCATCCACCGTTAGAACGTCGTTGCGGAAAATCTTCATCTCCGCGCCTAGCTCGCCGAAGTATTGGACGAGGTTGTAGGTGAAGGAGTCGTAGTTATCGAGAATGAGGAGCATGGAGGTGGGATTAAGATTTTTTTAACCGCAGATGAACGGGACGTTAATAAGAGAAGAGATTGGTTCGGCATTCTGATACCGTCTTCCATCTGCGTTTATCTGCGTCCATCTGCGGTTTGATTTCTCTACTTAGTTCTCAGGGCCCATGGTCTTGGCAAGCGCCACCGCGCGGAGCATGCCCTTCGCCTTGTTGACGGTTTCCACATACTCGTAGGTTGGATTGGAATCCGCGACCACGCCGGCACCCGCCTGGACATAGACTTTGCCGCCTTTGAGAAGACACGTGCGGAGGGTGATGCAGGAGTCGTGCGAGCCGTCGAAACCGAAGTAGCCAACCGCTCCGGCATAGGCGCAGCGTTTATTTTTCTCCAACGAATTGATGATTTGCATCGCACGGATCTTGGGTGCGCCGCTGACCGTGCCAGCCGGAAAAGTCGCACGCAACACGTCGTAGGCACTGTGGGATGGATCGAGTTCGCCCGAGACATTCGAAACAATGTGCATGACGTGACTGTAACGCTCGACGATCATGAAATCATCGACGCTGACCTTGCCGTGCTTAGCGATGCGGCCGACGTCATTGCGGGCGAGATCGACTAACATCAGATGCTCGGCACGTTCTTTCGGGTCGGCAAGAAGATCCGCAGCAAGCGCATCGTCCTCCTCCGGGGTCTTCCCTCTCCAACGGGTGCCGGCAATCGGGCGGATGTCGATACGGCCCTCGATCGAGCGGACGTGAACTTCCGGCGAACTGCCGACGAGCGCGAAATCTCCCAGTTCCAGAATGAACATGTAAGGCGACGGATTGACCAAGCGCAGCGCTCGATAGAGATCCACCGCCGGGCGGTCGAAATCCGTTTCAAAGCGCTGGCTGGGGACGAATTGGAAGATATCCCCGGCGGCGATGAACTCCTTGCCCGCGCGGACCATGTCCTCATATTCCTGCTGAGTCGTGTTGCTCCGTGCTTCGACCGGTTGCACATCGACCAGTCCGTTAAGCGCCGTGACATGCAGCGGCCGGTTGAGAATTTCCACCATCGCGGCGATGCGGCCGCGGGCGGCGACGTAGGCCTGCTCGGGAGAGGAGAATTCGTCGATAAACGCGTTCGCAATGACCAGCAACCGACGCAACCGGTGATCAAACACCAGCAGCGTGTCCGCCAACATGAACATCGCATCAGGGATCCCCAGCACATCCGGCGGCGGCGGGCCGAGCGTCGGCTCGAACTGCCTAACAGCATCGTAGGAAAGATAGCCGACCATGCCACCGGAGAATTGCGGCAGCGCGCCGTGAGTCACCGGCTTGTAGGGTGCCATTTCCCGCTCCAACGCGGCCAGCACGTCGTCCTCCGCAGTGAAGGTGCGGACCTTCGAGCCTTCGCGGATGGTGATTTCCTTGTCCCGGGCTTCGAAAACGAGCCGTGGACCGCTGCCGACGATCGACCAGCGGCCGCCTTTCTCGGAACTCTCGGCGCTCTCCAACAGAAACGAATGCTTGCTATCCCGCAATTTTAAATAGGCGGACAACGGGGTCTCGAAGTCGGCGGCAAGCTGGGTGTAAACGGGCACGACATTGCCCCGCATCGCCAGCTCAGCGAAGGCTTCCACAGATGGCTCGACCGGAATGAAACTCACAAGGCGGCGAAGCATGGCCGGGAAATCCGCAAGGGCAAGTAAAGTAGTCGAGGACTTCAGTCCGGTCTTCGAAACTGGAAAAAGGACTGAAGTCCCGGACTGCATCACAAGGCACTTCGCGTCCGCGGAAATGAGTTGGTCGCGCCCGGATTCGCGGCTATATCGTGCGCCGATGAGCGAAGCCGCCAGCAAAGCCAAGAAACCCCGGGTCAACGTGCGCCGCCCGGATGTGATGGAACGCGTCTCCGCGGAAGTGGCGATCCATTTCCACTCGACCATCGTCGAGAAGCTCCGCGACCGTGGCGGCAAGATCACCGTCGGCAACACCACCGTGCTGCTCGCCGAGCAATTCGGGTTCTGTTATGGCGTCGAGCGGGCGATCGATCTCGCCTACGCCTCGCGCAAAGTTTTCCCCGACAACCGGATTTTCCTGATAGGCGAAATCATCCACAACCCGGACGTCAACCGCCACCTCCGCGAGATGGGCATCGTCTCGCTGCCGTGGCAGGAAATGGACGCCAGCTATGACGACCTAACGGAGGACGACGTGCTCATCGTGCCGGCCTTCGGCGC
>JANOZJ010000295.1:0-4049 GCA_031429315.1 Akkermansiaceae bacterium
TAATTTTTTTTCTTCGGCAGTCAGTTGATTGTGTGATTTCAGAGGCGGCATCACTTCGTCCGGGTCCGTGGAGTGAATGACATGCAGTAACCTCGAACCAGAAGTGTCGCCTGGAAGGATGACGGGCTTACCATCCTCGCGCTTGAGAAAGGCAAATTTTTCCCGGTCCAGCCGCAGCGGTTCTTTTTTCGGCTCGCGGGTCCCGGAATCCGGACCATGTCATTGGTAGCAGTTCCTCGACAGAATCGGCTGGATCGACTCATTGAATGAAATCGGCGTTCCGTCATCGTGGGCGGCAATGGTGGTTGCGACAGCCCTCGTGTTCCGGTTACAGCCATTTAAAACAAGTCCCGTTAAGATCGGCAGGATGATGTGGGTGATAGATTTCATTTCCAAAAGACTTCGAAAGGGGGGCGATTCATCTGGAACGATTGCCAAGCCGGTTTGCTTTCATACACCCAGCGGTAATAGTCCGCTCGCTTCAAATCGCCTGCTGCGGGTTCATCGAGAATGACTTTTACCACGGGGTGCATTTGCAGAATGGATGCTGGATTGATGGATGTGATCGCAGACGTAAGCAGCGATGTGGTGAAAGGTCAACGGTAGAGGACGACGAGGAGCAGCACGGCATCGCGTTTGCCGGAGTTGGCGATGGCGTGGGCGACATCGGCCCGGTAGGTGGCCGAGTCGCCCTTGCTGAGGGACTCGTTGAAATTTCCCGACTGGAGATTCACTCCGCCATCCTTGACGATGAGGAATTCACGAGTGCCGTCCACATGCGGTTGGCTGGTCAGCGCTCCGTCCGCCGGCAGCCGTAATTCATAGAACTCGATGTCCTTTTCCAGGTTGAGCGGCGAAAGGGTGCGGATCTGGCATTGCTTGTCCGAGCGGAAGATCTGGGCGCTGTCATTGGCGCGGGTGACTTGGATGGATGATGCTGAATCCGCGCTTTCGATGAGATCCTGCAGGGACAAGCCGAAGGCACGCGCAATGCGGTAGGTCACGCTGAGCGTCGGGTTCGCACGTTCCCGCTCGATTTCGCTGAGCATCGAGCGGCTCACTCCGCTCACGGAGGCAAGTTCTTCCAAGGACCAGCCGCGATCGGCGCGAAGTTTCCTCACCCGGCGGCCGAGATTCTCGTTGATGGACTCGGCGTCGGTCGCTGCGGAGGTCTTGCTCGCTTTCTTGGCAATACGCTTTGCTGGCACGCGTGATCGGTATATTGGTTGGATTTTCCTGTAAAGTGGAAAGTTGGGCTTGCCATTTTAATGGATTGAATTCCATTATCCCGGAAGTGAGCCGATTGAAATGAAGGCGATTTCCGCATGAAAGCACTGGTCAAATCAAAATCAGAACCCGGGCTGTGGTTGCAGGACGTCCCTGAACCCGTCGCAGGCATCAATGACGTGTTAATCAAAGTTCGTAAAACCGGGATCTGCGGCACCGATCTGCATATTTACAACTGGGATGCATGGGCGCAGAAAACAATTCCCGTGCCGATGGTCGTCGGCCATGAATTCGTCGGCGAAGTCGTGGACGTCGGGTCGAATGTGGGCGATTTCCACGTCGGGGAAATCGTCAGTGCCGAAGGCCACGTCGTGTGCGGACGTTGTCGCAACTGCCTCGCCGGGCGGCGCCATCTCTGCAAGGACACCATGGGCATCGGAGTGAACCGGACGGGCGCGTTCGCCGAGTTCATCAGTGTGCCGATGACCAATGTCTGGCATCACCCGACGGATGTGGATGAGGATGTTGCCGCGATTTTTGATCCCTTCGGAAATGCGGTTCACACGGCGCTATCGTTTGATTTGTTAGGTGAGGATGTGCTGATCACCGGCGCGGGACCGATCGGCATCATGGCGGCAGCCGTCGCGAAACACGCGGGTGCCCGCCATGTGGTGATCACGGATGTGAATGACTATCGCCTGGATCTCGCGAAGCAACTCGGTGCCGATGTGGCGCTCAACGTCACCAAGGGCAGCCTTGCCGAGGTGCGGAAAACCCTGCGCATGACGGAGGGCTTCGATGTGGGGCTGGAAATGAGCGGGAGTCCCGCCGCATTCCGCGAGATGATCGATTCGATGTGCCATGGCGGCAAGATCGCCATGCTGGGAATTCCCAGCGAGCCGATGTTGATCGACTGGAACAAGGTGATTTTCAACATGCTCACCATCAAGGGAATTTACGGCCGCGAGATGTATGAGACCTGGTATAAAATGAACGTCATGCTGGAAAGCGGATTGGACATCAAGCCGGTCATCACCCATCGCTTCGGGGCGGATGATTTCGAGAAAGGTTTCTCAGTCATAAACTCCGGCATGAGCGGGAAGGTCGTACTCGACTGGACGGTTTTCCATTGAATCCAGAACTAATCTAACGACGATGAACACTCAGTTTACTCAACATCTCAAAGCCCAGCTCGACGGTATCCGCGAGGCAGGCACCTATAAGCAAGAGCGCCAGCTTTCGACTCCACAAGGGGCCATCGTCTATGCGGACGGACGCGGGCCGTTGCTGAATATGTGTGCCAACAATTACCTGGGCCTCGCACAACATTCGCAAGTGCGGCAGGCGGCGCATGAGGCGCTTGATCACTGGGGCTACGGCCTGGCCAGCGTGCGGTTTATTTGTGGAACTCAGGACGTTCATAGGGAGTTGGAGACGAGCTTGAGTGATTTCCTCGGCACCGAGGATACTATTCTCTACGGTTCTTGTTTTGATGCAAATGGCGGACTATTCGAATCCCTGCTAGGGCCAGAGGATGCGGTCATCAGCGACGCGCTCAATCACGCTTCAATCATCGATGGCATACGTTTATGCAAGGCCATGCGCTTTCGTTATGGAAACCGCGAGATGGCCGACTTGGAGGCGCAGCTCATCGCGGCGGACGCCAAGGGCGCGCGGTTCAAACTGATCGCGACGGACGGAGTTTTCTCGATGGAGGGCGTCATCGCGCCCTTGAAGGAAATCTGCGACCTGGCAGATAGATACAACGCGCTGGTGATGGTGGATGATTCCCACGCTGTGGGCTTCATGGGCAAGCAGGGCCGGGGCACTCATGAGCATTGCGGGGTGATGGACCGCATCGACATCCTAACCGGCACCCTGGGCAAGGCGCTCGGTGGCGCGAGCGGCGGCTACACCAGCGGGCGCAGGGAAATCATCGAGTTGCTGCGCCAGCGCTCGCGGCCGTACGTGTTCTGCAACACCCTCGCCCCGATGTTCGCCGGGGTGTCGTTAGAGGTGATCCGCATGCTGAAGGATTCCACCGGCTTGCGCGACGCGCTGGAGAAGAACACCCGTTATTTCCGCCAGGCGATGACGGAGGCGGGCTTCACCATCACGCCGGGCGAGCACCCGATCATGCCGGTCATGTTAGGCGATGCAGCGTTGGCCGCGAGATTTGCCGAAGCCATGCTGGAGCGGGGAGTTTATGTCATCGGTTTCAGCTACCCGGTGGTGCCGCAGGGAAAAGCCCGGATCCGGACTCAGATCAGTGCGGCCCACAAGCAAGAGGATTTGGAAATGGCAGTGAAGGCATTTGTCGAAGTGAAAAATCAGTTAGGATTGTAAAATTCAGCTCCGCCGCACCGCTCTAACATGCCCGGTACTGGGTAGAGGATGATTCCGCGAGGGCAGTGGTCGGTGCGGGGTCGTCGTAGCTTACGTTGAGGGCTGCGAAAAGTTTGATCCAGCAGCGGGGAAGGGTATCCGGAGGATCGACGACGGTCAGGCTGGCAATAGCGGGGTGTGATCCGGACTCAAGTTCGGCGAGAATGGCAGCGATGCGTCCGGCGTGCGTGGTCTCCGCAAGTCCGGTGTCGCGGAAGGCGGGTTCGAGACCCGCCAGCACTTGGAGTCGTGCGGGTGTATCGGGCACTGGAATTTAAGCCTGAAACTTTTCTGCAACTTAGACCCTTTGCCAAAAATTAGTTCCGTTATTCGGAATGCGTTTTGCAAACGGAGCGGATGATTTTCGGTAGATTCATCAAGTGCTGGATCGACTCGACGAGCTTATCGCTGAGGTCCTTGCTTTGTTTGGTGAAGTA
>JANOZJ010000296.1:0-5553 GCA_031429315.1 Akkermansiaceae bacterium
CTTGCGCTCCAGCTTCCCAAATTCGAGTCCCCAGCCACTCCACCCTTGATCCATCATCCATGATCAACTACCCCTTTCCCGCAACCCGCCACCATAGCTTAGTTTAGCCCCTCAGCGGCCGGACTTCGGGGTCCACCTCAATGGTGTCGATCACGGCGGCGTCTTTCTCGGCGAATAGGAAGACTTCGTAATCCGGGCTGGCATGTAGGGTGTCGAGGGTTTCGATGAGTTCCAGGATTCTGGCTTGGAGATGCTCGTAGAGGGAGCGGAGTTCCATGAGGGTGGTGAAAACGCAGGGCACCGAACAAACGCGAACGCACGGAGTTCACCTTG
This sequence comes from Akkermansiaceae bacterium, assembly GCA_031429315.1. GTDB lineage: Bacteria > Verrucomicrobiota > Verrucomicrobiia > Verrucomicrobiales > Akkermansiaceae > Luteolibacter. The sequence goes on from JANOZJ010000296.1 coordinate 334, forward strand.
GATTTCTCCACCCCGTAATCCAGCTCCAGAACCGCGAGACGGCTGCGGGCGGCCTCGATGAGCCGTTGGTAATGCTCCAGCCCCGGATGCCGGCAAACCAGCAGTCCGCCGCGTCTCAAATTTCAGCGTTTCAGCTTTTCAGAATCTCAGTTACCCACCTGAACGCCGCTAGTTCGAGGACTCCGCCAACCACTCCAGTCAGGTCGTAATTTAATGGCTGATTCAGACAACCGAAATTGTTAATCCGTGAGCAATGACCTCATTCATCAATCGTTTTGTGAGACTGCGGGGACTGACCCCAGAGAAATCCACCGCAAAGACGGGCTTCGCGTAGCCGGTTGTCTCGGTGTCGATCAGAATCCATAGCGCATCGCTATTCATCAGAAATTTTGGTCTGGGCGTTGGATCAGGCGGGTTGAATGACGGTCAAATTCAAGTTCCGTGAGATTCGAGAGCATCGACACGTCAAGTTCGACCAATTGATTGTCGTTGCACTCGAGTTTAGTGAGATTCGGAACCACGGATAAATCTAGCTTGGCCAAGCTGTTTCCTTTGCATTCAAGTTCCGTGAGATTTCGAACGGCGGACAAATCAAGCTCGGTCAGCTGGCCCCAGTTGTGGCTAAGGATCTTGAGATTCGGGACCACGGATAAATCAAGCTCGGCAAGTTGGTTGCTTCCGCATTCAAGTTTCGTGAGATTCGGAACCTCTGATAAATCCAGCTCGGTCAGCTGGTTATTGCTGCAATCAAGTATCGTGAGATTCGGGACCGGGGACAAATCTAACTCGGCCATCTCGTTGGAACGACATGAAAGTTTCATGAGATTCGGGACCCCGGACAAATCAAGATCGCCCAGCTGGTTGGTGCCGCAGTCAAGTTCCGTGAGATTCGGGACCGAAGACAAAATAAGTTTTGCTAGATGGTTGCAACGACTCGAAAGCACCATGAGATTCGGGACCGAGAATAAATCCAGCATGGCCAGATGGTTGTAACCACATGAAAGCGTCGTGAGATTCGGGACCGAGGACAAATCCAGCCCGACTAACCGGTTGCCTATACAATTAAGTTCCGTGAGATTCGGGACCCCGAACAAATCCAGCTCGCCCAGCTGGTTGCTGCCGCAGTCGAGTTTCGTTATATTCGGGACTGGGGATAAATCCAGTTCGGTGAGCAGGTTGTCGTTGCACCAAAGGACCGAGAGATTAGGAACCCCAGACAAATCCAGTTCGGCCAGTTGGTTCTTATAGCAATAAAGTTTTGTGAGATTCTGGCCTCCTGACAAACCCAGTTCGACCAGCTGGTTGAAACCACATGAAAGAGTCATGAGATTAGGGACCGAGGACAAATCCAGCATGGTCAATTTGTTTCTTTTGCAGTAAAGTTCCGTGAGATTTGGAACCCCTGACAAATCAAGCTCGGTTAGCTGGCTCCATTCGCGCCTAAGGCTCTTAAGATTCGGGACTCTTAATAAATCCAGCTCGCCCAGTGGGTTCTCATCGCAATTAAGGCTCGTGAGATTCGGAACCGGGGACAAATCCAGCTCGCTCAGCTGGTTGTAGCTGCAATCAAGTTCCGTGAGATTCGGGACCCCGGACAAATCAAGCTCGCCCAGCTTGTTGGTGCCGCAGTCAAGTTCCGTGAGATTCGGGACCGAGGACAAATCCAGTTCGGTGAGCACGTTGTTGCTGCAATTAAGTTCCGTGAGATTCGGGACATCGGACAAATCAAGCTCTCCCAGCGGGTTGTTGCCGCAGTCAAGTTCCGTGAGGTTCGGAACCGGGGACAAATCCACCTCGTCCAGTTGGTTGCTGTGACAATTAAGTTCCGTGAGATTCGGGACCAAGGACAAGTCAAGCTCGACCAGTTGGTTGTCGTTGCAGCAAAGTTCCGTGAGATTCGGGACCGAGAACAAATACAGCTCGTCCAGCTGGTTGAAACTACACGAAAGCTTCGTGAGATTCGGAACCAGGAACAAATCCAGTTCGGTGAGCAGATTGTCGCCGCACCAAATGTCCGTGAGACTCGGGACTCCGGACAAATCCAGCTCGGCCAGCTGGTTCTCATAGCAATAAAGTCTCGTGAGATTTGGAACCTTTGACAAATCCAGTTCAGCCAGTTCGTTTCCATTACAGGCAAGTTCCGAGAGATTCGGGACCGGGGACAAATCCAGCTCGGTCAGCTGGTTGCCACAACAATCAAGTTCCGCGAGATTCGGGACCACGGACAAATCCAACTCGGCCAGGCTTTCATTCCATTTAAGTCTCGTGAGCTTTGGGATCCCGGATAAATCCATCTTAAGAGCACTTCTTAAGAGGCTGAAACTCTCCAAAACGAGTCCCTCGACTGAAGGAAATCCGTCGACAGGGAGGATACTATGATCGACCTGGATGCTTTTAAAGCGCCCACTAACGAGTTTGGTTTGCCATTTATCACCCACATCCGGATATTTTATATCGAGAAGAACGTCCAAGACCACTTCTGGCGTTTGTCTCACGTCGTCCGCCCAAGCGCAGACCAGGCGGTAATCCGGTCCATAGAGTTCGTGCTCCCCGATTCGGTGAAGAATCCCAAGCGCCTTGCTCGTCTGAACGTGAACAAGCGAGCGGTTGATGATCTCAGACAACGCCGGTGTGCCAGCGTTCGGAAGCCTCGCCAATCCAGAACCTGGATGAAATTGCAATCCCGTCTCTTCTGCTGGATTTGAATTCTCTGAGGACATTGATATGAAATTAATACGATTTTGATGCTAGTGGCGTTTCCCCTTGATCAAGGATTCTTCGGACCGCTTTCTTTAAATTTTCCCTCTGCAGCGGTTCCGAGTGCATCAAAGAATTCTTCGATGACGCTCAAGCAGTATTCAAGAAATCGTTGATTGAGATTCATGGGGCAGCCTAAATCGCGCCCTTGATACCGGTCGATCTGCAATCCTACAGGCTGATCCCGCCAAATTCGTTTCTCCAATTTGTAGATGGAATCACGGTTTCTGTTTGAGTCCCTAGGAATGCCTGCATCGTGAACAATACAGTGACGGACGTGTGCAATTTCTTTTAGCTGGCCCCATTGGTCATCGGTGAAGAAATTAATATTTGCATGATCATTGAAATAAATCTGCGTCGCTTCGACGATTCCGCAGTTATTCTTCTTCTTGAGTCGACTCAAAATTTCGGAATCCATTTCACAAAACCTTTGAATCCCAGTTATGTGCCGGGAAACGTAGGTCTCAAAGATCATGTATAGATAAACGACAGAGTTAAGATAAAGTATTTGGAAAAACCCCTCCTCGAAGTCCCGATCAACTGACCTGACGCCCATGTCGTAGTCAGCCTCGTCGGGATTGGAGATTTCTCGGTAGATTTGTACAGCCTCGTTTCGCTCTTTGGCATGTGCCTGTGAAATCTGCTCCGCTACGAGGGTAACATAGCGTCGTGCGGCCGAAACGGCACTGGCGCTATAAACGTTAAACGGGATTACGATCTGAAATTCCTCTTTCATGGGAGCGTTTTGATAGATTATTAATAGGATTAGTCCGGACTAACAAGCGTCGGCACGGCCAGCGGACATTTTGATCGGCAGGTGATATGAGGGTGAAGCCCATGGGAAGAGGGGTGGATTGATGATTTACGATTGATGATTTTGGATTTTTGATGGGGAAGAAATGGGATTGCCAGAAGGCTAACTGCTGGGAGATTGCGGGGAAGGAGAAAAGTGGGGAAAAGAACATCGAACGCCCAACATCGAAGGTCGAAAGGGGAAGGATTTGAACCGCGAAGGCGCGAAGGTCGCAAAGGGACGCGGAGCTGGGATGATGGGGTTTTGAGGATGGGATGAACGGAAACGCGGAAACGCGGAGTTGCGGAGGGCGCAGAGGAAGACGCGGAGGCCAGCGATGATGACGGTGTCGAATTCGAGGCCTTTGGATTGGTGGACGGTGAGGATGGGGATGCTGGGAAGAGGGGGGGATTGACGATTTCCGATTGATGATTTTGGATTTTTGATTGGGAAGAGGAAGAGATGGCGGGAAGAGCTCTCCCAAATAACAGGCATGGTTCCGGTTCACACGACGAGCGGGCTGACCCGCGCCCGGATGACTGCGGCTTTTTCCATTTCGACACGGCGGATGTCGTATTGGCTTTGGAGGTTGATCCAAAACTGAGGCTCGATGTTGAAGAAGAAACCCAAGGCAAAGGCGGTCTCGGTGCTGATGGCGCGCTTGCCTTTGATGATCTCGTTGATGGCGGAGCGGGGAATGCCAGTGCGTTTGGAAAGCTCCATCTGCGTGAGGTGGAAGCCGTCGAGAAACTCAGTCTGGAGGATGTGTCCAGGAGTGGAGGCGAGGATGGCTTTTTGTTCGCGGTTCATGGTATGTGGGAGTTAGTGGTAGTCTGTGATTTCGACGTCGAACGCGTTTCCCGCTTCCCAGCGGAAGCAGAGACGCCATTGGTCATTGATTCGGATGCTGTGTTGTCCCGCGCGGTTGCCTTTGAGAGCTTCCAATCGGTTACTCGGAGGAACGCTCAACGCGGCCAGTGAGGGTGCGGAGGAAAGTAAGTTGAGCTTATTGATGGCGCGTAAGAGCAGGTCTGATGGGAAGCTGGTGCGTTTTCCCCTCCAAAGAGCTTAGGTTTGCTTGTCGGCGAAATTGACAATCACACAGCAATGTTCCGGTTTTTGGAACATCGTGCAAGTCGGATTTCATCTGAGTTTCCCGTCACATTTTCAGATCCGCCGCAGCGGTGCTTAAAAATTGTCGTGGCTTCAGTCGTTGGTCCGGTAGGGACTGAGGATGAGGTGGCGTCGTCGGCGACGACGGCGGCGAGGCGGTCGGCCATGAGGCGGGTCTTTCCGGTGCCTATTATAAAGTGACAGACAAATAATCGGGGCATTAGTCCGTGATTACTTTCGGCTTGAGATTGACCCGCTGAGATCACTGGCCTACATCGCCACTAGAATCTTTTCACCATGGAACCTACCACCACAGCATACGGAACCTGGAGCGGCGGACGCTTCATGCACTTTGGCGAAACCCTCTCCGAGGAGCGCTTCATCGGCTGCATCGAGACCGCTTATGAGTCCGGCATCCGCACCTTCGTCACTTCCGACGTTTATGGAAACGGCAAGGCGGATGAGCTGTTGGGCCGCGCGTTGAAAGGCATCGATCGCTCCACATACAGTTTGGTGGGTATGATCGGGCACGATTTTTACGAGGGTCAGCGCAATGT
>JANOZJ010000297.1:0-18228 GCA_031429315.1 Akkermansiaceae bacterium
AGCTATCCTCGCCTTCATGCCCCGCGTGCGGGGGCGGGACAATTAGGAGCAGATTCCGGGCTTGGCAAGCTGATTTTCGGAACAAATCCGGGTTTTTCTGATTTCCCGGGAATTGCGGCGGTGGGAGGGATGGGACGACGGTCTAACAATAATTCGGGAACCCGGGTTCGCGCCCGGCGGGAGGGGCGACCCTATCAGTAAATGGGGGCCTCACGGCTTCACATTGAGTGATCTATTTGTTCTTCGGCGGTTGGGGGATCGTGAAGGGCCATGGGCTTGGTCGCGATTTTACCGACAAAGATTTAGACTGCCCGCTGTCAGTGTGTAGGACAAAAAAGTTAGCCGAGACACGCAGGAACCTGTCATGGGCGCTCAAGGAGGGGCGGAACGCGTCCGCCCTTTGCGGATGGAGAGCCGATTTGCGGCCATCAGGGCTTGTCATCGGCATTTCATCCACACGGCGAACGCGTTTCGCCGCTCCTTGACTTGTTTGTCCTGCACCCCCGCTGTCACGCCCGGTGGGTGATGCTGATGATGGTCGCGAGTTTGTCGCAGTTGGCTTTCAACTGCGGGTCGTCGCGGATCTCGTCGAGCGTCCATGGCAGGCGGAAGCGCCAGTTTTCACCGCCGGAAGTGCCGGGTTGGTTGATGCGGTCGTCGAGGCCGAAGAGTTCGGTGATCATCAAGACGGCGTAGTGCGAATTCGAGGAGAACAGCGCCTTGAGCAGGCGCAGGCGGATGCCTTCGGTGTAGGGCGGCCAGGGCGCATGATTGGGGATCGGGATGCCGGCGAACTCGGATAGAACGCGCAGGGTGCTGTAGGCGCCGCCGACGTTCCAACCGGTCTGCTCGGTGGGGCTTTCCTGGTGCTGTTGGATCGCCCGCAGACAGCCGCGCCAGATGCCGTTGACCGGATCGTGGTCGTGGGTGGAGTAGGTGGCGAAGGTGTTTTCGGGAAACGCGTTGCCGGGCGTGGGGTGGCCGTGATGGTTGCAATCCCAGTGCGGAATCCGGAAGCCGGCGATCCCGAGATCCGCCAGGTGCGGGCGGACGTATTCGGGCACCCAGCCGAGGTCTTCGGCGATGACTTCGGCACCTTTCGCGGCCTCGAGGATGGCGCGCAGGCGGACATCGCCGTCGTCGCGGTTGGCGGCCTTGTTTTCGACCGTGTCATCGGGCCGCAGGACCCAGTGGGGGAGGTGACCGCCGCTGATCGAGGCCGCTTGCTGGTGGTTGAGGCCGATATAATCGGCGTTGCGCTCCGGCCGCCACGGGAAGGCATAGATGCGATAGAATCCGAGGATATGATCGAGCCGGAAGATTTGAAAAATCCGCGTCAAGCGGGCGATCCGCTTTTTCCACCAGGTGAAGCCGTTAGCCTGCATATAGTCCCAGCGATAGAGCGGGATGCCCCAATTCTGGCCCCATTGCTGGAAAAACGGGTCGTCCTGGCCCATGCCCTCGGATGGCGAGCCGCCGCACCAGTCGAGCATGAATTCATCGCGGGCGAAAAACACGTCGCTCGAGTGCCAACTGACACCGATCGGCACGTCGCCCATAAGTTTCACCCCGCGGGATTCGGCGTGGGCTCGCAGCGCCAGCCATTGGCGGAAACACAGCCATTGGATGAAGGCGAAGAATCCGAGCCGGCCATCGACGCCGGCGGCATCGCGCTTGCGGAGTTTGTCGAGGAATGCCCGTGCGCTGCGCGGCGTGCGGCAGGCTTCGGGCCAATGGTCCCAGGTCAGCGACTCGCCGTGGATTTCCATTAGAAACCGGAACAACGCGTAGTCCTCCAACCATTCCGCCTCCTGCTTGCGGAACTGTTTGAATTCTTCTATCAACTCGGGCGCGGCGTTGCCGAATCGCGACCATGCCAACTCCAGCAGGTTGCGTTTCACGCCTCGCACCGCCGGGTAGTTCACCAGCGGCGATTGTACGGCCGCCTTCAGTTGCTCGCGCGCCTTGGCTAGGTCCACCTCGGTTAGACCCGGGATTTCCGCGACCTCGAAGGCGAGGTAAATCGGATCCAGTGCCACCGAGGAAATCGCGCTGTAGGGACTCTCATCCGAGCCGTTTTCATTGATCGGCAGCAGTTGCAGGAATCCCACCTGATGCTCCGCCGCCCAATCGATCCATTCGCGCAAGGCCAGGGTGTCGCCGATCCCCAGATCGCCTTCGCGGCGTGGGGAAAAAACAGGAATGAGAATGCCGGCGAGGCGCTTGGCGGTTGCTTGCACGGGCGGGATGCTGGCAGGCGATCCCGCCGCGTAAACCTTCAATTTGCCCCGCTCGACACCGTGACCGCGTAGGATCGCTTAGTGGTCATCGGGCGATTCCACGGGCGGAGGTTCCTGCTCCGGCCTGACCGGGTTCCGGAAAATCGCCGGAAAAGTCTTGTCATCGATCCGCAACCGGCTAATGCCTCGCCGCGCACGCCGTTTCCGGCGCGCGGGGAGTCGATAGAATGGCTCCACCCTTTTCCGGTCTTCATCGATGAGAGATTGTTTGAGGTTACACCAAACCGCTCATCGACAACGTCTGCCGCCCATCCGGGATGAGGCAGGCAATTTACCAACATGACCCCGATTGCATTCGAGGCGTTGCCACTGGCCGCGCCCCTTCACCGCGTTTTGCGCGAACTCAACTATCACACGCCTTCGCCCGTCCAGGCCCAGGCCATCCCACTGCTGCTAGAGGGCCGCGACCTTCTCGGTTGCGCCCAGACCGGCACCGGTAAAACTGCGGGATTCGCCTTGCCGATCCTCCACGCGATCCACGAACGGCCCAAGCAAATCAAGCCCCGCCAATGCCGCACCCTGGTGCTGGCTCCGACCCGTGAACTCGCCGGCCAAGTCGGGAAAAGCTTCACCACTTACGGTGCCCACGTCCGCTTCAAGCAGACACTCATTTATGGCGGCGTCGGTCAGAACCCCCAGGTCTCCGCGATGCGCGGTGGCGTGGATGTGCTGGTGGCCACTCCCGGCCGGCTGCTAGACCTGATCGACCAACGCGCCGTGGATCTATCCGGTGTCGAGTTTTTCGTGCTCGATGAAGTGGACCGCATGCTCGACATGGGCTTCGCCCGCGATGTGAAACGCATCGTTTCGCTCCTTCCCGCCAACCGCCAGTCGTTGTTTTTCTCTGCCACCCTCGCGCCTAACATCGTCGAGCTCGCGCAAACGATCCTGCGCAACCCGGCCCGTGTCAGCATCGATCCCGGCACCACCACCGCTGAGCGCATCGAGCACCAGGTCTGTTTCGTGGAACGGGAAAACAAGCGCCCACTGCTCGAACAACTCCTGCGTGGCCAGGCTTCCGCCACCAGCGGCAAGCTCACCATCGTTTTCAGCCGCACCAAGCACGGCGCTAACAAACTCGCGAAGAGCCTCTGCGAAGCGGGTTTCCCGGCCGATGCCATCCACGGCAACAAGTCCCAGGCGCAGCGCGAGAAGGCGCTCGAAAAATTTAAGAAGGGTCTAACACCCGTGCTCGTCGCCACCGACGTCGCCGCCCGCGGCGTCGATGTGAAGGACGTCGGCCTGGTCGTGAATTTCGATCTCCCTAACGAACCGGAAGCCTACGTCCACCGCATCGGTCGGACCGGTCGCGCCGGCGCGGAAGGCCGTGCGGTTTCGTTCTGCGCGGAAGACGAGCGCGAGTTCCTCCGCGAAATCGAAAAAGTCATCAAGATGCCCGTGCCCCGCTGGGACGATCATGCCTGGCACGACGAGTCGCTGGCGGATCGCCACCTCCGCATGAGAAGCGGCGGCGGCATGGTCCAAGGCGGCGGCAACTGCGGCGGAGGTCGTCAAGGCGGCGGCGGTGGCAACCGTGGCGGCGGCGGTGGCCGCGACTACAGCAACGCCTCCGGTCGCAACAACCGACGCGGTCCGGCCTCGCGCTGAGTCGAAGAGTCGCGTCGCTCTGTGAGCGACGATGCCCATGTTAAAGCGCCAAGACGCGGCTCCATCACATCGACGCTCATAGAGCGCTACATTCCAATCTCCTCTAACGCCTTCGCGACCTCATCCGCGTGCGTTTCCTGAATCGTATTGTGTCGTCCGCCCGGGATCTCCCAGAGGCGGACGATTTGTTTCTGCCCCGCAGCCAACGTCCGGCTCATCCACACCGGGATCGCTTCGTCGTCGGTGCCGTGAAAAACAATCACCTCACCCGGCCCGCGGGCTGATAGTTCCCCCACGCGCGCCGAGTTGTCGAAGCGGTGCCAGATGAGAAATCCTAACGGCAGCCCGGTCAGTGCGCGGCTCATATCCATCGTGCTGGTGAACGGCGCGATCAGCACCCCGCGCTGGATTTTGAATTCCGAGGCCGCAACCCCGCATGGAAGAATTGGCGTTCCCTGCGGCACGGGATTGTTAGCATCGCCCTGCTTGTTTCAGGCGCTCATCTCTAACTCATCCCGACCATGAGATCACAATGAAATGAGGGAAACCCACGGCTCATTGGCTTGCCATGGGCTTCGGCGGATCGGAGTCCGCCGCTCCTTGTGCAAGAGTACTTCGCGATGTCCAGTTGCCACCGGTTCATCCGAAGCGGTGTAGCGCTATCGCTTCCCACCGCAGTCCATGGGCTGCTGCTGGGAAATACAATGCAGCGTCCCGCCTTCTTCGACCAGGTCAAGGCAGTCGATGCCGGTGATTTCCCGATCAGGAAACAACTCGCGGATCATGCCCAGCGCCTGGTCGTCGTTCTTCCTCTGCCGGAAGGTCGGGACCAGCACCCCGCCGTTGACGATCAGAAGGTTGACGTAAGACGCCGGCAGCACCGGCAGGCGCCAGCCCGGCACTTCGCAGGCTTCGGGCAAGGGGATTTCCAGCACTTCGAACGCCCGGTTGTCAGGCCCGAGGAATGACCGCAGCCGCCCCAGATTATCCTGCAGGATCGACTGGTTGGGCGACGAGGAATTGCGGTCCACGCAAGCCAGGATCGTTTGCGGGTCGATGAACCTCGCGAGGTCGTCGATGTGGCCATCCGTGTCGTCGCCCTCGATGCCTTGCTTGAGCCAGAGGATTTCCGACACGCCGAGACCGTCGCGGAGCCGTTGTTCGATCGTCTCGCGGCTGAGGTTGGGATTGCGGTTGGGATTGAGCAGCACCGCTTCGGTGGTGAGAAGTTGGCCGGCCCCGTTGATCTCGATCGCTCCGCCTTCGAGGATCATTCCGCCGGTGAAACAGCGCTTGCCAAGCGCCGCAGCGATCCGGCCGGGGATCGCGTTGTCCTGATCCCACGGCGGAAACTTCCCACCCCACGCGTTGAAGCCCCAGTCCGTGACCGCCACCTCGCCGGTGAGGGCGTGTTTCACGAAGATCGGCCCGTGGTCGCGGCACCAGACATCGTCGTGCGGGTGATCGAAAAGCTCAACCCGTTCGGGCACCGCTGTCGCCAGATTGCAGGCCGCTTGGATGGCGGCGTGGTCCGCGCCGGGCGCATTGATCCGCACCGGCTCGAAGCGCGAGATGGCCGCCGCGATTTCCGCGAATTTCGCCCAGATCATTTGCCGTTTCGCGCCGCCCCAATGCCGCGGATCCTCCACCGGCCAAGACAGCCACACCGCCTCCTGCGGCGACCATTCAGGTGGCATCGAAAATCCGGCGGCGGCAGCGGTCATGGGCGAACCATGCACGAACCCCGCGCGACTGTTCCAGCCTCATTCGCGCCAATCCATCCGTGGCAAGCAATTCTGTGGATACGCTTGTAAGGAAATTGCCTACGAGAAATAGGGGATTCCTTCACCTGTTGCGCTGAAAGATTCTCGGTCATCCTATTTCATGTCTCTGAAAAACCATGAATTGTTTACTAAATCTCTCGGTTGGCTCGTTCTCGCCTTGGGACTAGGCTGCCTTGCCGTGGATTCAGCGCGAGCAGCCGCTTCACCGCTCGTCGTGAACGGGAGTTTCGAATCCGACTACACCGGATGGGTCACCAGCGGGAACCAGTTCATCGCATCAATGTTCCCCTATACGGCCTCGGATGGCGTCAAACTGGTCTCCTTCAACGGCAACTCCACCAGCGACCTGCCGCCCAATGGGGTGCTTTCCCAAACCTTCCAGGCGACGCCCGGAACAACCTACACACTAACCTTCGACATGGGTGTGATCGGCTCGGTCAACGCGGAGCAAAAACTTCAGGTGACGGTGGATGGAGCGGGCAATCTGCTTACGCAAATAGCTTCAAAGACCAAGGTGACTGGCGGCACCGCCCAATGGACCGCAAAAAGCTACACCTTCGTGGCCAACAGTCCCCAGACGACCTTGACCTTCCGCGACGTTTCAACAATCACCACAGGCATCGACGCCCTGCTCGACAATGTGCGAGTCTCGGTTGATAGCTCGTTGCCACCGGTCACCCTTCACGGCCTCAATCTCGCATGGAACGCCGTTTCTGGTACCAATGTGACAGGCTACAAGGTGTACGTCGGAACGCAGAGCGAGCAATACACGGCGACCTATGCTACGGGAGGGGGCACCACATTTCCGCTCACCGGGCTGGAATTCGGCCGAACCTACTATTTGGCGGTGAGTGCCGTCGGCGACACCGGCGTCGAAAGTTCACTTTCGGTGGAACTCATCGTGACTATCGCCCCGCCGCCGCTGCCAACGGGCAGCCAATTGAGATCGACGGCAAGCGGTGTTCTTGCCCTGGAATGGACGCTGCCGACTTCCGCCATCGGTTCGTCCCCCGAATTCATCGTCCAAGCGAGTCCGGATCTGGTGAATTGGACGCAGGTCGCCACGGTGCTGGCGACCGATGCCGTCGGCGGCGACAAACAATCGCAACGCTTCTCGTGGAGCGTCCCAAGGACCGCCGGGCAGATGTTTTACCGCCTCACTGCGGAAAACTGGCTGGGCAGCTCCACCGCCCCTTAATATTTCCCAGGTTGACTGGTTGTAGTGAAAAAGGCGTTGTCGGAGCCTTGGCACCGGCAACGTGTTTTTTCAAGTCACGCCTTGCGGTGGCGCAGGCGGTCGATGATCACGGCGATGATGATGATCGCGCCGGCCATGATTTCGGTCACCGGAGTGGGGATGCCGTTCAAGACACAGCCGGTGCGGATGGTGGTCATCAACAGTGCGCCGATCACCGCGCCCAACACCGTGCCCTCGCCGCCTGATAGACTCGCCCCGCCGATCACTACGGCGGCGATGATGTCCAACTCCATGCCGCTCGCCGTCGTCGGATCGCCTTGCGACGACTTGGCCATGATCATCACCCCGGATAGACCCGCCAGCGCGCCGCTGATCATGTAAACGAAGAGTTTGACCTTGCCGACGTTCACTCCGCAGAGGGTGGCGGTGTGTTCATTGGAGCCGACCGCGAAAATATGCCGGCCGAAGCGGGTGTAGCGCAGAATCAGGGAAAACAGCACGACTAACAGGACCATCAGCCACACGCCCCACGGGATGCCCGCTCCGCCCATCCATGGTTTGAACGCGGTCACGTCGAAGGGGAGGTTCACTGGCGTTCCGTCGGTCGCGACTTTACCGGCTCCGCGGAACACCTGCATCGTGCCAAGCGTGATGATGAATGGCAGCAGTTTGAGGCCCACGGTGAGTCCGCCATTGATCAACCCACAGAGTCCGCCGAATGCGATGGTCGCCAGGAAAACCAGCGGCGCGGAATAGTCCTGCGTCACCAGATAGGCCGCGAAAACCCCGCACAGCGCGATGATCGAGCCGACGGATAGATCGATCCCACCGGCGATGATGATGAGCGTCATGCCGATGGCGGCGGTGCCGACGATGACCGTCTGGGTGAGCAAACTGAGCAGGACATCCCGGGTGAACATCGCCGGGTTCATCATCCCGAAGATGGCGTAAACCACCAGCAGGGCGATGAACGGACCGAGGAGGGTGAGGGCGGATTTCAGGCGGGTCGCGGACATGATAGGAAAAGTTAGGGAAGGTCGGCGGCTTTGCCGGTGGCGACGAGCATCACATCGTGCGGTGTCAGTTTTTCAACGGGGACGGCGCGGGTCAGTTTGCCCTGGCTCATCACGGCAATGCGGTCGCAAACGCCGAAAAGTTCCGGCAGATAGCTGGAAATCATGATCACGGCGCGTGGGCGCTTCGGATCGGTGACGACCTCGTTGATCGCCTCGTAAATGCGTGCCTTGGCCGCGATGTCGATGCCGCGGGTGGGCTCATCTAGCAGCAGCACGTCCACATCGTGTTCGAGCAAGCGGGCGAAGGCGGCCTTCTGCTGGTTTCCGCCGGACAGCGCGCCGATGGCCTGGGCCGGTCCTTGGCATTTGATGCCGAGACGGTCGATCCAGTGGGAAGTGGCCGCGCGTTGTTTCTTGGGCGAAACGGTGCCGCCGCTGCCGAAGCGTTCGAGGCAGGTGAGCGTGACGTTGTCGGCGATGGATAGATTGAGCGCGAGGCCTTCTTCCTTGCGGTTTTCGCTGAGCAGGCCGAGGCCCTGTTGCCAACGCTTCCGCGGCGTGCCCGGTTCGGATTTCCCGCCGACCAGGACTTCTCCCGATTTCACGTCATCAAGACCGAAGAGCGCCCGCAGGAACTCGGTGCGCCCGGAGCCGACTAGGCCGGCGATGCCGACGACTTCGCCGCGATGAAGGTCGAGGTTCAGGGCTTGGGGTTTATCGACACCGGTTAGGCCGCGGATCTCCAACAGCTTCTCGCCCAGCTGGTGATGCGTCCGCGGATAGAGATCTTTCACATCGCGCCCGACCATCAGCGACACGACTTCCTCGGGAGTCACGGTGGCCACAGCCTGAGTGCCGACGACCGAACCGTCGCGCAACACGGTTAGACGCGAGGCGAGGCGCTTCACTTCCTCCAGGAAATGGGAAATATAGATGATCGAAATCCCCTGCGCCTTGAGCCGGTCGATCAGGGCGAACAGCCGCTCGATGTCCTTCTGGGCTAGCGAGGATGTCGGTTCGTCGAACACCAGCAGCTTGCAGCCCATCGCCAACGAGCGGCTGATTTCCACAAGCTGCAGCGCGGAAACGGATAGTTTTCCGGCAAGCGCGTCCGGCCGGATGTCCGGATGATCGAAATGGGCGAGAGCTTCCAGCGCACGGGCACGCATCGCCTTGCGATCCACGAAGGGGCCGCGCATCGGCTCCATGCCGAGCACGATGTTCTCCTCCACGGTGAGATGCGGGGCGATGGAAAGCTCCTGATAGATCATGCCAACGCCGCCCGCCCGCGCGTCGAGCGGATTGCGCGGGTGGTAGGGTTTTCCGTCGATCTCCATTGCACCGCTGTCCGGCAGGTAGGCACCAGACAGGATTTTCATGAGGGTGCTTTTGCCCGCGCCGTTTTCACCGACGAGGGCATGGACCTCGCCCGGCAAGACTTCCAGATCCACCTGCCCGAGGGCGATGGTGGGACCGAAGGTCTTGCGGATGCCCCGCATGACAAGGCGTGGCTGGGCGAGGGGCACTGAGTTGAGGGTTGATAGTTGATAGTTGATAGTTGATAGTTAGAGGGGAGGAAAAATCGAGAAATCCAACTCTCAACTATCAACCCTCAACCATCAACATCTTCAAGGCAGCTGCGACTTGATGAGCGCGGCGGTCTTCGCCTCGGTCATGTTTTCCGTGGTCACGAGGGTGGCTCCGGTGTCGATGACGGCCTCGACTTTTTCACCCTTGAGCTTGGCAACGGCAGTCTTGACGCCGAGGTAGCCCATGTTGACGGGGTCTTGCAAGACGGTGCCGTGCATTTCGCCCTTATTAAGCGCGTCGATGAAGGTGGCGTCGCAATCGAAGCCGACAAACTTGACCTTGCCTGCTAGATTCTTCCCGCGCAGGGCCTGGAGCATTCCGTAGGTGCTCGTCTGGTTGCTGCAGAACAGGCCTTGGATCGAGAGTCCGTCACCATCCGCGAGGCGGGTCAGGAGATTGGCGGCGACATCCTGGGCCTGGCTGGCGGTGGCACCGGCGAATTGCTCGGCGCTGACCACTTCGATGCCGGGAGATTTTTTGATCTCCTCAAGAAATCCCTCCTCACGCTGCTCGGTGGAGGCGCTGCCCTGCATGTAGCGGAGCACGGCCACTTTGCCTTTTCCTGAGAGAAGTTCGGAAATGCGGCGGGCGGCGATGCGGCCACCCTCGCGGTTGTCGGTGGCGACGTAGCTGGTGATGAAGCCCGCGCTATCTGCCAGGCCGGAGTCGATGATGACCACGGGCTTGGCTTTTTCCGCGACGGTCTTGGCGGCATCGCGCAGGGCGGTGGCATCGAGCGGGGCGAGCACGATGGCGTCGTTTTGCAGAGCTTGGTTGGTGACGAGGTCGATCTGTTGCGAGCGATCGTCCTCGCGCTGTGGGCCGATGAAGGTGACCTTCACGTCGAGTTCGGCAGCGGCTTTTTTGGCACCGGCTTCGACGGATTTCCAATAGATATGGGTGGTGCCCTTGGGGATGACGGCGATTTTAAGCTGGCCGGATTTCGCCGGCTTGTTGCAGCCGATCAAGAGGGTGGAACAAGCCAGGGCGAGGAGTGTGACGGATTTCATGCGCGGTGGACAGGTTGGAAATACAGTGGGAAATGTCACGCTATTTAGTCGGCATCGTGGCGGATTCAAAGGGCGAGGCCGCCCCCGACCTATTTGGCTTTTGGCGGGATCGCTCCCGGCGCGGGCGCGGGAGTCGCCGGTTTTTCGGCCGGGACAGCGAGCGTGTGGACATTGGACGAAGGGCCGGCGAATGGCGGCTTCAAGAATTTTCCTGCGAAGTCTTTCAAATAGACCTCCCATTTGATCGCGGTCGTGATCTCACCTCAGGATCCGTGACTCGGGTCAACGTGGAAACTGAAATTCCGGTTGCCACGCCACCCGGCCAATGAAGAATGGCCGCCGGCCGGATGAATGGACATCCCATCGCGGGCTTTGTGGATTCCCGATGGGACCGAATTCTCTCAAACTCAAATAACACCATGGAAACACGATTGATGCCATCCCCCCGCGAAGCGGCGATCCTCGATACGGACAAACTCCGCGCCACTTTTCTCCTCGACAAGCTTTTCGTCCCCGGTGCGGTCTGTCTGGTTTACACCGATCTCGACCGCGCGGTGGTCGGCAGCGCCATCCCAACGACGCATGCCCTCGAACTCGGTACCGACGACGCCCTCAAGGCCGACTTCTTTTGCCAGCGCCGCGAACTCGGCATCCTCAATTTCGGCGAAGCGGGCACCGTCACCGTCGATCGCACCGTCTATCAGATCGCCCAACATGACGTGCTTTACATCGGCCGCGGCAGCAAGGAAATCTCCTTCACCAGCGCCTCCGCAGGTTCTCCAGCGGTTTTCTATCTGGTAAGCTACCCGGCCCATGCCAGCCACCCGACGGTCAAGGCCACCCGTGCGGATGCCACCCGCGTCGAACTTGGCAGCAAGGACGAGTGCAACGAGCGCACGATTTTCCAATATATCCATGAAAACGGCATCAAGAGTTGCCAACTCGTCATGGGCATCACCGAGTTCAAGCCCGGCAGCATTTGGAACACCATGCCCTGCCACACCCACGACCGCCGCAGCGAGGTCTATTGTTATTTCGATGTTCCGGCCACCCACCGCGTCCTCCACATGATGGGCGAACCTCAGCAAACCCGCCCGCTGTGGGTCGCGGATCGACAGGTCGTGCTTTCCCCGCCGTGGTCGATCCATTGCGGCTGCGGCACCGCCAGCTACCGTTTCTGTTGGGCGATGGGCGGAGAAAATCAAGCCTTCACCGACATGGACCGCGTCGAGATTGTCGCGCTTCGCTAAGAAACAAGAGTCAAGAATCCAGACGCAAGACATCACATCTTGATTCTTGATTCTGGACTCTCACATCTTGAAAAATCATGAATCCCTTCGACCTCACCGGAAAAACCGCGCTCGTCACCGGCTGCAAGCGCGGCATCGGCTTCGCCATGGCCCAGGGCCTCGCCGAAGCCGGCGCCAACATCATCGGCGTCAGCGCCAGCCTTGAACTAACGGGCAGCGCCATTGAAAAGGCCGTGACGGCGCTCGGCCGGACCTTCGCCGCCTATCAGTGTGATTTCTCCGATCGCGAGGCAGTGAAAGCCTTCGCTGCCAGAGTTATGGCCGGGCACGGCACCCCGGACATCCTCGTCAACAACGCCGGCACCATCAGACGCAAGCCCGCCGCCGAGCATCCCGATGACATGTGGTTCGAGGTCATCGACGTGAACCTCAACGCCCAGTTCCTCCTCAGTCGCGACATCGGCGCGAAGATGATCGAACGCGGCAGCGGCAAAATCATCTTCACTGCCTCGCTCCTAACATTCCAAGGCGGCCTCACCGTCCCCGGTTACGCGGCGTCCAAGGGCGGCATTGGCCAACTCACCAAGGCGCTCGCCAACGAGTGGGCGTCCAAGGGCGTCAACGTCAACGCCATCGCCCCCGGTTACATCGCCACCGACAACACCGAGGCCCTCCGCGAAGACCCTATTAGAAACCAGCAGATCCTCGCCCGCATCCCCGCCGGACGCTGGGGCGGTCCTGAGGATTTCAAAGGCCCCGTCGTCTTCCTCGCCAGCGAGGCATCGCGCTATGTCCACGGCGAGATCCTCGTCGTCGACGGCGGCTGGATGGGGCGCTAAGGAGGGGGGACATTCCTGTCCCCACCGCGCCATGCCTCTTCAAAGGCGGTCCTTCTATGTGTTAGGGCGACTCCCTAGTGTCACCCACCGTGTCGTGATCAAGCAAAACTCGTTTCCATCGATGCGACGCGGACGATTTTCATCCCGACCAAGCAGACATCGTCGGAGAACGACTGACCTTCCGCGAAATGCTCGACCTCATCGTAAATATCATGGACAAGCTGAGCGAATGGCTGACCCGCGCAACGGCGCACTGACTCGCGCAGGCGCTCTTCGCTGAAGGCTTCGGCGCGCGCATTTTCCACCTCGAAAAGCCCATCGGTGAAAAGCAGAATGAGATCGTCGGCAGCCACCTGGCATTCGTGGGTGTGGTATTGCACATTCTCGAAAAGGCCGATGGCCGGCCCGGCCGTGCGTGGCGCGGTGAGCGACACCACCTCACGCAGCGAGCTGCGCACGAGCAGCGGGCTCGGGTGCCCCGCATTGGCCATGGTGATGCGGGAGGTGGCCGCGTCGAAAATGATATAGCAGACGGTGGCGAAAAGAGTGGTGCCTGATTGCCGGAGAATGCCGCGCAAGGCGTGATTCATCTCGGTCAACAACGCCCCGGGATCGACCATCGTCTCGCCGAGTTTTTCCTCCAGTGCCCGCATCATGGAAGTCACGAGAGCCGCACGGACTCCGTGCCCCATCACGTCGCAGATGAAGACCCCGACGGCGGTATCCGAGATTCTAACAACATTGTAAAAGTCGCCGCTGACTGAATTGCTCGGGCGGTAGATGCTGCAAAACTTGACCGCACTGGCCGCCTCCGGAGTGCCGCGCGGGATCGTCGGGAAATGCTGGGGGAGGAACGCCATCTGGAGTTCGCGCGCCATTTCCAGATCCTCTTCCATGCGGGTGTTTTTCTCACTCAATTCGCGGGTGCGGTCGGCCACCCGCAGCTCCAGTTGTTTGTTGAGGGTGCGCAGGTTCGCTTCGGCCTGTTGGCGGGCTTTACGCTCGCCGACTTCGCGCAGAGCCCTCACGACTGCCGGGACCAGGCGGCCAATGAGCCGGTCCTTGAGCACGAAGTCCGTCGCGCCATTCTTGAGCAATTCCACCGCGGTTTCCTCGCCCACTGCACCGGAGATGATGATCAGCGGGACATCTGGGCAGCACTCCCTGGCCATCACCAGAGCTTGTGCGCCGTCGAAGTTTGGCAGCCGGTAATCCGCCAGAATCAGCTCGGGCTGAAAATCGTGCATTTCCCTCGCGAAGTCGCTGGCGGTCTGCACGCGGCGGGAGATGAAGTCGATGCCGCCCTTCCGGAGCTCGCGCAGAACCAATTCCGCATCGATGTCGGAATCCTCGAGAGAAAGAATGCGCAGGCCGGTCTTTTCAAGGGTGCTCATGGAGTCAAGATTGGGGGTTCATTGAGCAGGAGCCAGTATAGACCCAGATTGCTCACAGCTTCGGAAAAATTTTCGAAATCAACGGGCTTTACGATGTAGCTGTTGGCACCGAGCTTGTAGCTTTCGACCACGTCCCGGTCTTCGCGCGAAGTGGTCATGATCACAATCGGCACCAGTTTCGTGCGTTCATCCGCCCGGACCTGGCGCAGGACTTCGATGCCATCGAGTTTCGGCAGCTTCAAATCGAGCAGCACGACTTTGGGGTGCTGGTGGACGTCGCGGCCGTGGTGGATCCCGGTGCCAAGCAGATAATCAAGCGCCGCCTGGCCATCCGTCACATGAATGAGGTTGTTCGCTAGATTGTGTTTCTTCAAGGCGCGGATGGCGAGTTCCGCATCGTTGGGGTTATCTTCGACCAGCAGGATCTCCAGGGATTGTTTCATGATTTTAGATGGTTTGGCGTGAAGAAAGAAGTCGTCACGTGATTCACTCCGGCCTTGGCCCAGACACGATCGCCGTGCTGCGGCGTGACGCGCAGGGCGAGCGCCAGCACGCCGCCGACAACCCGCAGAAGTGCCCGGGCTATCGAACGACCGGGGGAGTCGGATGGTGCGGATCTGCTTTCCGCAGTAGAAAACTGAAACACCCCTGTAAGATCATCACAATCCTGAAATAACCAAGGAAGAATCGCATTGGATTTCGCCCGGAGGATTCAAGTCGCCGTCAAAGCTTCGTGAAGCCGTGCCTCGCTCCGGGTTGAGACTTGCTTAGTGTGTCCCGATTAGATGTCTCTGAGTAGCGCCTGTGCCTTCCGCGGCTTGTCCGTTCCAAGTGCTCGCCAAGAACGCTTGCCATCAATCGAGATCCGTGCGTAAAACGCCGTGCCGGGGCGGCGGATGTAAAGTCCGGGTGTGTCGGTTTTCTCCCAAGGGAATTTATTTTGTTTTATGGTGTTTCATAGCTTGCCAGCTCGAAACGGTATAAAATAGGAATCTCCCCTTGGGAGGCAAAAACGTAAGTCGCTTATTATGAGTATAGGAGGGGTGGTAGAGTGGTCGATTGCGCCAGTCTTGAAAACTGGAGAGCCGAAAGGTTCCGTGGGTTCGAATCCCACCCCCTCCGCCACTGCTGGTTTTAAGTGAGTTGCAGAAACAAACCTCTTGGAATTTGCTGAAATGAGAACGAAAATGGGAACAAATCCATTGAGATTCCTACAGGGCTTTATCGCCTCGGTTTGTTTCAGACCGCTGAACAAACCTGCCAAATGGTGAATGTGGGCGTCGGGGAAATTGGCTTTTGCAGTGACTTCCGGTTTCGGTTATCCCATCTGCTTGCATGAATTTCCCCATCGAAATGCAACCATGACGTGGATATCGCCTACTCCATGATCGAAGGCTCGCAGGTGGGCGGGCGAGGATGCGGATTTTGATCCGGCAGCTTTTGATGAAGAATACGCGAAGGCAGGGATCGACCTCCGGGCGGTCCGTGAGAATGGCCAAGTGAATGGCTGGCCAATGCAGAAATTCGAGGCGTTTCATGCTCGGATCGATTCACCACCAAGTCAGCGGAGCGGTGTGGAGAGCGGTCCCTGCCAATTTGAGAGGGAGCGAGATCAGAGATCAGGAATCAGGCGATAGAGGCCCTTCACCGCGAGCCACTCCGCCACGGCGGGGGCGAGCCACGCATGGGAAATAGCGCCGTTTGAAATCGCGTCGCGGATGGCCGTGGCTGACGCCGGGTGGTCTCCGCTAACAACGTGCAGCCGGTAGCCGCCGCGCGGCTGCGGCGGCTCGCCGCGGGCGAGGACGACGAACTCGACACAAGCGGCCAGTTGTTGCGGGTGCTTCCACCGGGGCAGGGCGTCCCATTGGTCGCCGCCCATGATCCAGAACAGGCGGGCTGCGGGAAATTGCCGCGCCAGCGCTTCGGCAGTTAGATACGAGTAGGCGGGACCGGTTTGGCGGAGTTCGAAATCATCGACCACCGCCCACGGCAGACCGGCGGTGGCGAGCCGCAGCATCTCGCAACGGTCCTCGCCGCTAACAGGCGCGGTGCCGGGCTTGTGGGGAGAAACCGGGCAGGGCAGGAAGCGGACTTCGTCGAGCCCCAGCGCGTCGCGGGCCAGCCCGGCCAGATGGAGATGCCCGAGGTGGACCGGATCGAAGGTGCCGCCGAAGAGGCCGATTTTGCGCGGGGCTGTCATGGTTTCCGCTCGGAGCTTTACCGGCGGGGCGAAATGTGACCAGTTTTTCCGCCTTGTGAGCGATGCTTTTCAAATCCTGGGAATCGAACCCGCGCTGGTTCTATCCGACGACACCCTGCGCGAAGCGTTCCGCGAGGCCGGCAGGCGGAGCCATCCCGACGCCGGCGGCGTGGAAGGGGAGTTCGCCGCGCTGCGCGAGGCCTTCGCTACCATTTCCAGCCCGTCGCGGCGGCTCAGGCACTGGCTCGAACTGCGCGGCACCCCGGGGGATGTTAGAGGTACCATCGAGCCCTCGCTGATGGACCTGTTCACCGAAGTCGGCGCGGTCACCCAGCAGGCAGAGTCGCTCGTGCGCACACGCGACGAGGCGAAGTCCGCGCTGGTCCGCGCGATGTTAGAGGGTGAAACCCAAATCCGCCGCGAGGCCGTCGAGCGTGCCATTTCCCAGGTGGAAACGAGGATCACCGACGAGTGCGCGGCGTTTTACGAGTTTG
Source organism: Akkermansiaceae bacterium (assembly GCA_031429315.1). GTDB lineage: Bacteria > Verrucomicrobiota > Verrucomicrobiia > Verrucomicrobiales > Akkermansiaceae > Luteolibacter. The sequence continues at coordinate 16,687 of JANOZJ010000297.1, forward strand.
AAAAATCGTCCGACCCCGACCTCACCGCCGCCGCGAAAACCGCTAGAAACCTGGCCTTCCTCGAAAAGTGGCGCGCCGGCCTGCGGGCTTGTTTCTCCCGCCTAGTCTAGCAGCCCGCTGAGTGTCGCAGCGGCTGTGGTGCGGATCGAATCCGGCGCTCCAGTTCAGGCGAGGAATGCCTGGATGAGTTCCTCGATGACATCGTCGCCCATCGGTTGGACCTCGCCGAGGGAACGGCTGAGGATGACGGCTTCCGCAGTGGATTCGAGGACTTCCAGGCGGTCGAAGGCGTCGAGAATGGTTTTGCCTAACACCAACGCGCAATCGTTTTCGATCAAGGCAATGGGGAACTCCGGAGTCATGGTTTCAGCGATTTTTTCCGGCGCGTCATAGACCCATGAGAATGGCAGGACCGGCACGTCGCGGAGGAAGATGTAGCTCTCCGGGATCGTCCGCGTGTCGAGGCGCGCGTCGGAAGCGGAAAAGGCGGTGGCGTTGACCGGTGTCGCGTTGACGATCGCCCGGATCTCCGGATGCCGCTGATAGATCAACTGGTGAAGGTGGCAGGCCTGGCTGGGGTGCGTTCCCCGGGCACGACGCCCCTGGTGGATCAGGACGAGTTGCTCCGGCGCGATCGTCGCCCGGTCCGCCAGTTTCGCGCTGATGAGAAATGAGTCCGCATCGACCCGCACCGAGAAGCTGCCCGCATTGCTGGTCAGCAGGCGCTGGTGATAGCCGCGGTGAATGAAGCCACACAACTCACGGCGCAACGCCCGTTCCGCACTTGTCGCCGGGCCGGGATCGAACTCCTCAAACTCTGGAGCCACTTTCCCACCAATCGCCAATTGCGACTTCGTCAGGTAGCGCACTGAACCCAAGATCCGCGCCTTGATGATGGTCTTCGCCACAAACTCGAGCGTCTCGAACCTGCGGTAGGCATCGGGAAAATCGAGGCCGCCGATGACAATCCCGTGGTTTTCCAGCATCACGCAGTCATGCCCGGCGGCGAACACCGTGGCGATGCGCTCACCTAGCAGTTCGCTGCCCGGCAGCGCGTAGGGGGCGAATCCCACCTCGCCGCACACCGAGTGGGCCTTGCTGAAAAGCCGCGTATCCGGCGACTGCCCGCAAATACTGAAGGCGACGAGCGCCACCGGATGGGCATGGACGATCGCCCCGAGATCCGGGCGGGCCTCGTAGATTTTTTTGTGAAACGGGAACTCGGAAGAGGGTCGGTGACGGCCCTCGGTGCTGCCGTCCGGCATGACCCGCACGATGTCCTCGACACGTAGCGCACCCTTGTCCACCCGTGCCGGAGTGATCCAGATCGAGCCATCCGCGTCGCGGATCGAGAGATTGCCGCCGGAGGTGGTGGTCATCCGGTATTGATAGATTCGCGCCATGGCTTGGACCAGACGCTCGGCAGGATGGGTGATGTCTCGCATGAGGTCGAAACGATGCCCATCGCCTCCTGTGGGGTCAAGCGCGTCAGAGTCGATGCGGCAGTCTCGGACATCCTCAACTCAGAGGAATAGGCATGAG
>JANOZJ010000298.1:0-17751 GCA_031429315.1 Akkermansiaceae bacterium
TGTAATTTCTGGGACGACCGTCTCAAGCGGCGACCGGACGGCACACTCGTCACGCCTGATGGCTGGTCTCCGGAAAACGGCCCCCTCGAAGAAGGCGTAACCTACGACCAGGAAATCATATACGACCTTTTCACCAATACCATCGAAGCCGCCGATGTGCTGGGCGGCGACAAGGAATTCCGAGATCATATCTCCGGTCTGCGCGACAAGTTGCTGAAACCCAAGATCGGTCGCTGGGGACAATTGCAGGAGTGGGAGACCGATCGAGACGATCCCAAGGGCGAACATCGCCACGTTTCCCATCTCTTTGCTCTGCATCCCGGCCGCCAAATCACTCGCGCGGGAACACCAGAATTGGCCGAAGCAGCACGGATTTCCCTAAATGCCCGCGGTGATAAAAGCACCGGTTGGAGTCGCGCTTGGAAAGTTAATTTCTGGGCAAGACTCTGGGATGGCAATCGCGCCTACACCATGTTGCGCAATTTCCTGACCGTGGTCCGCGAGACGAAAACCATCTACGGCGAGAGTGGAGCCGGGGTTTATCCGAACCTGCTGTGCTCGCACCCACCCTTCCAGATCGATGGTAACTTGGGCGCGGTAGCCGGCTACTGCGAAATGTTGGTGCAAAGCCACACCGGCGAAATCCACTTGCTGCCAGCATTGCCCAAGGCGTGGCCGACCGGAAAAGTCACCGGTGTTTGCGCACGCGGCGGCTTCGAGGTGGATATCAGTTGGAACGAAGGTCGTTTGACCCGGGCAGTGATTCGCTCCAAATCCGGCTTGCCCTGCCGCGTCGTTTACAATGGGAAAGTCTGGGAATTCGAAACCAAGGCCGGCGGGTCTTATCCCCTCCCCTGATTTCCTCGTTCCAATCCTGCGTTTTGCACCGCAGCGCTGGCGAAGAACGAACGGGTCGGACGAAAGGGTCGGTCTCGGTAATCGAGCATATCAAGACACGCGCGTTCACGTTCAGCTATCATGTCGAGTTCTCCGACTCACTCGCGGCATCGGCATGGCAGTCGGCGGACGGACTGCCCGCCAGCGTGAGTCCCGGGCCATCGGCGGGATACGAAAAGGTCCGGGTTGCCCTGCCGCAAGCACCGGGGGGCAAGCGGTTTTACAGACTGCGGCTCGAACTGGCGGAGTGAGGATTCTACCAATTGGAAAAGCGGGTAGATCGAAGTCGATTCACCCGCCAGCCCGGCCGCCGATGAAGTACTGAGCGTGGTTGCTGCGTCTCGCAGCAACTTTACCCGTTCCTTGCGACGAGACGCCGCAACCACGTCCAAGTCACAAACGCCTTGCGCTGTTTCCTGAAAATACGGATCGCCCGGAACTTCCCATCGGTCCACGCTCGTGGCGATGGATGACCGATCATCGCCAAACAGCGATCCCCGCCCTTGGTTCGCAGTGCTGCTAGGCATTTACGTGGTCTGCGGACTCGCGTTCTTCGGCTTCGGGCGGACGCCTTGGCAGGTCGCGCTGACAGTGAGTACCGCCGTCGTTGCGGATTTCCTGCTAGACCGCCTGCTGCGCAAGCGCGGCGGATTTCCATGGAGCGGACTGATCACCGGTTGCGGACTTTCGCTGCTGCTCGACTGCGGCTCAAGCCCCTGGCTGCCGATGCTGCCGCCGTTGTTAGCGATCGGTTCGAAGCATCTTTTTACCGTCAACGGGCGGCATGTTTACAACCCGGCGTTGTTCGGCTTGATCGCGAGCATGGCGCTGGGCGGCGGACTCGTCTCGCCAGCGCCCGCCTATCAATGGGGAGGCACATGGATGATCACTTTGTGTCTCGTCGGCCTGGCGCTGGTGATCTTCATTCCGAAAATCGGGCGCAGTTGGCTGGTCGGTTCCTTCCTCGTGTTCTATCTGCTACAGACGGCCCTGCGCGCCTGGCTGATGCGACATCACGTGCCGCCGGAAGCGATCTGGCTGGGCACCCTCAGCGCGCCGGCGTTTTTCCTCTTCACCTTCTACATGCTAACCGATCCCGCGACCTCGCCGCCGAAGCGTGGGGCGCAAATCGCGGTGGCGGCGGCGATCACACTGATCGATCTCGGATTCCATTTCCGCCAGAGTTACTACACGCTCTTCTACGCGGCGTTCACGGTGCAGACCGCGCGCTTCGCCTGGGCTTGGTGGCGGGATCGGCAGGTTCCCACCTGGAAATCCGCAGCAACCCGAACCGCCCTCGCCACTTGTCTGCTAGGTATTGCATATCTCCTCGACCGCACGCCGCGCGGCGTGACTGAAAATCCAGGGTTCACCTGGCTGGAGAGAGACTTGTTTCCTTCCGAACATGGCACCGTGCTGACCGACATCGACCCGCGCCTGCAGCATGTGGGAAAATGGATTCTCTCCATCGGCGATGCGGCGGCAGTGGCGGATGTCGATGGCGACGGCTTGCAGGACCTTTTCCTCACCCGCCCGATGAAGCGCCCGGCCGACCGCTGCACGCTCTATCGAAATACCGGCAGCCTGACCTTCGAGCGGGTGGAAATCCCGGCGCTGGAAATGATCCGCAACGATCCGGCGTCTTACGGCCTGCCTTCCTGCGCGGTTTTCGCTGATTGCGACAACGACGGCGACCAAGACCTGTTCATCGGTATGGGTTTCGGCACCAGTCGGCTGTTGCGCAACGAGCGTATGGAAACGGGCAAGCTCGCGTTCACTGACATCACCGCGGCCGCCCGCATCCGCGGTCACCACACCTGCCTCGCGGCGCTGTTTATCGATGCGGACCGCGATGGCGACCTCGATCTGCTAGTCGGAAATTCCATGACGCCTTACTTGCCGGACTATGCCAGGCCGGCCCCGCTCAACCCATTCCGCCTGCCACAGCCGGAATACAAGGGGGACCGGCGGATGTTCCATTTCATGCACGCCAGTTGGCACCAGGCAACTAACGGAGGACTGAACTGCTTCTATCGAAATTGTGGTGACGGCACCTTTGCGCAGGAAGACATCGGTAAGCTCGGCATGCCGGAAACGCATTGGACGCTCGCGCTGAACTCCGCGGACTTCGACGGTGATGGCTGGCCGGATATCTACGCGGCGTCGGACTTTGGCCCGGACGATGTTTACATGAACGACAAAGGCCGTGGTTTCCGCCGGATCGAAGGCCCGCACTTCGGCTCGATCGGCCGCGACACCTACAAGGGCATGAATGCCAGCATCGCCGACTTCGACCGCAACGGCACGCCCGACATTTACGTCTCTAACGTCCACGCGCCGCTGCAAGCCGAGGGCAGCCTGTTATGGCTGACCGAGCGGACGGAAGACGGCGTCGTCTTCCACAACGAGGCTTCCCACCGTGGCGCGCTCAATCCATTTCGCTTCGGCTGGGGCGCGGGGGCCGCGGATCTCGATCTCGACGGCTGGACCGACCTGGTGCAGGCCAACGGCATGGTGGACGACCACATGGACCGGCGTTTCCCCGAGCCGCGCGACTATTGGTATGTGAACGGCCAGGTCGCCCGCAGCGGCCCGGAAGTCCATTCTTATGCGGACCGCTGGGGTGATACGCGCGGCTATTCGATCTGGGGCTCGCAAATGAATCGGGTGCTGCTCAACCGCAGCGGCACCTTCCACGAGGCGGCGGAAATCACCGGCCTAACAAGGCTAGGCAACACCCGTGGCGCGGCGCTCGCGGACTTCGACAATGACGGCGATCCCGATCTGGTTCTAACCCGCCAGTTCGATCCCGTGCTTTTCTACGAGAACCGTCGTAGCAAACCCGCCGCGTGGATCGGTTTCGAAATCGAAGGCGACGGAAAAACAGTTAGCAAGGATGCCGCCGGAAGTGTGTTGTCGGTTTCCCGCGATGGCGAACACTGGCATGCGGATGTTCTCAACGTCACCGGGTTTTCCGCCCAGGGCGACCGGCGCATCGTCATCGGCCTGGCAGGAAATCAAGCCGCTGTCCAAGCCCGCATCCGCTGGGCGGACGGTGCCGGGCAGGACCTCGGCAGGTTTGAAAGCGGGAAATATCACCGCATCCGGCAAGCCGTGGCGGCCTCGCCGCCCGTGGCGCGGGATGCTCGTTGATTCACACCGGCACCTGCATGCCCTCCGCCTCGGCCAGCCGTTTCTGATGGGCGTCGAATGTGAGAAATTGCGCCGCTCCAAAATGCAGGGCCGTGGCCACATGCAGGATGTCCACCAAGCGGTGGCCGTTGGTTTCGGTGTATTTCACGCTGAGTACTTCCGCGATCCGGTGGACGTCCGCCCAATCAGGAGCGACCATCCGCAACACCTCGGATGCGAGGTCCGAGTTGAGCGCACGCAGCATCGCTGTGGCTTCCGATTTCGAAAATCCCTTGCTGCGATCGTTGGCGAAGAGCCTCATCTGAAAGCGGATGGATTGCCGGAACTCCAACAGCAAGAGGCTGGAAACGGCTAGTTTTTCGCCGAGGCCTTGGTGAAAATTCACCGCTCGCAGCGATGTGGACTGCTTGCGATAGAGCGAGCAAAGGAATGATGTGTCCGGATAGATCATCATCCCTCCTCACCCTCCAGTTCGTCTGCACGCATCTGACGCACTTCCTCTTCAGAGAAAACACGGTCGCCCCAGATTTCATTCAATCTTGCCATGAAATCCGGTTGTTTCACCTGTCCCTCCGCAGATCTCGGCGTGGCGGAGAGGAAACCGATCGGCGTCCCCCGCTTCTCGATCCGGATTTCCTCGCCCTCGCCCAGCCATGCCTCCACCTTGGAAAAGTTGTTGCGGAGATCCCTGACGGTCACGGTTTTCATGTGGACAGAATATGTCCACATGCGGATCTGTCAACCCGCTGATCGAACCGTCTTCCGCCTCGGCAGCAGCCGTCCGATGATCAATCCGCCGACGAGCGCCACCACGCCGATCAGCCATTGCTTGTAGCCTTGGAGCGCGGCGATGATCGGATTTCCCACCGGATCGATGCTCGCCTGGATGCGCACGATTTTCCACGCGTCGCCTTCCTTGCGCGCGACGGCGGTCCATTGCGAGATGAAATCCAGCGTCTTGCCACTGCGGATCACATGCTCTTTCGCCCGGCCTTTGGCGATGGCGAGATTGCCTTCGAAAATCGTGTCGTCGGGATCAATGGTCACTTGATAGACTCCGTCTTTGCCGAGGAACTCCTCGACCTTTTTCCAGTAGCTGAGAATGCCATCGTAGCCTGTGACCTCGTCAGCGGTAATCATTACTGCGGTGAAATCCGCCGCCAGGTGCGGTTTCAACACCGATAGATCGCGGGTAGCAATGGCATTTTCATAAATGCCGCGCAGGTTGCGGAGCGCATCCTTGTCCTGTTCCGTGGCGAAAACAGGCAGAGTGAAGGCGATGAGGAGTGTGAGGATTTTCATAATGAGTTACGGCTTCGCTTGCCATCCTTCCACCGACTGAAGGGCGGGGAAATCAAAAACGCACGAGTCGCCTCGCCCGCCGCGATTTCGGTGCCGGCAGTGAGAAGTGAATACCCGCCGATCATCGCACCGGCGCCGATTCTGACGGGTGCCAGACGCAAGTCGCGCCCTAACACATGAGGGTTGAGCCGGACACCCGCGCCAAAAACCACCTGCTCCCCGACCTCCAGAAAACCACGGTCGAGAATGATCGCTCCCGGTGCCCAGTAGGTCAGCCTGCCAATGCGCGATCCCCACAGCCGCAGCCACAGCGAGTAAACACCTGGCAGCAGCCGCAGCAGTTCTTCCAGCGCGGGGAAGCGGAGAAACAGCACCTGACACTGGAAGCAGGCCCACCAGCGGAGAAACTCCGGAGAGCCGATGGCGATCTCCGGCGGGCTGGAGCGCAGGGATTCACGCAGCAAACGTCCGGGAATCAATGGCGCGAGATACAACACCACCGGTGCCAACCACGGATATGGAGTTAGAAAACACGCCAGGGCGAGCACCGCGTGTACCAGTGGCACGAGGTTCAGCAACAGCATGGCGAGCTGAACGCCCTTTCTATCAGCGAATGATTTTCCCGGCATGATGATTTTCCACACGTTCACCGGTGAAGCGCGGGCCGCGCCACATCCGCAGGTAAGCGGCGAGCAGGCGGCCGCGTTCGCCATCATGGTCCGGCGTGATTTCCGGCAGGTTCAGCCACGGCACCGTCGGCCGGGCGTGATGATTGCGGTGCCAGTTGTGGTTCAGCCACAGGGCGTCCAACCATTTCCACGTGCGCAGGTTCCGCGCGCCCTTCAGCACGTCGCGCTCGGTGCCGAAATGGTGGACATATTGCAACGCCGACCACAGCACGCCGAAGCTTCCTAACAGCAACAGGTAGCGACCGACCGGCACATTCCACAACATCATCCAGCCCACATGCAGGAAGATAACAGCCAGCGCCTCGAGCCGGATCAGCCGGAAATACCGCGGGTTGAGCGAGTCGAGCAGCGCCTGCGTGGGCCGGTCGAAATCCGCCCAGCGCGCCTTGAGCCAGCGTGGATTCATCAGCGCGATGAAATTTCCTAACACGACGGCAAGATAGAAGAACCCTGTCAGGATTCCATAAAGCTGGAGGGATTTCCAAATCCGACTCTCGCCCTCGAAATAGAAATCAAAGGCCTCGTCATCCGAACGGTTGCGGAGGTGATGTCCGATGTGCCCTTGCCGTAACAAGTGAAACGGCGCGGGAAAAAACAAGGCCAGCAGCGCGCCTGCGGTTTCATTCACCGTCCGGCTCGCATGAAGCAGCCCGTGCTCCGCCTCGTGCAACATCGCGTAGGTCGAGTTCATCACCAGCGCGTATCCGGCAGCCAGGCCCGCCAGCGCCCACGGAGAATCCACGGAACCCGCCGCCGCTAACAGGCCCAACAAAGCGATGATCTGCACCGCCGCGATCGCGAGGTTCAATCGGCCGGGAAGTGGGAATTCCTCGTTCATGGGCGTTCGTAGGCGAGCAGGTAACGGCCGATATCATTGAACTCCGGCAAGCCGTCAAACAAGGCGAACGCGCGTGGCGTGATCGTCCTGCTATACAAGCTGGCGTGATAGTCGCGCGAAGCGGCGAGCGCTTCCAACTCGCGGTGAAGGTCCGCGCCCAGCGGCGCGAGTTCGGGAAACTCATCGAGCAAGGCCTGCAAGACCGCCTTGCCCGCACGTTTCGGCGCGGTGAAAAACTCCGCCATCATCACGCCGAAAAGCCGCGCCTGCACGCGCCGCTGCCACGCCGGCAGCGGCAGCCACACCCGCTCGACGAGCTTGAGATCCCACTGGACGTGATCGATCTCGTCCGCCATGTGCTTGCGGTGCAGCGCGACAAACTCGGGCTCCAGTTGGCAGTCCTTTTTCAAACATTCCCGTGCCACTGAAATCGATCGTTCCTCCTGCAGCAGCATCAGCCAAATCCAACAGGGAAATGCGAACGGCCGTCGCGCGAACCAAGCCGTCACCGCCCGCGTTCTCGCATCGGCCGGAATGAAACAATAGCTGCCCTCCTCAAGCGAGAAGCGGCGCGGATCCACCCGCCGGTTCAGCTCGCGGAACCAGCGCGAATGCCGCCGCTCCTCCGCCTCAAAGCGCCGCAAGTCACCTGCTAGATCATTACCGATCCGGTCGGCACGCCGGTATAGCGCGGGCAGCACGTTGGTCGCTAGCAGTTCCTCGAAGAACACCGTCTGCTCGTTCAGATAGAGCGCGTAAAGCTGCGAATAGCGGAGCTGGTGGCGATCTTCCAGCAAATCCCACGAAGCCACCTGCGCCAGAGCCGTCAGCCGGACCGGGAAAAACGGCCGCGAGAAATCGATCCCGCGCATTTCAATGACAGCTTCAGCGGACATGGCTAACAGGCGGGCGGCGCAAGCGTTCGACGAGCAAGCCGCTGAAGGTGCGGTGATCCAGCGCCGGGTTCATCCGCGGCACCACATGCCGGCGGTGGAAGTCCGGCAACAAGCTCCAGTGCAGCGCCGGCCGCAGGTGGTGCGCGGTGTGGTAGCCGTTGTTTAATAGAATCCAATTCGCGGGAAAGCCGGTCACGTTGCGCGAGTGGTCGTATTCCGAAGCCGTGTCGCAGTCCTGGTGCTGGAGAAGATTCACCCCCACCAGCGCGAGCTGCGCGCCCAGCCACGGCAGCACCAGAAACAGCAGCGTGGAGCGCCAGTCGAGCGCCGCTAACAAAACCAGCGCCGTATAGAAGACCGTGCGCTCCAACACCGCCTGCCGGTAAAGCCGCGGCCGCAAAGTCTTCCACCGTGATAGATCAGCCGGCTTCTCCCGCATCATCGTCGCGACTGATAGAAACGGGAATGTCACGAGATTGACAAAATTCCACCGCGAACCCACCAAGCTGGTACGGACGAAGTCATGCGCCGTATCCGGATGCACATGGTGCCGCTCGTTATGCGCCGTGATGATCCCGGTCGGCGGCTGACCCGAGCCGAACATCAACACCACTTGGAACATCCCGTTCCAGAGCCGCGCGTAAAATACCGGCCGATGCATGTGATTGTGGGCGATGATGCAGCACACGAACGCCAGCAACCACGAACCCGCCACCGCCAGCGGATGCCGCAGCCAACCGCTCCATGCCCCGCCTAACAACACCAACGCCGCCACCACGAAGCCAAGCGTCCGCCAATCCGCGCGGTAGCGGAGCCTGGGAAGTAGCAGATAGCGCTTCATGGGCACACCCGCATTCCACGCCATCCGGCAACCCCGATCAAACATTATCCAAGAATCGGGGGAAACGGCCTGAGGTGGCTGGGATCCCGGAAAGAACAGGCACCAGGAAGGAAATAGGTCCTTTAAGTCCTAGAATAGGCCTGAAGAAATAGGTCCTATGAGTCCTATCGAACCTATACTTTCCCTTACCTCACTTCCGCATTGCCTCCCCAACCGAAGCCTGCAAGCCTCCGCAAAAGCCGATGATCAGCCTCATTCCATCCCCCACACTTCCCCTTCACCGCGCCAAAGGCCACCCCGGCACCCGATACCGCGACAACGCCCTCAGCAAGGACGTCCGGCAGTATCCGGCGGAAAAAGGCATCGCCGAGGAAGAAGCGCTGGCGAGGGGCATGGAGGAGAAATCCAACGAATCCGCTGATGCCGGATCCGAGGTTTACGTCCCGGCTTAATCCTGCTATCTCAACCTCATGGTTCAGCCGGAAGACTTGGTTGGAGACGAGTGGGCGGAATGGTATCGCCTCACTCCCCTCCAGCGTTGGGCTGAATCCGAGAAACTCTGGCAATTCTACATCGCACTAGGAGGAAGCCTTGATCCCGAACCCGATACTCAAAGTCCTTTCTTCGATGCGCGAGCACCACGTCCAGTGCCTGCTGATGGGAGGTCAGGCGTGCGTGTTCTACGGCGCGGCCGAGTTTAGTCGGGACACCGATCTCGCCATCCTCGCCGACGATCAAAACCTCTCACGCCTCAAGGCGGCTCTCGACGACCTCCAAGCGGAACTCATTGCCGTCCCTAACTTCGATCCCGCTCATCTGCACACCGGTCACTCTATCCATTTCCGCTGTCATCATCCCAGGCCACGCGGGTGGCCACGGTGCGGGCGGCGACGCGCCGGGGTTGCAGCACCACGATCATCTTGTCGCCCGCGGTCCCGGCATCGAGCAACATCTGGGGCACCTGCGTGGTCTTGCCCGAACCCGTGGGGGCGACGAGCACCAGGCGATTGCCGGCTTGCAGCGTGTGCAGGATGGCGGTGTGGATTTTCCAAATGGGAAGCGAGGCGGGGTCGGGCATGAAGTGGAGGCGCAGACTGAAACACCGCGCGGGCAATGGAAACAAGGAACGGAGGACTCCTTTTCAAGCGGTTGTTGAGCGGGCGGGCGGAAACCATTCGCCAGACCTGCATGACGCCGACTAGGTTCGCCACGTGCTTCGGGGACATTGGTATATCGCTTGCCGTTCGGGACAACTCGCCAAAGGACCGGTCGCGCGGACGTTGATGGGCGAGCCGTTAGTGATTTTCCGCAGTCCGACTCGTGAGGCGGCGGCATTGATCGACCGCTGCGCGCACCGGAATCTGGCGCTGTCGCGTGGCACGGTGACGGCCGACGGTCTGCGCTGTGCCTATCACGGCTGGAGCTGGGGCGCGGATGGCCATTGCACGCGCATTCCTTCGGCTTGTGGTGGGGATTGTCAGGCGATCCGGGTGAAAGCCTATCAGGTCCGCGAGCAGCAGGGATTTATCTGGGTGTGGATGGCGGATGATGAGAACCATCCGCCGGATCGCGAGCCGCTGCTTTTCCCCCATCTCGCCGCGCCGGGCTGGCGGCATTTCATCATGGAGCGGGTGTTCGAGGCGGACGCGTTCCATTGCGTGGAGAATTTCCTCGATGTGCCGCACACCGCGCATGTCCATCGCGGGCTGTTCCGGGGCGAGAAGAGCAAGGAAATCGAGATCGAAATCACGTCCGGCGAGGATTGGATCGAGGCGGAATTTCTCGGCGAGGAGCGGATGGATTCATGGATCGGAAAATTGTTAGTTCCGGCGGGCAGCCGCATCCGGCATGTGGATCGGTTCCAACTGCCTTATGTCACGCGGGTGGACTATCAGATGAGCGGGAAGCGGCAATATGTGGTGATGAGCCAGTGTACGCCGGAGGGACCGGAGCGGACGCGGGTGTTCACTTATCTCGCATTCCGGTTTGTGCCGTTAGGCGGGCTGATCAAGCTGGTTTTCCAACCGTTCGCCGGGGCGATCCTGAACCAGGACGTCGAGATTCTCCAGCAACAGACCGATGACTTGCGGCGCACCGGCGCGGCGCGATTTCTCTATCATGATACCGACGCCATCGCACGCGGCATCCGGGATCTGATCGACGGCAAATCACTGGCCGGACGCGTGCCGGAGCGCAAAAAACTACGGGTATGAATGAAGCATGGCAAATGGCGGTGACGAAGATGCCGGTGTGGGCGGCGGTGGCATTACTGCTATGCCAGTTCGCCGCACCGTTGTTTCATTTCTGGCAGAACCAGCCGCCGCAACGGCTCGGCGGTCCTATTTCCCGCGCCAAGGCGGGGTGGCTGGCGCACGCGGCGATCCTATGGCTCGCGCTGCCCGCCTTGTTAGCGATGCAACATCCGGCTTACGCTTGGCTCGCCGCGTCGATGGGACTGCGGACCATCATCGAGCTGCCGCTTTGCGCGAAACAACGTTGGAGTACGAATCACGGTCTCTCTCACGATGCGGTCCACGCGGTGATCGCCCTGTATTGGCTGCCCCGCGTGCCGCTGGATATCCAGCTCTGGCTCGTTCTAACGCTCGTCACGCTGGTGGTGGAGGTATTCTTCGTGCTGCGTTTCCGCAAGTCCACCGCAGGCCCGGCCAACGGGATTTATTTCGTGCCGGACGGCCCTGCCTACGCGAAACTGAACCTGCTCACCGACATGATCCGCATGCCCTCGCAATACATCATGATTTCCATCCTCATCGCCTCATGCCTGCGCTGAATTCCATGACTCTAACGAGCAGCGTGCGTGCCGTGGATTCGCTTTCGACGGATGAGCGGCAGGCGATGCATGACTTGATGACGGCCCACTACGAGGCGGTGCCGCGCGGGATTTTCAACCGCGATCTATCTGCCAAGGATGAGGTGCTGATGCTGCATGATGCGGATGGATCTCTCCGTGGCTTCACGACTCTCGCATGGAATCCCGCGGGGGATCTAGCGGCTGGCGACATCCTGTTTTCCGGGGATACGATCATCGACCGCCGCTGCTGGGGAACCCAGGAACTGGTACGGGCGTTCTGTCGGCGGGCCGGGGAATGGAAGGCGGCTAACAGGCGGCGCTTGTTCTGGTTTCTGATATCAAAAGGCCACCGCACATACATGTATCTGCCATTGTTCGCGCGGCGCTTTCACCCACACCCGGAGAACGAGGAGGCGGAATGGGCGAGGCTGGCAGGAGAAGTCGCCGCCCGGCTATTCGGAGGAAATTGGAAACCGGAGGAAGGCGTGATCCGTTTCCCGGCCAGCCTTGGACATCTGCGCGAGGGACTCGCCGCCAGCAACCGCGAAAGCCCGTGGTTCCGGTATTTCGAACAGCGCAATCCCGGCCATGCCCGTGGCGAGGAATTGGTCTGCCTCACGGAAATGGCTGAGGCTAACCTGCGACGCGGGGCGCTCGCCGCATTTCGCGAGGGGATTCGGTCATGAATGCCCATGCCGCCGAGCTGTTAGCCGCGCTCGGGCAGTGCTCCACACCGCCGGGTGACGCATGGCCGCGGCTGCGCGAGGTTCTGGAGAAAAATTCTGATAGCGCGTTTGGGCGTGCTTACGGATTTGAATCGATCCGCAGTCCGGAGGATTTCCGCTCGGCGGTTCCGCCGCTGAACTACGAGGAACATCGGAGTTGGATCGAGCGCGCCGCGGCGGGGGAAAAGCGGGTGCTCGCGTGCGACGAGCCGATCGCCTTCGAACGCACGTCCGGCACCTCGTCGCAGGCGAAATGGATTCCGCTGACCTCCGGCCTGCAACAGGAGTTCGCCCGCGGGTTGGCCGCCTGGTTCGGCGGATGGCAAACCCGCCGACCGGAAGTCTTCGCGGGCCGCGCCTATTGGGCGCTCTCGCCTCCTGGCATGAAGCCGGAAACCACCTCCGGCGGCCTGCCGGTGGGCGTGACCAGCGACGCCGCGTATTTCCCGGATGGCATCGGTGAGCGCTTGGCAAGATGGCTGATCGTGCCGAATTCAAGCGGTGAGTCCGGATCGATTTTCGAGGAAACGGCCGAGGCCCTGCTCTCAGCGCCGGACCTGAGCGTCGTCTCGGTCTGGAGTCCGACATTCCTGCTAGGAATCGATGCCGCAGTGCGCCGACTGCGCGGCGACCAAACGTGGCGCGAGATATGGCCGCGGCTGGCGCTGGTCAGTTGCTGGGCGGATGCCTCCAGCGCGCCGTGGATTCCACGCCTGCGAGAGCGCCTCGGCGGAGTTCACATCGAAGCGAAGGGCTTGCTTGCGACCGAAGGCATCACTTCCGTGCCGGACGCGTTCGACGGCAACCCGCGGCTGGCGGGCGAATGCCATTGGCATGAATTTCTCGACGGGACAGGAACATTCATACCGCTATCAGATCTCCGGATAGGCCGGATTTATGAAGTCCTCCTCACCACCGGTGGCGGGCTTTTCCGCTACCGCAGCGGCGACCGCGTGAGGATGACCGGCAGCGGAACCAATGGGATGCCGCAACTCCGTTTTGTCGGACGCGCTGGCGCGGTCTCCGATCTGGTAGGGGAAAAACTGCACGAAGACCACGTGCTCGAAGCACTAGCAGGTCGCGGATTCATGGTAGCCGATCCAACCCGCCCGGGATACGACCTCTGGCTGGAGGAACCGTCGCACGCCCATGTTGTTGAAAACCGCCTGCGACAAAATCCCTATTTCGATCAAGCCATCGCACTCCACCAGCTTACCGCACTGAATGTTCGCCGACTGCCAGAGGCATGGTATATAAAGCTAACAAGCGCACTCGCCGCACACTGCGGCTGTCGCATCGGCGACGTAAAACCGCCCGTATTGCTCACCCGAGAAACGCCGGAGGAGGTGGCATCGTGGCTGGATTGATCCTACGCCGGGCGGTTGCCGCCGACCATCTGGCGATCGAAGAACTGTTTCGAGCGACACCCATGGGTTCGCGGATCAAGATCTGTTTCGAACGCGACCCAGACTATTTCGCGGGTACACGGGTGCAAGCGAACGAGCCCAATGTCTGGGGCGCGTTTGAAGAAAACGGCCGCGCGGTGGGACTGCTATCCGCCGGATCACGGCGCGTCTGGCTGGGTGGGGAAAAACCGATGCGCTATCTCAGTGATCTGCGGATTCATCCGGATTTCCAGGGTTCATCACTGCTGGCGCGGGGTTTCCGCCTGCTGCGGCGCGAGGTTTTCCAGCCGGGCGAATGGGCTCAGACACTGGTGCTGGAGGACAATCTCCGGGCGCTCGACTTGCTAACAAGTCAACGGGCCGGCCTGCCGGAATACCGTCCCGCCGGCCGATATGTTAGCTGGCTGCTCCCGTCGCAGCGAATCGATGCGAGATCCAGTCTCCGGGTCCGCCCTGCGACAAGCGCCGACCTTGGTGAAATGCAGCCGCTGTTGGATGCGTCATCCAAGAGGCGGAGTTTCGCGGAAATCTTGAAGCTCACGGATCTTGGCGAGGCATCGTGGCGCGATCTCGCACTAACCGATTTTCTCGTCGCTGAAAGACACGGCACGCTTGTCGGAATCCTCGGTTTGTGGGATCAAAGTGGTTTCCAACGGCTCCGCGTGAAAGGTTACTCGCCGGCACTCGCGACGCTGCGCCCGTTCTGGAATGCTTGGTCCCGACTCCACGGTGACGTGTCCTTGCCGCGTGCCGGGAAAGTCTTACCGCTGCGCAAGGCCACCGCCATCGCCTGTCACAACGATGACCCGGCGATTCTCCGGGCTCTGCTTGCCATGGCTCTTGCTGGAAATGATGGAAGAACTCTCTTGCTAGGTCTTTCCGCAAAAGATCCCCTCACCACCGCGTTGCACGGGCTGACGGCGAGAAAGGAACACGGCCGTCATTTCCTGGTCGGTTGGGATGGATCTCCGCCCGCATGGGACGAACCCTTCGCTTTTGATGCTGCTAGAATTTAATTCGGTCGCGAGACTCATTCAAATTGGTCCTTTCCGGCCAATCTGGAATCGCTAAATCGTCTGGTTTTCCAGCTCGACGCACCCAGGTTCATCCAATGAAAATCCGAGCCATGCCCCGCATCGCACGCATCCTTCTCTGGCTCGCCATATCCGTACTCGGTGCCACCGCCGTCGGTGTCGCCGCGTTCCAACGCAACGAGCCGGTCAACGCGCTTTGGTTAGTCGTCGCCGGGGTCTGCACCTTCGCCGTCGCCTACCGGTTTTACTCCGCCTGGCTGATGGCCAAGGTGCTCACCATCGATGACCGCCGCGCCCCCGCCGCCGTCACTTGCAGCGATGGCAAGGACTTCGTTCCCACGCCCAAGTGGGTCGTCTTCGGCCACCACTTCGCCGCCATCGCCGGCCCCGGCCCGCTGGTCGGCCCCGTTCTAGCAGCCCAGTTCGGCTACCTGCCCGGCACCTTGTGGATCCTCGTCGGGGCGACGTTGGGCGGCGGCGTCCACGATGCCATCATCCTCTTTTCCTCGATGCGTCGGAACGGCAAATCGCTCGGCCAAATGCTCAAGGAAGAGCTCAACCCCGTCATCGGCCTCATCGCGATGATCAGTTTGTTAGCCATCATGACGATTTTGTTAGCAGTGCTCGGACTGGTCGTCGTCAAGGCGCTCGCAGAAAGCCCGTGGGGGCTTTTCACCATCGCCTGCACCATCCCGCTGGCGTTCGTCATGGGCATCATGATCAAGAGCGGGAAAGCCAGCGTCACCGCCGCCTCCGTCTTCGGCGTGCTGGGACTCTTCGCGGCGGTCGTCGGCGGGAAATACCTGTCACCCGAGTGGACCGCCGCGCTCACCCTCAAGTCCACCGAACTCGCCTGGGCCATCATGATCTACGGCTTCGCCGCCAGCGTCCTGCCGGTGTGGATGCTGTTAGCCCCGCGCGACTACCTCAGCACCTTCATGAAACTCGGCACCGTCGCCGTGCTGGGGATTTTCATCGTCATCCTCGCCCCGCCGCTGCGCATGCCCGCCATCACCCCGTTCGTCAGTGGCGGCGGCTTCGTGGTGCCCGGGCCGGTGTTTCCCTTCGTCTGCATCACCATCGCCTGCGGGGCCGTCAGCGGCTTCCACTCGCTCATCGCCTCCGGCACCACGCCAAAATTGTTAGCCCGGGAGAAGGACATCCGCCTCATCGGCTACGGTGCGATGGTCGTGGAAATGTTAGTCGCGCTGATGGCCATCATCGCCGCCTGCGCCCTCCAGCCCGGCGAATATTTCGCCATCAACTCCCCCATCGACCCCAACAACCCCGCCGCCGTCACCGCGCAGATCGCCACCATCAATTCCTACGGCCCCGAATACGCCGTCACCGAGGCCCACATGCAGCAGCTCGCCAAGGACCTCGGCGAACCCAACATGATCGGCAAAGTCGGCGGCGCGCCCACCTTCGCCGTCGGCATGGCGCAGATGTTCGCCAAGGTCATCCCGGGAAACACCGCGCTCTCGCTGTGGTATCACTTCGCCATCATGTTCGAGGCGCTGTTCATTCTCACCACCCTCGATGCCGGCACCCGCGTCGGCCGCTTCATCCTCCAGGACCTGCTGGGAAACATTTCCCCCAAGCTCGGCAAGACCGATTCGTGGTTAGGCAACATCCTCGCCACCGGCCTGCTCGTTTCCGCCTGGGGCTTCTTCCTCTATCAGGGCGCGCTCGATCCCGCCGGTATCGCCAAAAGCCTGTGGCCCATCTTCGGCATTTCCAACCAGCTTCTATCCGTCATCGCCTTCTGCCTCGGCACCGTCGTCCTGATAAAAATGGGCAAGGCCCGTTACTGCTGGGTCACCGTCATCCCGATGTCCTTCCTAACCGTCGTCACCTTCACCGCCGGCTACCTGAAAATCTTCGATGCCAACTCCGCCGGCTTCCTCCCCGCCATCCGCACCCTCGAAACAAAAATCGCCGCCGGCCTCCAAGGCCCCGCCCTAGCAGCAGCCAAGACCTCCCTGCTCAACGCCCGCATCGACGTCGTCATCACCGCCACCTTCCTCATCTTCGTCGCCATCATCGTGTTAGGCACCGCCCGCGAGTGCTTCCTCCTCCTCACCAAGCGCAAGCCGTCCATCCTCCGCGAGAGCGACTACGTTCATCATCCCGAAGACGCCGCAGTGCTTCCCACAAGCTTGAGTTGATGGTTGAGAGTTGATGGTTGATAGAAAGAAAAAGCCGGACCGCGGACAATCATTCCGTCTCTTCTCTTCGCACGTAGTCCCGCCTTCAGGCGGTCTTCCTCTTTTGGAACATCATTCTGATAGAATCGACACGAGGCAGCAAAACGACTTCTCCACACCGTCACCCCATGGGGAGCAGCCAGTCGCGGAGGGTGGTGAGTTCTTGGTTTTGGCGAATGAGGTGCTTTGTAGCGGCGGTCTGCGACCGTCGGGCGAATGAGATGTCAGAATGGAAGAGAGCTTCGCGCGGTTCTTTGGCATCGACGCTCATAGAGCGACAAGGCTTTTCATTCGCGCCTGCCAATGAAGAGGCTTCGCGCGCGTCAGGCAAGCTTTGCAACCAAGCCAGCGGCCAGCGCTTTGACCGCCGCTTGCCGCGCGGGGTCGATTAGATTTCCGTCGCCATCGAACGCTTCGTTGGCCTTGGGAACCGAAACCTGGTCCGGCAAGACAGTGACGCTGATGTTTTCCAACAACGGCCTGAGCTGGGCCAGGCTGCGCGCGCCACCGTAGCCGCCCGGCGACGCGGAGAGGATCGCGGCGGTCTTCCCCTTGAATGCTAACAGCGGCGGCTCGTCATCGGTATCCGCCCGGGAAACCCAGTCGATCGCGTTCTTCAACGCGGCGGTGATGCCGCTGTTGTATTCCGGCGAGGCGATGATGAAACCCTCCACATTCAGGAACAACTCTTTCAGCTTTTTCGCGGCTTCGGATTTCCCTTCGGCGTCTTCGAGGTCTTGGTCGAACAGCGGCAGCCGGAAATCACGGAGCGAGATCAGGGTGACATCGCCCCCCGCCTCGCGTGCGGCGGCGGCGGCGATGGTGGCGAGTTTCTGGTTGTAGGACTCGGCGCGGAGGCTGCCGCCGAAAACGAGAATGCGTGGTGTGCTCATGGTGGTTAGATGGATGCGGTTTCGAGAAATGGATAGTCGGTGTAGCCGACCGGGCCGT
>JANOZJ010000299.1:0-2270 GCA_031429315.1 Akkermansiaceae bacterium
GTGAATTTCTTCATCGTGAAAAACGACACGCTCGGCACCAAGTTCCAACAGGCGCTCATCGCGCGGGCCAAGGCCGGGGTTAGAGTCTATTTCCTGTTCGATGAAATCGGCTCGCACAAGTTGCCGCGGCGATACCTCAAGGCGATGAGGGAAGCGGGCATCGAGTGCATGTCATTCGGGATCAACCGTTATTGGTGGTCGAGATTTCAACTCAATTTCAGAAACCACCGGAAGATCGTGGTCAGCGATGGCAAGACGGCATTCATCGGCGGGCTCAACGTCGGCGACGAATACCTCGGCCGCGACCAGCGCTTCGGCGGCTGGCGGGACACCCATTTGCAAATGCAAGGGCCGGTGGTCCAGGCGGTGCAACTGGTGTTTCTCGAAGACTGGTTCTGGGCTTCCAACACGGTCCCGGACTTGCACTGGGACACCCGGCCCGAGGCGGCGGATCAGATCGCCGCGATCATTCCGACGGGACCGGCCGATCCGGTGGACTCGTGGCAATTGCTGGTCGCCGAGGCGGCGAACACCTCCCGCAAGCGGCTGTGGATCGCGTCACCTTACTTCGTGCCGGACGAGGGCGTGCTCACCGCCTTGCAGGCCGCCGCGATCCGCGGGGTGGATGTCCGGATTCTCATTCCGCAACGGGCGGACCACCTGCTCATCTGGCTGTCGGCGTTTTCTTATTATGAGCAGTCAATTCCGTTCGGAGTGAAATTGTTCTGCTATCAGAAGGGCTTCCTGCACCAGAAGGTGATGCTCATCGACACGCGGCTGGCAGCCGTCGGCACGGCAAATCTCGACAACCGTTCGTTCCGCTTGAACTTCGAAATCACGGCGTTTTCCACCGACCGGAAGTTCGTCGATGAAGTGGCGGCAATGCTGCTGACCGATTTCGCCCGCGCCAGCGAGGCGAAGGTGGAGGATTTCACCAACAAGCCGTTCCTGTTCCGGGCGGCGTGCCGGGCGGCGAGATTGTTCGCGCCGATCCAGTGAATGAAAAAGGCCCGGTCGAATGAACGACCGGGCCTTGGAAATTTCAGGGGACTCAGTTTTTCGCGACGCTCGCGAGATCCGGACGCTGGCGGAGGATGTTGGCCAGCATCTTGCGGCAATGATCGTAGCCGGTGCGCTTGCTGAGAAGCTCGGCGCTGCGCGTGAAGGAGCCCCACTGTACGACATTCATCTCGACGTTGCGGCGACCCCACAGGTTCATGATGTCCTTGGTCGGCTTGTAAATGTCCACAGTGCCGGTGCCGAGCAGCGCGGAGCCGTAGTCGTCCACGACGTAGAGGTAGGGCAGCCCCTTGATCCGGAAGGTGGTTCCGACCGGGTAGAACGACCAGTCGGCGGCGGCGCTGCGGACGCGGTCATTGTAGCGGAGGACGGTACCGGTGGCGTTTTTGTCTCCGTAAATGAGATGGTCATCCTCGCTGCATGTGTAAGCGGTGGTGCGGACGATGCGGGTGCGATCGGCAAACGCGTAAACCGGCATCGAGTGCTTGTCACGGGGCTTGCCGACGGCGGCGGCCACGGCGGCGGAGGAAGTTGGCGGCAGCGCGAAGCTCTCCTTTTTAGCATAAATCCCCGACCCGGAATGGATCGAGGATTTGGAGATGACGTTGGGGCCAGAGCCTCCGCAACTGGTGAAAAGCGCCGCAACCAGTGCGAGCGAGGCGAGGGAAAGGATTCGGTAGATCATGCGGAAAAGTCTTAAATTTGGTGTTAAGCGTGGATACCAACGCGCGCTTCCCATAGCTGGCATGGCGGCTCACGGCAAACCGAAAAAGTCATCGCCAGGCGGCCCACGTTGAAGATTTGCTAAAAACCAACGACTTGCGTGAATCCGATCAAAATCTAATTTATAATCGTTTCTAAAATTTTTGGAAATTTCGGCCGATTTACCGCGTCGCCGCCGGCAACCAGGCTCGGGCACCGGCGCTCCGCTCGGCTGCGGCGCGGAAGAATCCTTGGAGTCCACGTCGCCCGTCGAGATCCGTCACGGCGTCCACGGCCCGGTTCCACCGCCAACGGAATCCTGCGTCCCTCAGCCGCAGCGGCTCGGCCCAGCGGCTTTTCAAAACCAACTCGGTTTCGGTGCCCATCAGCCGCGCGCCGATCTGCAGCATCCAACGCGTCGCCGGCAGACCTATGGGCATTCCGACCGACTCGCGGAAGATTCGCATCCACTCCCGGTTGGTCGGGAACTCCGGCGCGGTGACGTTGATCGTGCCGTCGAGGAACGGATCGTTTATCGCGAAATCCAC
>JANOZJ010000300.1:0-2113 GCA_031429315.1 Akkermansiaceae bacterium
GCAACTTCAAGTTCTTCGAGCGTGCAAGTATCAGGATTAGGGAGCTGGTGAGGGCGAGCGATTCGCGAGTGTCGAGTGATTCAAACAGTCGTACCAGTCTTTTATGAGGATTTCGGCAATTATTTTTGGCAAGAGGTCTAAATGGGATCTATGCCTACGAAGGCAAAACCGGATATGTCCATCAACGGAGCCTCTCACAATACAATCTTCCGGACTTCAAACCGATTTTTCTGTGGGAGAGTTGGTACGAGGGGCTCAACTGGAGTGGAGTCGTGACGCCTCGCGCCACGGTGCGCCGCCAAGCTTATGAAACCAACCTGTCCGGGTCCACCGGCGAGCATTCCGGCAGTAATTTCATTTACGCGTTTGGAGGACCGACTGGTGCGGGAGTTTCATATAACTGGCGTGACAACCTGGCGACCCCAAGCACCCTCGACATGGGTTTTGTCAGGCAGGTTTTCGCCGGTCGTCCGTGGCAGCTTTTGGTGCCGGATCAGTTGCACACGGCGGTGACCGGAGGGTATGGAACCTTCGGCCAAAGCAACTATGTGACCGCCGCCCGGACAAGCGACGGCAGCCTGGTCATGGCATATCTGCCTTCCACGGGCACGGGCGGGCGCTCGTTGACTGTGGATTTGTCGAAACTATCAGGAGTTGTAACCGCGCAGTGGTATAACCCCGCCACCGGCACCTATTCCACGATTGCCGGATCGCCCTTGGCCAATAGCGGGAGCCAGACTTTCGCGACTCCCGGAAATAACGGCACCGGGACCAATGACTGGGTTCTCGTACTCAGCGCACCTGCCGTTATCACTCCGCGTCCCACCGCGCCGCAAGGACTGCGCGTGCAGTGAACTGTCGTGGAGTTGATGAAGATCCATCTGATTTCAGCGACCGTCATCACTCCGGGCAGTGAATCGGGTCAAGTGACGTATTTCAACATTGCCAACCCGCTGAGAAATCCGGTTTTGAACCGCCGCCGAATCCGTGGAAATTTTCCGTGCCTGGCGGCCCGATCCATGGTTCCTATCGAACCCGTGATCCCCAAGAATTTCCACGACCGTGTCATCGCCCCGTCGCTGCTGGCGGCGGATTTCTCGCGCATCCACGACGAGGTCAGCCGGGCGATCCATGCCGGCGCGGACTGGATGCACATGGATGTGATGGACGGCCACTTCGTGGATAACATTTCCTTCGGCCCTGCGGTGATCCATGCGGTGCACGAGTCGAACGACATTTTCCTCGATGTCCACCTGATGATCTCGCGGCCGGATCACTATTTGCAGCGCTTCATCGCCGCCGGTTCCGACCTGATCACGGTGCATGTGGAGGCGGAGCACGACGTGTCCGAGACACTCGAACGCATCCGCGCCGCAGGTTGCAAGGCGGGTTTGGCCATCAACCCCGCGACGCCCTTGAAGGCCGCCGAGCCCTATCTCGATCAAATCGACCTGCTGCTCTGCATGACGGTGGTCCCCGGCTTCGGCGGGCAGGCGTTCATGCCCGAGATTCTCGGGAAAATCACCGCTGCGGCGAAATTTCGCGAGACAAATAGCCTGCACTTTCACGTTGAGGTGGATGGAGGCATCGACGCCATCACTGCCGCCGCTTGCTATGCGGCCGGGGCGAACGTAGTGGTTGCGGGTTCCTCGACTTTCCGCGCACCTGACATGGCTGCCGCGATCACCGCCATCCGCAACGCATGAAATCCCAACACCTGCTTCCCGCCGTCACCGCCCTCGTCGGCTTTTCCATCGCCTGGCTTGCCAAGCCCGACGCCTCACCGGCCCCAGCCGCAGGGCTGCCCGAGCAAGCCGCCGCACCGCGACCCGCGCGTTCCGAGACCGGCCGCCGTCCATCAGCCGCCGACAGCAAGCGGCCGCAGGATGTCAAAGCCAGCGATTTCCCGCTCGCCGACCAGGCCGAGCAAGGCCCGAAAACCCGCGACGAGGCGAAAATGCTCCGCCTAACCGAAGCACTCGGCCTGTCGATCGACCAGCAGGGCGAGATCATCACGCTGATCGAAGGCGTCCAGGCCAAGGCCAGTGACACCGCGCCCGCCCTCGAGGACCTAACGGTCCGGGGCAAGGCGGTGGAGGACGGCTTGGCCAAA
>JANOZJ010000301.1:0-11799 GCA_031429315.1 Akkermansiaceae bacterium
GGATCGCCTCCCGCGCGGCGGCGGCGGTGAAGCTTTCGTTAGCGATGTAAACGCCGCCGAAGGATTGCTTGAGCGATGGTCCGAGCGCCGGCTTGTCATACGATTCACGGGCGCAGAGGAAGGCGATTTTCCGCTTCCCGAATTCACGGGCGGCATAATGAAACACCGAGGAAATGTCCGAATCCCCCATGCCGTGGGCATCGCCGCGTGGGGCGAGGTGGACGCCCACCCGGTCCGCGCCCCAGACCGACATGACGGCATCGGTGACTTCCAACAGGAAGCGCGCGCGGTTCTCGATCGGGCCGCCGTATTCGTCGGTGCGCTTGTTCGATGAGTCCTGGAGGAACTGGTCGATCAAGTAACCGTTAGCACCATGGATCTCGACACCGTCGAATCCAGCGGCCTGCGCATTTCGCGCCGCGTGGCGATAGTCCGCGATGATTCCGGGAATCTCCTCGATGCCCAGGGCGCGCGGCGTGACGAAGTCCTTGAGCGGACGGATCAGGCTAACATGCCCGGCGGGCGCGATGGCGCTGGGGGCCACGGGAAGTCCGCCATTCAGATAGATCGGATCGGACACGCGGCCGACGTGCCAGAGCTGGAGGAGGATTTGCCCGCCCGCCTGGTGGACGGCGTGGGTGACCAGCTTCCATCCTTCCACCTGCTCGTCGGACCAGATGCCCGGGGTGTTGGGATAGCCGACGGCCTGCGGCGAGATCGAGGTGGCTTCAGTCAAGATCATGCCGAACGAACTGCGCTGGACGTAGTACTCGGCCATCATGGCGTTAGGCACGCGCCCGGCCGACGCCCGGCAGCGGGTGAGCGGAGCCATGACCATGCGGTTGGAAAGTGTGAGCGCTCCGGCTTGGAGCGGTTGGAAAAGCGGGTCCGTCATGAATGGATAGATTGGAATTTCAGGCTTCGGGTTTCGCTTCGAGTTTGAGCTCGATGACCACCTCGTCGCGGATGAGGTCGTCGGTCTTGCCAGCATAAACGATGCCGAAGTCCTTGCGGTTGATGTCGAACTTGGCGTCGATCTTCAGGCTGTCGCCGCTCTGGCTAACCGTTGCGGGGAAGCTGATGTTCTTGGTCTGCCCATGGAGCGTGAAGTTGCCCGAAACCGTGTAAGCGGTATCCGAATTCTTCGTGAGTCCGGTGATGTCGAAGGTGGACTCGGGGAATTTTTCGACGTCGAAGAAATCCGGGCTTTTCAAGTGGCCCGTGAGTTTCTCGGCGTCCGTGAATGTGGATTTCATGTCGATGACGACCTTGTGATCGTTGCCAACAGGCGCACCGTTCTTGATGGTGAAATAGCCGGTGAATGACTTGAAGCCGCCGGAATGGCTGCCGGTGACTTTCGAGCCCACGAAGTTCACCTGCGAGGCGGGAGTGAAGACATACTTGGTGCCGGCTTGCGCGGGAGTTGCGGACTTGTCGACAGCTTCGGAGACTTTGGCGTCGGTGGTTTTGTCGGCGGGGTTTTCGCACGAGACGAAAACGAGCGGGGCGGCGATGGCGAATGGGAGGTATTTGGTTTTCATGACATGGATTGGTTGGGAAAGTTGGAGAAGTTACGCGGATTTACCTGAGGTCAAAGAGAATCGCCTCGGAGGCATCGGCGGTGGCGGTGATTTCGATTGCCCCGGGCTCTTCGAGCGAGATGGCGTCACCGCCAACAAGCTCGATCCCGTTGACACTGATCGATCCCTTGGCGATGTGGAGCCAGAGCCCGCGGCCGGCGGCGAGTTCATGCGAGGCCTTGTCACCCGGCCGGAGTTTTAGCAGATAGGAGAAAATCTCCATGTCGCGGTGCGGATGAGTCGGAAATCCGCCACCTGCGGCGATCCGGTCGTCGTTGATCACGCGCAGCGAGCGGAAGCCCATGTGCGCCGGATCGTAGTAGTCGGCGAAGGAAAACGTGTGCCAGCTATCAAGCCAGCCGTGGTCCGCGTGACCGCGCTCACCGGCGCGGCGGACATTCAATTTGGGGTTCGTGGTCATGTCGCCGTTATAGTGAATTTCATCGCTCCGCATAGTCCAGTCTTGGCAGGCTCAGGCTGCGAAACCGGCAGGCTGCCGCACTCAGTCCAGCAAATCGCCGTAGTGCTTGCGGGCGATCGCCATCGAAAGATCGAGGACGCCCTGGCTGCGGGTGTGGCGGAGCGCTTCGTCGGCCATCGCCGCGCATTCCGCGTGGCTGAGCGAGCGGATCGCCTGGCCGACACGCGGGACTTGCTGCGGACCCACGGAAAGTTCTTCCACACCGAGGCCGAGCAGCAGTGGTGTTAGACGGATGTCGCCCGCCATTTCACCGCAAACCCCTGTCCAGATGCCGTTGTCGGTGGCGGCGTCGATGGTGCGCTTGATCAAGCGGATGACGGCCGGATGGGTGGGCCGATAGAGTTCCGCGACGTGGGGATTCACGCGGTCCGCGGCGACGGTGTATTGGATCAGGTCGTTCGTGCCGATCGAAAAGAAATCCACTTCCGGTGCCAGCAGATCTGCGCAAATGGCTGCGGCCGGCACCTCGATCATGACCCCGACCGGAAGATCCGGGTCAAAGGCAATCCCTTCTTTTTCCAACTCATCCATGCACCGGCGCACCATGTCCTTGCTCCGCCAAACTTCGGATAGACCCGAGATCATCGGAAACATCAACGCCACTTTACCGAAGGCACTGGCCCGCAGCACCGCCCGGATTTGCTCGCGGAACATCGCCGGACGCGCCAGCGAGACGCGGATGCCGCGCCAGCCGAGGAACGGGTTCGGCTCCGGATCAGTTAGCGGCTCCACCGGCAGCTTGTCGCCCCCGGCATCGAGGGTGCGGACGATCACCGTGTGCGGGGCCATCTCGCGGGCGACCCGCGAATAGACTTCCGCCTGGCGTTTCTCGTCGGGCATTTCCTCGCCGTTGAGCAACAGGAACTCCGTTCGATAGAGCCCGATGCCCTTCGCTCCGCTGCGTTTCACCAAGGCCAGCTCATCGACGAGTTCAATGTTGGCGGAGATCGTTAGAGGGCGTCCATCGACGGTTTCGGTGGCCGCCCCGCGCATCGCATCGAGCGAGCTGCGGACTTTTTCCTTCGCCACGGTCAGGCTCCGGTAGCGCTCGAGGGTTTCCTGGGTCGGATAGAGAATGAGTTTGCCGGTGTAGCCGTCGAGGATCGAGGGGGTCAGCGCGATGATGTCGATCACCGCGCCGTCGAGGCCGACGACGGCGGGAATGCCGAAGGCGCGGGCGAGAATCGCGGTGTGCGAGTTCACGCTGCCCTGCTCGGTGGCGAACCCTAACACATGCCGGCGGTTCATCGAGGCGGTGTCCGAAGGAGCCAGATCGTAGGCGACCAGCACATGCTGGTCTTCCGGCCCGGGCGGACGGGTATCCCCTTCCAAACTGAAATTCCGCAAGACCCGCTGGGCGACGTCCTCGATATCCGCAGTCCGCTCGCGCAGATAGGGATCGGGAATGCGCCGCATCGCCTCGAGGAAATTCTGCATGATCGCGTAAAACGCGTACTCGGCGTTCTGCAGGCGGCGGGAAATCGCCAGCAGCACCTTGTCCACCACCGAGCGATCCTCGAGGATCATCACGTGGGCCTCGAAGATCCCGCTCTCGTTATCGCCTGATAAATCCTCGAGCCGGCTTTGCAGCTCGATCAACTGCCGCTTGGTGATTTCGAGCGCCTGGCGAAAGCGTTCCTGTTCCCGTTCGACCTCGTCCTCGCGGATTTGATAGATCTCCGGAGCGGAAAATCCGCGGGCGATCACGTGCACCGGAGCGATGGCGATACCGGGAGAAGCAGGGATTCCCTCGTAGATGATTTCTGGCTCGGCTCCGACTTTCGGCATGGACTGGCACCATCATGGTTGCAACAAGGGCTGCGGTTCAAGACACAATTTCCCGCGTCCGGCGCGGCAGATCGAGGTTGCCATTTTCGAATCCGGTGCAAGTTTCGGCGAAATGAAAAGCATTTCCAAGATCCTCACCGCCGTCACCACCACCTTGTTCGCAAGCAGCGCGCTGGCCGAGCCGCTCGTCGTGGGCGCGCCGCTACCAGCCGTCGAGCAAAAGAACCAAGATGACCAAGTGGTGAAACTGGCCGAAGCCGGTGCCAAGGGCTACACGCTCGTTTACTTTTACCCGAAGGTCGACACCCCGGGATGCACCAAACAAGCATGCAGCCTGCGCGATTCCTACGCGGCGCTCACCGACAAGGGCGTCAGAATCTTCGGCGTGAGCATGGACAAGGTGCCCGCCCAAAAATCCTTCAAGGACAAATACAAGCTGCCCTTCGAGCTGCTGGCCGACGCCGACGGCAAAGTGGTGGATGCCTTCGGAGTGCCGAAGACCTTGGGATTTGCCTCGCGCCAGGCGTTCCTCTTCAAGGATGCCAAGCTCGTCTGGATGGATCAAAAAGCCTCGACCGAAAAGCAGGCGGAGGATGTCCTCAAGTTCCTCGCCGCGCAGAAGTGACGCTGGCGGCGAGCAACTCCGCTTCGATCAAACGGCCGCAGAGACAACCACCTTCAGAACACCTGACCTCGTGTGAGAGGCAAAGTGGCCTTTGACCGTAAAATCGTGGATTCTGACGTTAGGTGTTCCACTGCGGTCGGAGTTGCGAGCGGGATACCAAATCGCGGCATCAGGCTCCGGGCAGAATGCCCGGGCCCAATCTTCAGAGTAGTATCATCGCGAGCACCGCCAAAACAAGCGCGAGGTCTGAGGTGTTCTGACATTCGCGCGTTTCGTGAAATGCGTGCGCCACTCGGCTTTCGCCGAACGATAAGACTCGGCAAAACCGGCCGATCCGGCAAGCGAGGAGACGACCGAATTCACGGCGCGGCATGCTCGCCGGAAATGTCTCAGTGCCTGCCCTGAAATGGCAAGGTGAGGTTGGCAAGAGAATGATAGAGATTGGTGCATGGCACCATTCTTCTGCCTACCATTCTTCTGCCATTTTTTCCCGGACCAACGTCATAGATTATCCGGTGCCGCTAGCGGGTGTGGTAAGCCCCCGAGCGTCCGCCGCTTGAAAAAGCCTTGGTCGTTGCCCGCGCCTGGCTAGGATCGCGGCATGTCACGCACACGCCACACCGACCAAGAGAAGGCCCGCATCATCCGGGATTTCGAACACTCCGACCAAAGCGCCGCCGCTTTCTGCCGCGCGCGCGGAGTCTCCTATCAGACACTGGTGAACTGGCGGCGCGGTGCCGGCGCGGATCTCCCGCCCCCGGAACCACCACCCGCATTCCTTGAGTTCCAGCTTGGAGCTCCACACCACCGGCCCGCCCCCGTCGGCCCGCTCGTCGAACTCGAACTCGGCGGCGGCATCATCCTGCACATCCATCCAGCCCGCCCCGCCCAACCATGATTTCCACCCACAGCGTCAAGGTCTGCCTGGCCAGGGCATGCAGCGGGCCTGGTACGAGCTGTCGGATTAATCTCAGGGTTTTGGTGCTGCCGGTTTCTTGAAAAACGGCGTAATGATCAGAGTGACCTCGGTGTCCTTGGCCGGCACCCGCGTGGTGGACGCATACCAAACCAAGTCACTTTCAGCGTCGCTTCCGGGATAGTTGATCATTGCCTCTCCGGCAGTGAAGATGGCTGCGATGTCGCCCGTGAGCTCAGGGACGTATTTTCCCTCATGGGAACTTGAGCCAGTGTAGAGCCATGGTCCCGGCGGCATTGCCTCATCTTTCTTCGAGTGCCGTATCCATTCGTTGATAGGATTGCGGTGGGTCTTGGCTTCGCCGTCTTTCCACTCCACTTCGATCAGGATCCGCGCGCCGGCCTTCACCTCCAAGGGGACGTCGGGATACATGCCGGTCATGTGTCCGGTCTCGTCCAACTGCGAGAACAGTTCGATCGATGGCGGGTAGCGCAGTAACATGAACGCCAGATTGAGATGGGTCGGGGAGGCGGCGGTGATGAGCATCGCTTCGTGAACCTTGCCATTTTTCTGGACCAGCAGGAATTCCAGCAGGCCGTCAGCCATGTTCACCTTGGCAGGGAGGCGGATCTCGCGGGATATCCTATCAAGAACAACCTTGCCGATTCGGTAGCGGGTTTCATCGAGTTTCTCGACCTGCGGCTTGGCGGGAACCATCGCTTGACCTGGAGCAGGTGGTGCCACCGACTGCTTGGCAGTGTTGTCCTGGGCGCTAGCAAGCGAGGAACCCGCGCAAAGAAGGATAAGTAGAGGGCGAATCATATCACGGACTTGGTTGCATGAGTGTTTTGCCATGGAGTTAAGGGGTGGAAGAAACCGAACAGGCGGGAGAATTGATTGATGTGGAAGGGGAATCTAGCGGACGAAATCAGGAAAAAGCGCCAGGCGGTTCACCCGAGCGTGGCCTCGCCGCGAAACGGCTAGTTGAGTGGGCGGATGGAGACATTGCGATACATCACCGGATCATCGTGTCCGGCGAATCCGAAGTGGCCGCCCTTTCGGTCCTTGCCGGGATGTGCTTGGTCATCTGCGAATTCGGTGACCTTGCTCAAATCCGCGTTGAGTATCACCGTGCCGTTGAGTTCGACTTTGATGGTTGATCCCCGGACGGTGACCTCCTCGTAATTCCACTGGCCGATGGGGCGTTGAAAGCCACGTGCGGCGGCCACCATACCATAGGCCGAGCCGTGCGCTTGCCTGGCATCGATCTTTTGGCCGGTGACTTTTTCATAATCATCATCGAGCACCTGACACTCGCACATGCCGACGTAGGCGGGATTCCCCGCGCCGGGATAGCGGATGGCGAGACCGTTGTTGCCGCCGGGCGGGAGCTTAAACTCCAAGCGAACGATGAAATCGGTGAATTCCTCCTGCGTGAAAATCGTGCCGCCTTGCTCGGGCTTGCAGACGATCGTGCCGTCCTTCACTTCGTATTGATCCACCGGTCCGGCCCAACCAGTAAAATCCTTGCCATTGAAAATACGTTTGAACTTCGCATCGTCCGTGCCGCGGAGCAGTTGATTCGCTTCGTCACTGCCGATCTCCCGGATCGCGATGTTGCGCCAGCGGATTTCGCCCCCGTGTGTTTGCAATTGGATCGGGCCGCGTGGAGGAACGGGCAGTTCGCGGTTGAAGTAATTTTCCATAACCTGACCAACGACGGTTGGCTGGCCATTGAGCCAGACCCAAACGTGCGCTCCCGCCATGACGATGCGGAGGTGGTTCCACTCACCGAAGGGTTTGTCCGCCTTGACGAGCGGGTCTTTACCTGGGGCACCCGGAGAGCTGTTCCAAAGACCGCCCGAACCTTTGTCCGCACCGATTTTAAACTTCGCCGTCTCGGTGGAATCCCAGATCTGCACCTGCTGGCAGCCGCGTAAATAGATGCCGCCATCGGCCAGTGGCACGGTTTTGTAATCCACTAGCAGTTCGAAATCTCCGTAGTTCTTGTCCGAAGTGAGGAACAGGCCGTGACCGTCATTGACCAATTCTCCGTTCTCGACGCGCCAATGCTTTTGGATGTCGGCGAGGGTGGCGTCGTGCTTCGCTTGAAACTCCGCCGGCGGGAGCATCAGATATAGGCTGGGATTCTCGGTGTTAGCACCCCACCAGCCTGCAAGATTCTGACCATTCCACAACGAGGTGAACCTAGGCGGCGGGGTGTTGTTTACAGGCGAGGATTCTTGCGCCTGAAGGCGACCGGTCATGATCAGCGGCAGCCACGCGCCCCAGATGAGAAATCCCAGCGCCATCATGACGGAGAGTTTGAAGCGTGATGATTGCTGCATATTGATATTTGATCGGGTATCTGGTTTAGAGGTTCACGATCGCGCCGGTGCGAATCGATTTCTCCTCGGCCTCACAGATTTCCAGCGCGACCACGCCGTCATCGGCAGTGACGATCTGCGGCGGGCGACCGTGCGCGACACATTCCAACATATAGCTGATCTCTGCGCCGTAGCCGTCCGTGGCGTCGCATGGCATGGTTTGCGGCGGTTGGCCGAACTCGGTCACCTGCAGTGCCTCGGCTCCGCGCGACAGATCGAAGTCCAACGTGGCCCGCTCGCAATGCAGCGTGTAAGCCATGTTGAATCCCTGCGCCATTAGCCAGCTTCCTTCGGCGTGAACCGTCGGGCCACTTGGATAGAGATACTGCGTCACCACATGATTCACGCTCCCTCCCGCGCCGACGACACCCGAGGAAAAAACGGCCTTTGGACGACCGAACAGATGGTTTACGAAATCACTGTCGTGGATGTGGAGATCAAACAAAGCGCCGCCTAAATCGAGGCCGCCGGTGTAAGTGCCCTGCGTGCTCCAGCCGGGCATTTGGGAAACGCGGCGGAAATTCGCAGCTAACACCCGACCGTATGTTTGTTCTTCCACCAATTGTTTGAGCCAACTCCAGCCAGACCAGAAACGCATGCACATCGCTGGCATCAAGATGCCCGGCGAGGTGGCTGCCACCTGTAGAATCTCCTGCGCCGCCGCCGAGGTGCGTGCCAGTGGCTTTTCGCAAAGGACATGCTTGCCCGCCTTCAATGCGCCGATGGCCTGCTCGGCGTGCAACGGCGTGGGCGTGCAAAGATCCACAAGATGCACGTCGGACTCCGCCAGTAAATCCTCCAGCTTGCTGAAGACTTTCACATCCGGGCCGAGGTGGATGTCGTCGGATTTCTTGATGTTGCCGGAGATGCCAGTCAGCACGCCATCGACCGGCACGCGCACTGCGTCGCACACGGCGACGACCCGCGCGAGCGGATGGGCCAGATAGGCACGCAGGTGCGTGACACCCATGAAGCCAAGACCTACCACGGCCACGTTCACGGGTTTTACGTCGCCGGATAAGGATTTGTTAGTCATGTTGTTTCAGTTGATCAGATCGACTTCAGAACCACTCCACGCGCGGTAAGAATGTCCGCCACGCGTTCGTTGCCGGCTTCGCGCTCGATCACGAAATCCCCAGTATATTTCATATCCCTGAGTGTTTCAAAAAACGCGGGCCAGTCCACTTCGCCGTTGCCCACGGCGACTTCCGCGCCCCAGGTCCCAGGCACCAGCGTTCGGTTGGCGTCCTTGATGTGGACTTGGAGAATCCACGGCCCTAGCAGGCGCACTGCCTGGATTGGATCGCCTTTGCCATAGAGCAGCATGTTAGCCGGGTCAAAATTGACGCCCACATTGGAACATCCGAGAGCGCCTAACAAACCGGCGAGGTCGGCTGCGGTTTCCTGGCCGGTTTCCAGCCCGACATTGATGTTTTCCGCGGCGAAAATCTCCGCCACTTTGGCGAGACGCTTGAGAATGGCTGCGTATCCGGGGGCCGCCGGATCGTGTGGTACAAAGCCGGCGTGGAACGTGACTAACTTGAGGTCCAGCGCAGCGGCAAGCGCGGCGGAGGCCTGAATATTCTTCAGATTCCGATCCCACGTTGCGTCGGGGGCGATGCCGCCGGTGAGGCGGATCGTGTCGAGCGTTGAGTAGTCTTCGCCCACGCAACCGAACATGCCGGAGACGATCGTGATTCCTGCTTCCGTGATCACTTTTGCCGCGTTTTCCCAGATACCGGGTTCGTCGTGCAAAGGGTCAAGCGCAAGCTGGACACGGTTGATGGAAGTCTCACGCAACTTCTCTACCAGATCCTCAGGATCGGTGGCGCGCAGGGACCAGGAACAGACAGCCAGTCGGTCAATCATTTTGGAAGTTTTTACAAGTATGGTTCTATTAGATAATCTCAATCAACTGCCACATCCACAGCTTGGTGCGCCACAGGCAGCCGATTTCCTTGCTGCCAGTTTGGCTTCGAGAGCCAGCGAGGTCTTGGTGATGGAGAGTCCTCCGAGCGCGGTGCAGCGCAGTTCGCGCGGCATCTGGGCGGCGACGCGCTTGGCCGTCTCAATCACTTCGTCGAACGGGATCACAGGGTCGTAATCCGCCAGTGCCATGTTCGCGCAGGAAACAGCGTTGCTCGCGGCCAGGACATTTTTTCCGAGACACGGCACCTCGACCCGGTTCGCCACCGGATCGCAAATCAGCCCCAGCATGCTTTGGAACGCCATGGATGAGGCCGCGACGGCTTGTGGTAAACTGCCATCAGCCAAGGTGACCAAGGCTGCGGCGGCCATGGCTGCGGCTGACCCGCCCTCAGCCTGACAACCGCCGACCTCTGCGGCAAAGGTCCAGCTCGTGGCGATGAAAGCCCCGATGAGTCCGCTTGCCAGCATCGCCTTGGCCATGGCTTCCTCAGATAGATTCATTTCCTCCGCCATCGCGATCACGGCCGCCGGCAATGCGGCGCAAGCTCCCGCTGTGGGCGCGGCGACGATGACGCCCATGGAACTCTTCACCTCCATCAGCGCCGTAGTGTAAAGCACGATGCGGTTGAGCGCGCCGCCATTGAGCAGTCGTCCGGCCTGCATGAGTTCGTTGAACTTGCCGCTCTGGTGACCCAGCACGCGGTCTTCATAATGCGTTCCGGCGATGCCTTGCTGGATGGAGCGACGGAGGATGCGGATGATTTCCACCATCTTCGCGATGACTTGTGATTCGGTTAGGTCGCCACGCGCCATTTCATATTCCGCTGCTAGCTTCCACAATGGAATGTTCCGCCCGGCGTCGTATTGCAGCATTTCATTACAGGTGGTGAACGGCACGCGGGTGTCCTTGCGGGAAACGATCGGCAGAACCGGTGCGAGCTTCTTGACCTGAAGCACCGGACAAACCTTGCGGAGCTCGGTTAGGATTGTGTCGCTCAGGAACTCCGCCGCTTTGACCTCCACGAGTTGCCTGCCGCAATGTTCGTGAAGCAGGATTTCATCCACTTCCGCCAACTCCCCGAGGCGCTGGATGAGAGCCTGGCTTTTGCCTACGACTGTCAACAAGGTCTCATGATAGTCGCCGAACAAGGAGACCGCGAAGCCGTCAATATTGATGACCTCCATCATGCCGCCACCCGTGGAGATGGCGATGAGTGAGTGTTGTTCGTGGGCGTTGTATAACGTGAGGCGATAGGTGTTAGGATGTTCGTCGGCGGTGTCCACGGTTTCGATCCGGATGCTGACCCCTGAATCCCGCAGCGTTTGCGGGGAATCCGGCAGGCTTTCATCTGCCGCGTCCAGGCCGAGTAGGCCTCCGAACAGGCCCATGTCGGAGCCTTGGCTTTCGTGAGTGGTGGGCAGTGAGCCGTTGCGATCAAACTCGACGAGAACTTCGTGGAACTCGCGATCCATCAGATCGCGGGCAAGCCGACCGATCCGCAATGCCGCGGCACAGTGAGAGCTGGAAGGCCCGCGCATCACGGGGCCTATCACGTCGTTGAAAATACTGACAATCATTTATGGAAGTTAGATCTTAGGTTGAATGTTTCCGGAGGGATCGCTATTTCCAGCAGAGGCCGTCATGGAGGTTGTTCAGGTTCTCGCATGTGGCCACTGTCACAACGACCATATCTTCGATGCGGACGCCACCAAGGTCGCGGCGGTAAAGGCCTGGCTCCACGGTCAGGACTTCGCCTGCCAGGAGGCCGGGCCCTTTCATATCCAATAACGGCGGCTCATGCACATCGAGTCCCACGCCGTGGCCGGTTCCGTGGGTCAGGGCGCAGTAGGAGAGTGGCGTTTGTTCGTCTGGCAAGCCGAAAGCATAGCCTACGTCGCGGATCGCTTGAATGGTCGCGAGATGCACGGTCTCACCGGTCACTCCGACCGTAATGACTTTCTCGGCAGCAGCTTTTGCCGCGCGAACTGCGGCGTGCATCCGCTTGATCTCATCCGAAATCTCGCCATGCACGACAGTCCGGGTGCAGTCGCCATTGTAGCGAGTGCGGCGGTTTTTCGGGAAGATATCCACG
>JANOZJ010000302.1:0-2901 GCA_031429315.1 Akkermansiaceae bacterium
GTGCCGATCTCGAGTCCGACGTGAATTTTCGTGCGACGTGCCATGGGGTGGGATTACGGAAGGGATCAGTTGCGATTCAGAAGGGCATTGAGATCGCGGCTGCGGCGGTTTTCGCGGATCTCGCCGGCGCTCGGCTCGGAGGCCGGCAGCGCCTTGGGAGCGGCGGCTTCATTGCGCAGGGTGATGGGGATGTTGTGTTTGGGAATGAGATTGATGGTGTCGATCGCATAGCCCTTCTGGCCTGAGTGATCCATCGCCGCGCGCAGGCTGCGGATCTGGCGGTCGTGATCGCCGATGCCGAAAGTCGCCGCAGTGCCCTCGCGGGTGAGCAGCACCATCGACCATTCGTTGACCTGTTTGACCGACTCGATCCAGTGGATGGCATCCGGATCCACTCCGCAGGCGGCGTCTAACAAACGAAAGCAATGCGCGAGTTCCAGATGGCCGACATGCTGCCCGCCGATGACCGGGTGGCTTTCGGATAGAGGGAGTTGGATCACCGGCAGGTTCACTGCGGTTTCCAATTGCAGTTCCGGGCAGGGGTAAGCGATGCCTCCCAGATCGACCAGCATGGCTCCGGTGCGGCGCGTTTCGGATAGACCGGCCTGTGGGCAGGTAAGCCACGCCCGCGGCGTCCGGGGAGTCACGCGCACGACCAGTTTGCCGGGCAAATGCCGCTCCGCAGTGGCATCGGCGATTTCCGGCAAGCGCTTCAATCTCGCGGTTATCTGGTCCACGTCGATGTCGAACAAGCTGGCGGTTAGATCGATGCCGGTGGCCTCGGCCAGCCCCACCTCGTCGATGGCCGAGTTCGGATTCAAGTCGATGACTTGCAGCCGGAAATCGGGATTTTGATAGAACGCCCGCTGGATTCCCTGCCAGACGCCCCAGCCGATACCGGTGAGGACGGCGAGGACGCAGGCGAGTTTGGCGGCACTGCCGGCGAGCTTGAGGAACTCGAACCAGGCGATGCGCGGTGACATGACGCGGACCTCGAGCACCTGGGAGCGCGGGCGGCGGTGGGGTTTGCTGGTGCGGGGCTTGGACATGTTAGGAGCGGAGTTTGAGAGACAGCTCGGCGATGGTTTTGCACAACTCGGGGAAGGAAATCCCGACGGCGGCGGCGGCCTTGGGCAGCAGGCTGGTCTCCGTCATCCCGGGAATGGTGTTGGCTTCGAGCACGTACGAACGGTTCTCGGAATCCAGCAGGACATCAACGCGCGAATAGATTTCGACACCCAGCGCACGGTGGGCGGCCAGCGCGGCGGCTTGGACGGCCATGGTGGTTTCCAGATCGAGATCGGCCGGGCAAATGTATTGGCTACCTTGTGCGCCACTGAGCCATGGATATTTGCTGGCCATGTCATACAATCCGGCGGGCGGGACGATGTGGACGACGGGCAAGGGCACATCGTTGAGGATGCCGACTGTTAGCTCCCTGCCGGAAATGAATTCCTCTACCAGAATCTCGCTACCGTACTTCGTGGCATCCGCGATGGCGGCTCCGACACCGGCCGGATCATGGACGATGTTGACGCCGACGCTGGAACCCTCGCGCGGGGGTTTCACCACGAAGGGCACTGGAAACGAAGGCAGCCGCGGGCCGTTGGAAAGATCGATGATTTCCGCGCGCGGCGTCGGCACGCCGTGGGCGATGAAGGCGGCCTTGGCGAGGTTCTTGTCGAACGCGAGTCGGCTGCTTTTGACTCCGGCTCCGGTGTAGGGCACGCCCATGCCTTCCAGGATCTCCTGCAACCAACCGTCTTCGCCGAAGGTACCGTGGATCACGTTGAAGGCGAGATCCGTCCCGGCGGGAAGTTGGAGTTTCGGGCTGGTCACATCGACCGCCACGGCGTCGAGGCCGAGATCTAGCAGCGCCTTGAGGACGGCTTGGCCGGAGGCGAGCGAGACCTCGCGTTCCGAACCCGGGCCGCCCATCAGCACGGCGATTTTTTTGGTGCTTAACATGGTGTTGTTCGTTAGAACGAGGCTTCTTCCTCGCCGAGGATCTTGATCTCGGTTTCCAGCTCGACCTGTCGCTCGGCGCGCGCTTTTTCCTGGATGAATTCGATTAGAGTTAGGATTTCCAGCGCGGACGCGCCGCCCTGGTTGATCACGAAGTTTGCGTGCGCTTCCGAGACTGCGGCGTGACCGCAGGTGGTGCCCTTGAGGCAGAGCGAATCGATCACGCGTCCGGCCGGAACTTCCTCCGGGTTCTTGAACGTGCAGCCGGCGGAAGCCGCGATCGGTTGCGAGGTCTTGCGTTTCTCGCGCGAGGCGTCCCAGCGTTCCTTGATGTTCTCCGTGGTGTCGGCCTTGCCCTTGAAAACGGCTTGCAGCGCGAAGTTCCGCCGCAGCTCTGCGACGTTGCGGTACTGGGCGACGATCTCCTCGCGCTCGCGGGTCCGGATGACGCCGTCCTCGTCGAGGAAAGTCACTCTAACAACCTGGTCGAAGGTCTCGATGCCCATCGCGCCGGCGTTCATCCGCAGCGCGCCGCCGACGTTGCCGGGGATGCCTTCCATCCACTCGAAGCCACCGATGCCGCTGCCACCCGCGATGCTCGCGAGCTTTTTCAAACGGACGCCCGCACCGGCGGTGACCTCGTTGCGGACACCGACGGTGACTTCGGAGAAAACCCCGCCGGTCGGGTGGATCACCGCGCCGCGGATGCCGCCGTCGCGGACTAACAAGTTCGACCCGCGGCCGACGACGCGCACCGGGATGCCGCGCTCGCGGCAGTAATCGACGAGGAACGCAAAGCCGTAAAAACTGTGCGGCTCGATCCAGTATTGCGCCGGGCCGCCGACTAACAGAGTCGTGTGGCGGCTCATCGGTTCGTAGAGCTTGCCGTTGATCTCGCCGGGCGGCATCAGCCCGCGCATTTCTTCGAGGATCTTC
>JANOZJ010000303.1:0-2781 GCA_031429315.1 Akkermansiaceae bacterium
CATCCACGGCGCTGACAACACCGCCGGTGAAATGAACAATCGCCTTTTCCGGCCTATCTGATTTCCTCGCTGCCAACCATGGCCACCTTCACCGCGAACGCCGACTACGAGGACAAGGACAGCGATCCCATCCACCTGCAACCCGGAGACGAAGTCACCGTCGGCCTCGCCGACCGCGCCTGGCCCGGCTGGGTCTGGGCCACCGACAACAACGGCAACGACGGCTACGTCCCCGAGGAAATCCTCGAACCCCTCGGCGAAGGCCGCTACGCCGCGATGGAAGCCTACGATCCCACCGTCCTCACCCTCAAGCGCGGCGACAAGATCGAGTCCCTCCGCCAGATCCACGGCTGGCACTGGGCCAGCAACGAGCGCGGCGAGCAAGGCTGGGTCGGCGGCTACCTGCTGAAGCCCGCCTGATAGAATTCCGGCAATGACCGACTCCACCGATCCACTCGTCGCCGCGGCCGTGCGCCCGCTCACCGGCGATGCGGAAATGAACTCATCCGCCGTCCGCTTGCTAGAGTCCCTGCGGGAGGAACGCCCGGACCAAACGGAAGCCGCGCTGAAACGTTGGCACGCGCCTGCTAGAGAAAAACGCCGGATGTCGTGGCGGGTGACGCTCCATCTCACCGCGTTGGTCATTTCCATCCTCTTGTTGACCCATGCGACGCTGGATTTTCTAAGGCATCGGAGGACTCTACCAGCGTTCTCCAATGGTTTGGAGGAAACTGCTGATCTCTTCGATTCCACACGCTTAAGTGCGCATGACAAGCTGCTGCTGAAAATCGGTGACGGCCTCCAATCTCCCACCGAGCTAGCGAAAGCCCTGTGGGACAGCGATCCCACGAACCCGGCGTATTTCTCGGAGTACTGCGCGGCCTACATTTCGGACCAGAAAAAACTCCCTGCCGACTTCCTCGAACAAGCGCGGCGGATCGATCCTAGCAACACGTATTTCCCCTACTGGGCCGCGGCCGTCGCCGCCCAGGATGCCGTCAAACGACGCTCGCTCTCGAAGGCCGCGAAAGCCGCGGGTGCCGCCCCTGAATGGGATGTGATGGATGAAGGCAAAGTCGATCAAGCGCTGGCCATCGTGCATGAAAGCCTGAATCTGCCGGACTGCCGGAACTATGAAATCCAGATGATCAGGGAACGGATTCCCCTGCTTCCGCAGAGCACGCCGCTGGAATACTCTCGCTCTATATCTTTTCTCCACATGACGACCAGCAGCAATCTGTCCATGCACTTGGCGAATGCACTCGCGGCAAAAGCCTGGTTGTGCGGCAACCGGGGTGACACCCAAGGCATCATCGCGCTGAAGCAAGTGGTGGATGTCTATCTCAGGAACATTTCCTGCACCGAACCGGGAGCCATTGTCGAGGATCTCATCATCGAGCGCGGTGCGATGGTCACCTTGAAGAATCTAAACGAATCCGCAGTAAAACTGGGACTCGCCACCGAGGCGACGGAGATCCAGACGAGATTGGACCGGCTTGAAAAACTCGCCTCCGACCGCAAGGCCGGGGTGTTTGAAATCGAAGGCAAGGAAGCGTCGCGGCAACTCGGTGTGAACAATGACTATTCCATAGTCTTCATCGCGAAATACGCGCTGCACCCTCCCGTGCTAACCGATCGCGACGTGAAACCCGGTCGGATGCGCGAGTATGACATCCTCTCGCAGGTCTGCACCTTCGGCACTTGGGCGCTGCTCGCATTCGTCGCGGGATTGACCGCTCTCTATCGGTTTCGCCCACCCCGCGTGATCCGCGATCTTTCGGCGCGGATGGAGTTGTTGTTACGGCCCGCCGACTGGGTGTGGTTGTGCGTGGTCGGCATCCCGCCCTTCATCTATTGCCTGCTCATCACCCGTCTGACCACCTTGGGAGGTTCGGGGGCCAATATCTTCGCCGGAGCCATTCAGCTTCCTTACGACGGCGTGGTGTTGTTACCGATTGCCCAATTCACCGGCCTGTTTTTCATGATGCTCATCCTGCTGGTTCTCGTCGCCCGGTGGCGGCTGGGGAAGCGCGCCGCCTTCTTCGGATTTGGCAAAGCCCGCCTCTGGCCCGGTGCCATCGCCTTCGTCAGCGCGGCGGCATCTATTCCTGTGTTAGGTTGGGCCGTCACCGAAGCATCCGACATCGCGCTCAAGATCTCGTGGGGCCTGTTTGTGATCCCCATGGCATGGATCCTCGCCGTCCTCATCCGCGCCATGACGGCGGGAGCGCCCCACTTGCTCCATCTAACCACCGCGTCGCGGGTGCTGGTTCCAGCCTACTCGGCAGCCATGGTCATCCTGCTGATGGCCACGCCGTTTCACATGATGTCCCGCCAACGTTGGTTCGAGCTGGACACCATGAACCACCTGGACGCCGCTTACCCGTCGTTGACCAAGTTCGAGTATCAACTCTCCGTCGCCGCCCGCCAGGAGCTGCGGGAAGCGCTGGGGTATGAGCCAATGCCTTGAACCATCCAAATATGACCTATCCTACCGAGTCCCTGATCGACACCGCAGTCCGCCCGTTTGCCGACAATGCCGAGATGCAGCTCGCGGCCACGCGCCTGTTAGGAGGCTGTCTGATAAATGGCAGGGACCGTTTTGCCTACGGCCATGCGGGATGCGCTTCGCGGTTGATGGGACCTCGCTATCGCTCGCTTGGCATTCCGCAACGGTCCGGCGAATGTGAGGTGAATGAATCCGCGCATGAAACGCTCGGCAATCCGTCCATGGTCGGTCATTCACCTCCCATTCTCGCGGACCGCCCGGAGGGCGATCCC
>JANOZJ010000304.1:0-2566 GCA_031429315.1 Akkermansiaceae bacterium
AAGTCGTAGCTGGAGCCTCCGGCTCCAGACCGTGTGAGGAGCGTCTCGCTCCGAGGATCGCCTCGGTCATCCGCAGCGCTTCCATGTTAGGCTTCACGCAATGCACGCGGTGCAGCATGACTCCTTGTTCGCGGGCGCGGGCAGTGATGGCCACCGTCGGCCATTCGCGGGCGTCAAGATCCGCAGTGCCAAGGATTTTCCCAATGAAGGATTTCCGGGAAACTCCAAGCAGCAATGGCCGGCCCGCCACGGAGAGTTCCCCCAGCGCGCGGAGCAGCGCCAGATTGTGATCCAGGGTCTTGCCGAAGCCGATTCCCGGATCGAAGCACAACGCCGCTGGGGCGATCCCCGCTGCCGTTAGAGTGGCCAGCCGCTCCTTGAAAAACTCCCTGACCTCCGCGACGACGTCCGCATAGCGGGGCGCCGCCTGCATCGTCTGCGGGCTACCCTGCATGTGCATCACCACCACCCCGCAGCCGCTGGCCGCACAGATGCCTGCCATTTCACCATCAGCTAACAGTCCGCTCACGTCGTTGACGATGTCCGCGCCCGCCGCGAGCGCGGCTTGGGCGACGGCGGCCTTGGTCGTATCGATGGAAATCAAGCCGTCCCACTCCGCCCGCAACGCCGCGATCACCGGCATCGTGCGCGCGATTTCCTCTGCCGCCGCGACCACCGTCGCGCCGGGGCGGGTCGATTCCCCGCCGATGTCGATCAGCTCCGCGCCCTCCGCGATCATCCGGCGGGCGTGGCCCAGCGCGGTAGCGATGCCAAAATGCTTGCCGCCGTCCGAAAATGAATCCGGGGTCACGTTCAAGATTCCCATCACCCTTGCCCGGCGGGAGAGGTCGAGCGTGGCCCTTGGTGTTTTCCAAATCATCGTTCAATTGGCGGCTTGCAGCGTCCGCCGGTGCTGCCTAGTTTGTGCCCCATGAACTGGCTGGCAACTTGCAAAATCAGCGTCCTCGCCGCAGGGCTTCTCGCGTCGCTGCCCTGTCACGCGGACGAACTGGAGGCCGTCGATGGCCCGAACGTCCGCACCATGAAGCATGAAGACGGCTCGCGCACGCTGTTCATCCGCAGCCCCGACAGCCGGGTCCTCACCAAAAAAACTTTCCTCAACGGCGTCGTCACCATGATCACCACCTACCTGATGGACGCGGCCGGAAATCCCACCGGTTGCAAGATCCGCGACGGCCAGAAGCAGGAACTCTTCAAGGTCAGCTACGGCTACAACAAGTTCAACGGCTTGCTGGAACGCGAAGTGATGTTCGACTCGCGCGTGAAACGCATCAACAAGGACACCGGCAAGGAGCAGCCGGTGCAGATCATCGCTTACATTTACGACGCGGAAGGCAAACGCAGTGCGCCCATCGTTTACAATCTGCTACCCGGGAAAAAGATGGAGGAAGTGTTTGGGGTGAAATCCTCCGCGCTCGAATCCAATCCTTTCAAGGAAAACGCGCCGCCACAGAAACGGCGCTGAGGCCATGCTCGCCAAACAAGTCATCTTCGAAGGCCGCGTCCAGGGCGTCGGATTCCGCTACACCGTCAAGGATCTTGCACGCGGCTTCGAAGTCTGCGGTTCGGTCAGGAATTTGGCCGATGGCAGCGTCGAGTTGCAAGTGATGGGCGAGGCCGACGAAGTGGAATCCTTCATCAAGGAAATCGCCGAGGAATCCGTCGTCGCCCATCATATCGTCAAGCTGGCCGCCGTGAAGATTCCGCCGCTGGAGAACTGCTCCGGGTTCAGAATCGAGCGCTAGCCAGCCCGGCCTGCGGGTTTGGGCAGCGTCCCGGATTTCACGAAAAAAGGGATTGCATCGCGGGCGGGCTCCGTCCTAGTTTCCCCCGCCCCTGGCGGGCACGACCTACGCGGGGTTAGCTCAGTGGTAGAGCACCTCCCTGACACGGAGGGGGTCACTGGTTCGAACCCAGTATCCCGCACCATTTCAATATCAAGAACTTAGGGAAATCAGAGCGACCATCTGTCCCCTAAAGCGCCCCCAAAACCGTAAAACGG
Source organism: Akkermansiaceae bacterium (assembly GCA_031429315.1). Taxonomy (GTDB): domain Bacteria; phylum Verrucomicrobiota; class Verrucomicrobiia; order Verrucomicrobiales; family Akkermansiaceae; genus Luteolibacter. The sequence goes on from JANOZJ010000304.1 coordinate 2,024, forward strand.
CGACATCCGGTATTTGTGGTGTCCAGAAACAGCAGGGTGGCGCTGAATACACGATGGGCATGGACATCTATGGTTCCAGTCACACCGGCGTTTCAGGTGGCAAAGGCCCTCCAGATTACCACGCCGCCGACGACGCCAGCATCCCCATCCTCACCGTCCACCAATCCAAAGGCCTCGAATTCGACCCCGTCATCAACAATTCGGCATTGGCGTTCTTCTTTCTACTATCTTTGCATCGTTGCCATGCTCCTTCACACAGTCCGTCTTGCTCGCACTTGCCTTTATTCGCAGCGCCCCAACGTCACCTCGTAATAAATGGCACGGCGAGTTGCAGGGGTAGCAGGAGTCCTCATCTCGATTCCGCCTTGCTTCATCCCACCGGATGCCCTTTTCTCCGCCCGCATGTCCTTACTTCCTACCGCTGACCTCCTGGCGCTCGATACGGCTGGCCTGAAAAGCCGCTTGTCGAAACTCAGGAGGTATCTTTGACGTCCCGACCCTCGAAAACGAAATCAACACGCTCGAAGAGGCGATGGGCGCGCC
>JANOZJ010000305.1:0-10077 GCA_031429315.1 Akkermansiaceae bacterium
ACCATCGGCTGGATTTCCTTGTAGCCGGGAAGCGCCTCGGGGCAGGGGTGGGTGTTGTCGGTCATCGTGTCGCCGACTTTGACCTCGCTGGCGGCTTTCATGTTGGCGATGACGTAGCCGACATCGCCGGCTGATAGAACCTCGCGGACGCTCATCTTCGGAGTGAAGACGCCGACTTCCTTGACCTCGTAGGTCTTGCCGGTGGCCATCAGTTTCACACGCTGGCCTTTTCTAACGGTACCGGAGAAGACGCGGACGTAGGAGACCACGCCGCGGTAGGTGTCGTAGAGCGAATCGAAGACCGAGCAGCGCAGCAGCTTGTCGGGATTTTCCACCGGCGCGGGGACGCGGGCGATGATGGCTTCGAGAATTTCCTCGATGCCGATGCCGGCCTTGGCGGAAGCGGGGATGCAATCCTCGGCGGGAATGCAGAGGATTTCCTCAAGCTGCTTCTTGCACTTCGCCACGTCTGCGGCGGGCAGATCGATCTTGTTGAGGACCGGGATGATGAGCAGGTTTTGCTCGGTGGCGAGGTGGAGATTGGCGACGGTCTGGGCTTCGACGCCTTGCGCGGCATCGACCATCAGGATCGCGCCTTCACAGGCGGCAAGGGCACGCGAGACTTCATAGGAGAAATCGACGTGGCCGGGGGTGTCGAGCAGGTTGAGCTTGTAGGTTTTGCCGTCCCGGGCGGTGTATTCCATGGCGACCGGGTGGGACTTGATGGTGATGCCTTTTTCGCGCTCGAGGTCCATGGAGTCGAGCTGCTGGGCACTGCTTTCGCGCATCGTGACCGTGCTCGTCATTTCCATGAGGCGATCGGAAAGCGTGGTTTTCCCGTGGTCGATGTGGGCGATGATGGAGAAATTACGGGTCAGCTCGGTGGACATGGGCAGAGGAAAGTCGGCGGGAACGGCGCGAGGGAAAGCAGGAAACCCACGACAAGGCACGAAAAATAGCTTGAGGAGGAGTTGATGGTTGAGAGTTGATGGTTGATGGACAGAAAAGAAGGAGAGTTTTCTCTCCTCTTGCTATCAACCAAAGACCATCAACCATCCACTCACCCGAGCCTCCGGCTCCGCCCCTTTTCATTGGCCGCGCCGCAAACCGGGCAAACGACCGTCCGCACGTGGCTGGTGTCCTCGAACGCGTGCAGGCAGAGCCGGCAAATCACCCGGTTGGCAAGCGAGCGCTTTTCCGTCCGGCTGTGCAACGTCCGCGAAATCACCGCGAAAACCGGCACCAGCGCGAACGAGCCGAGCACCACGTAGAGCACGAAATCAGCGAACGTCAGTTCCATCGGCGGGTTGATTGGTGAAGCCGATGCCTACGGCAATCCAGCGGAATGGTTGGCCGGGTGCCGGCTTGAATTGGATCCGGTGCAGCCACGCTTCCAGCTCGGGAGTCCGGGCCTCGCCGATTTTTTCAACCAGTGAAACGCATTCCACCACGCCGCCCTCGGGATTCAGGCGCACCAGAAACCGCCAGGACGACGACGACATCTCGCCATCCACCGCCCCGTCGAACGGAGGCAGGACGAGCGGCATGGTTTCATGGGAAATGCCGGCCAGCGGATAGAGCGCGGGCGCGAGCTTGAGCTTCGTTAGAGCCGGGGCTTCGACCGCCGTCGGCGGCCGTTGTGGGAAAAACGATTTCCCCTTGGCCGCGAGTTCCTGCGGCTGGAGCTGGTTTGCCGCGGGCAATTCGCGGATCGGGGAAACGTAAGGCTCCGGCTGAAAACGGGCGGCTTCCATCGCCCGGCCCTCCCATTCCGCCAGCCCTTCCCATTGCCGCAGGCTGAACCTCGCGGGAAATGGCCCGCCCTCTTGCGCCCGCAGCGACAAGTCCCGGCCCTGTGCGTCATCCCGCAGGTAAATCACCGCCGCCCGCTGCGGGGTCGATTTCTCCGGGGCCACCACCCGCACTCGCACGGCCATCAACAACGTCAGCGCCACTCCCGCGAACGCCAGGGCTAACAGCTTGGGAAACCATGGCGACTTGATCGGCCGCCAGCGGAATATGAGATCCCGGCTGCCTGTCAACTTTGCTCTGACCGCGCTGCTCGCCATCATGGGGCTTTCACTTTCGGCACCGGCACGACTGCGGCTGACGGGTTTTTACCGACCAACGCCACCCGGAATCCCTTGCCCAGCGCCAGCTCGGTGACCTCGCGCTCGACGCCCACCGGGGTGCCCGTGTCGGTCTGCAGCAGGACGATCGTCTTGGCCGGCGCACCGTCCGCCCGCAACTTGTCGAGCCGCTCGGCAAGCTCCGCCGGCGTCACAGCATCCCGGCCCAAGTGGATCCGCGGTCCCGGCTCGCCCGGCCCCAAGGTCACCACCAGCGCGTCCTGATAGCGCTCCATTTGAAATTTCGACGGCGGCAAATCCACCGCCACGCCCGATTGCAGGACCAGTGCCGGACCTAGCAGGAAAAACAACAACAGCAGCGCGAAAATGTTCAGGATCGGCACCGCGTGCAGGAATCCCGGGCGCTCCGGCAAGGTCATTTCCAGCTTCATTTCACGCTCTCCGGCTTGGCCTTCACCTGCTTTTTCCCGGCCGTCACCTCGCCGCGGAACGGCGCGAACTCCTCCTCCTCGCACGCATCGGCGATGAGATGCACCATCTCAATCCCCGCCCGCTCCAGGCGATGCACCAGCCGCTTCGCCCGCCCCAGGAAATACAGGTAAAACAAATACAACGGCACCGCCACCGTCAGCCCGATCACCGAGGTGATTAGCGCCGAGAACACCCCGGTCGAGAGTTCCGCCGGGCCGGTGAAGCCGCCCTGCTCGCTGACTTTTTGAAACGTTTCCAGCATTCCCAGCATCGTCCCTAACATCCCCACCAGCGGTGCCAGCAACGCCACGCCCAGGATCGCCCGGATGTTTTTCTCGATCCGCGGCACCTCCAGTTGTCCCGCCTCCTGCACCACGTCGCGCAAGTCCGCGCGGCTCAAATAATACCGCAGCAGCGCCGCGTGAGCCACCCGCGCCACCGGTCCCGGTGCCCGCGCCGCCTCGTGCAGTGCCTCCGCGAACCCCCGCCGCCGGATGTGATGCGACAAGCCGACGAGCAAATTCCCCACGTTGATCCGTGCCCGGTGGAAGAAAAACAAACGCTCCACCGCGCAAACCGTGCCGATAAACGCCAACCCCAGCAGCACCCACACCAGCGGGCCGCCCTGCTCAATCAACCCGGAAGGTTCCATCAATCCCAAAATCATCTGGCGCAACCTAAGCCCCGCGCCGTTCCGCTGGCCAGTACCAAAAGGAGCCGGCGGGAATGCATCCTGCCTTCCGCGATCACGGGCCGCCGCTAGATGGCCGCCGCTTCCCGCACCGCTTCAAGCTCTTCCCACCGCGTGTAGAGCTGGGCGACCCTTGCCTTCGCCGCGTCTAACTTCTCCACCATCCCGGGGATCTCCGCGAAGCGTTTTGCCTGGAAATCCGGGTTATGCAGCAGTGCCTCAAGCCCCTCCGCTTCCTGCTCGATGCCGAGGATGGCGGTCTCCATTCCTTCCAACTCATTTTTCTCGCTGAACGTCAGCTTGCGGCCTTTTTTCGCGGCTGGTGCGGCGCTGGCGGCTTTCTGCCGGGCCGCCGCATCGCGTGCGGCGGCTTGGGCGAGTGCCCGCTGCGAGGCTTCCCGCGCCTGGCGCTTTTCCAGATAGTAGGAGTAATTTCCCGCCTGCACCGCGATCCCGTCGTCCTCGAAGGCGATGATCTGGTCGCAGATCCGGTCGAGGAAGTAGCGGTCGTGGGAAACCACGATCACCGAGCCGTCGAACGCCGCGAGCGCTTCTTCAAGCATCCGCAGCGAGGGCAGGTCGAGGTCGTTGGTCGGCTCGTCGAGGACGATGACGTTGCCGCCGTTTTTCAGGACCTTGGCCAGCATCAGCCGCGCCCGCTCGCCGCCTGATAGAAGATCGACGCGCTCGTTGATCCGCTTGTCGTCGAAGAGGAACCGCCGCAGATAGTTGCGTGCGCCGAGCGGCTGGTTGCCGAACATCAGCTTCTCGTTGCCGTCGGAAATCTCGTCTAGCAGCGAGCCGGTGCCGTCGAGAACCATCCGCGTCTGGTCGATGTAGTTCACCTTCACCCGCTTGCCAGTGACGGCGGTGCCCTCGGACGGCTCGAGCTGGCCGAGGCAGAGCTTGAGCAAAGTGGTTTTACCCACACCATTGCGGCCGACGATGCCGGTGCATTGGCCGGGACGCAGGCTCAACGTGAGATGGCGGAACAACCAGCGCGGCGATTTTTCCGTGCCCACGTTCACGCCCGCGTCTTCGAGCTCGACGACGATGTTGCCCAAGTCCGGCGGTGGCGGGATGAGCAAATCCATCTCCCGTTCCTCGGGCGGCGCTTCGAGGCCTTCGATTTCATAATACTTGTCCAGCCGGGTCCGCTGCTTGGTGCCGCGCGCTTTGACGCCGGATCTAACCCACTCTAACTCCTCGCGCAGGAACCGCTGCCGCCGGCGCTCGGTCTGGCCGGCTATCTGCTGGCGGATCGCCTTCGACTCGAGGAACGCGGTGTAATTCCCCGGATGCGAAAACGCGCGGCCCTGGTCGATCTCGATGATCCGCGTGGCGATCACGTCGAGGAAGTAGCGGTCGTGCGTCACGAAAATCACCGCGCCGGGGAATGTCTTCAAATACTCCTCCAGCCAGCGGATCGACTCGGCGTCGAGATGGTTCGTCGGCTCGTCTAGCAGCAACAAGTCCGGCTGGCAGGCGAGCGCGCGGCACAGCGCGACCCGGCGTTTTTCCCCGCCGGACAGCGGGCCGACCATCGCGTCTAACGGCGGCGTGCCGAGCGCGGTGGAGGCGGCCTTGATCCGCGAATCCAGGTTCCAGCCGTCGGCGTGGTCGATGAGGTGGAGCAGGTCGTTGAGTTCGGCGTCGCTGCCTTCGCCGTTCTCGTAGCGGCGGATCGCCTCGACGATGTCGGCCGCGCCCGAGGCGATGTTTTCCTGCACTGTGAGGTTAGAATCGAGTTCGAACTCCTGCGGCAAATAGCCCACGCGCAGTGCGCGGCGCAGGGAGATTTCCCCTGAGTCCGCCATCTGCTCGCCAGTTAGAATTTTCAACAGCGAGGTTTTGCCACAACCGTTGCGGCCGACCATGCCAGCCTTTTCCCCGGCGGCGATGGCAAGGGTGACGCCATCCAGCAGCGTTTGGTAACCGTAGGTCAGGCGAATTTCGTTGGCGGAGAGGAGAGCGGACATGAAGCGGCGGGGATGTGCCCTATCCCGGACGAAACGTCCATCCCGGATACGATCTTCGATGACGAGGGATTGTCATCCGGCTTTGTCCGCCATAGCGTGCCGCCACATCCCCATGATGAATTCCTTAATCCACGCGCTGAACATCGGCACGCTCGCCGCCTGGTTGAGCGTCCTAGGCTTCGGCACGGTGGGAGTCTTTCTACCGGGCGGGCAAGCGCCAAGGACGATGATGCCGCTTGAAAAACTGGAAACTCTCACGGTCACGGCGGATCTCACGCTTGATGACGATCACTTGAGCGATTCCAGCCCGCCAGCCGTTGCCGCCAGCCCTCCGGCAACGCATAACAATCTGCCCGCGCCTCCTGCCTTGCCGGATCTCGCCAGCGTCTCGCCGCTGCCGGAAGTGCCCGATTTGCCATCTGCGCCGGAGGCTTCCCAAGCCACCCGCGCCGCGCCGCAAGCCACCGCCAGCAGGACACCCCGTGCCGCCGCTCCGGGAAAACCCGCCGCCGCCATGGCGGGTAATGCCCGAATCGCCGCCGGCCACATGCCCGCTCCCGACTACCCGCCTTTCGCCCGCCGCAATCATCAGGAGGGAACCGTCGTCGTCGAGTTCTGCGTGAATTCCAGCGGTCGCGTCACCGCGGCATTTGCCAAAAACCCATCCCCCTGGCCGCTGCTCAACGACGCGGCGGTCCGCACCGTGCGGAAATGGAGCTTCCCACCCGGAGCCGACATCACTCTCGACCGCCCCATCGTCTTCAGACTCAAATAACTTCATCGTGCTCGCCAACATCGTTACCGAAACATTCATCAAGGGCGGCTGGGTCATGTGGCCCATCCTCGCGACCTTCTTCCTCGCCCTCTGCGTCCTGCTAGACCGCAGCGTCTGGTGGCTGCGCTTCCATTCCCTCCTCCAAGCGGCTCGCCAGGAAAAGGCCAGAGCCGCCATCGGCACCGGTGATTTTTCCTCAGCCTGGAACCTCAGCCAGGGCAGCCGCGATCCCTATCTTTGCAATCTATCAGAAGGCATCACCCACGCCCACACCTCGATGCTCGCCGCCATGCAGCTCCACGCCACCCATCTCATCGAGAAATCCGAGGCGCGCATGTGGGTCATCAGCACGCTTATCACGCTCGCTCCTTTGTTAGGACTGTTCGGCACCGTCGTCGGCATCATGGGGTCGTTCTCCTCCATCGGCGACGACCAGCTCGCCGCCTCGCGAGTGTCCGGCGGCATTTCGGAAGCCCTCATCGCCACCGCCTGCGGCATCGCCATCGCCATCCTCTGCCTGCTTCCCTACAACTTTTTCCGCAAGCGAGTCTCCGTCCTGCGCGCCTCCTTCGAGCGCTGGATCAACCACACCGAGCTGCTCGTTAGATCCGCCAAGGAACACGGCCACGACCTCGAAGCCTTCGCCTCGAAGAAGCAAGAACGCTCCGCTCCAAGACCCAAGACTCAAGACTAAGAATGCTCCTCTCTTCCTCTTCTCTTGAATCTTGAATCTCCCACCACCATGCCCGTCCGACTCAAAAGCAGCTCCTCCGATGACGAGGGCGACGAAGCGCGGATCGAGATCATCCCGCTCATCGACATTATGTTTTTCCTGCTGGCCTCGTTCATGTTAGTCAGCCTGAGCATGACCCAGCTCCACCGCGTTCCGCTCGCCCTGCCGGTCGCCTCCTCCGGTGTCGCCGATTCCAAAACGCCGCCGTTTCAAATCGTCGTCGATGCCAACGGCCTCGTCACCTGGGACCGGGAAATCGTCACTCTATCGGAAATCACCGTCCGCCTGAAAGCCGAGGCCATGCCCGGAGAATCCCGCGTGCTCATCGCCGCCGACGAGAATTCCCGCCACAAGCAAGTCCTCGCCGTGCTCAACGCCGTGCGCGAGGCCGGGATTGAGAAAGTCAGTTTTGAATCGAAAAATCCCCATCCCTGAAACGTGAAATCCCGCGTCCTGCCCATCCTCAACGCCGTCGGCTGCCTCGCCCTTAGCGGCCTGATCGCCACCCAGTGGCGAAAGGAGCGCGCCGATCTGGCGGATATTTCCCTGCTGCGTTCGGAACTCACCAGCACCCGGGATCGACTCGCGGAAGGAGCCACACATGCCGCCGCGCTGGCCCAGGATATCGCCGCGCTCAAGGAAACCCTCGGGATCGCCCGGAAATCCAACGAAGAAGCCACCCGCATCCTCGCCGGGAAAAACACTCAGACGGAAAATCTCCAAACCGAGCTAAGCGCCGCCCGCGAGCAAGTCAAAAGCTGGGAAGCCGCCATCGCCGCCCGCGACGCCAAGCTCCGTGACCTCAACGCGGAACTCACCGCCACCCGCGCCCGCCTCAACGAAGCCATCGCCAAACTCAAAGCCGCAGGCGCGAGGTAACAAGCCAGCACCCGCAGTTTCCACCGCCGGATTTTTTTTCTAAGAAATCCGCCGCCCGTCCGTTTTCACCGCACTCATGTTTCAAAAAACTTCGATCCTACTCATCGCCGGAGCTTCGCCATTGTTAGCCCAGGACTTCCTCGACCCGCTGTTCGTCACCGCCACGCGCTCCGAGCAATCCGAAAGCACCGCACCCTACACGACCGCCTATCTGGACTCCTCCTTCCTGAGTGATAACACCCCCCGCACGCTGCCCGACGCGCTGCAATATGTCCCGGGTATCATGATTCAGAAAACCACCCACGGCCATGGCTCGCCCTTCATCCGCGGCTTCACCGGGCGGCAGAACTTGCTGTTAGTCGATGGCGTGCGCGTCAACAACTCCACCTTCCGCGGCGGGCCGGTCCAGTATTGGAACACCGTCGATCCGCTCAACATCGATCACATCGAGGTGATCAAAAGCCAGGGCTCCGTCCTCTACGGCTCCGACGCGATCGGCGGCACGGTCAACACGTTCACCAAACAATCCCGCTTCAGGGAGGAGGCCGCCGGCCAAGCCTACGTGGGCGGCTCGGCGTTTTACGAATACCGGACCAATGGCGAGGGCAGCAACATCGGCCGCATCGAGGCCGACACCGGCATCGGCGGCAAATTCGGAATTCTGCTAGGCATCGCCGCGAAGGACTATGGCGACATCGAGTCCTCGGACATCGGCCTGATGGAAAACACCGGCTATCCCGAGCAGGATTACGACCTACGCTTCGACTGGGCAGTCACCGCCGATTCCACACTCACCTTCGCCACGAGTTATGTGAATCAGGACGACATTTCCCGCTGGCACCGCACCTTGGAGAATCCGGGCTGGATCGACGGCAGCCACGTCGCCGCTCCAGGGAAATGGACGGCGGACACCTACGACCAGGAACGTTCGCTGACCTACCTCCGCTACGCCGGCGTGAACCCGCAGGCAAACGCCCCGATCAAGCGCTGGAGCGCCACGGTTTCCTATCAGACTGCGGATGAGTCCGAAATTCAGAATCGTTTCCCGGACAAGCCGGTCACCGACTCCGGCGTGCTTCGCCACAGCTCGATCAACGTCAACACCACGGGAATCGACCTGGTCCTGGAATCGCCGGTCGGTCCGGGTTCGCTCGTTTATGGCTTGGATTTCTATCACGACGAGGTGGATTCCTCGGGCTATCAATCGGATCTGTTAGGTGGTGCCCGCACGGAAAAGCTCCCGGTGGCCGATGATTCCAACTACGATCTGTTCGGAGCGTATGGCCAGTATGCCTGGAAGCCGGTCGAGAAATTCGAACTCACCGCCGGTGCCCGCTACACCTACGCGGACGCCACCCTTGGGAGATTTTCCGGCGGTGCGGATGAATCGAAGCACTGGGACGACACGGTCGGTTCCGTGCGCGGCATCTATTCGCTCAATCGCTGTTGGAATGTCTATGGCGGCATCTCGCAGGCATTTCGCGCGCCCAATCTCGACGATCTCACCGGAAATCTATCTGCTAAATCCGGGGCACCCGTCGCCGGCGACCCCGACGTCAATCCCGAGAATTTCCTCACCTACGAACTGGGCACCCGCCACCACACCGCCACCACCTCATTCAATCTCGCCGCCTTCTACACCGAGGTGGATGACCTGATAGTCCCCACTTTCACCGACAACACCCTGGCGACCTCCATCGCCACCAACGCGGGCGACGGCTATATCTATGGCGTCGAGATTGAAGGCGCGTGGCGCTTCCATCCGCAATGGACACTATCAGGATTCGCCGCCTGGCAGGAGGGCGAAACCAGCTCGCCAGTCATCGTCGGCGGTCCCGAGGTGGAAAAACCGAACACCCGCCAGCTTCCGCTTTCCGGCTCCGTCGCACTCCGCTGGGATGACGCCTCCGGAAAATTCTGGGTTGAGGGCCGGCTCCTCGGCGCCACCGAAGAAGACCGGATCACCGCGATCGACCAAGCGGCCGATGACCAGCGCATCCCCACCAACGGCACACCCGGCTACCTCGTGGCCTCGCTCCGCGCCGGTTGGCACGTCAACGAAAATATCGACCTGACCTGCGGCATCGAAAACTTAACCGACGAGGACTACCGCAATCACGGCTCCGGCCAGAACGAAGCCGGCGTGGGTGGGATCCTCGGCGTGAAGGTGAAGTGGTAGGGTGGTCCGAATCCCCGGACTTGCGCCCGGTCGGGCCATCGCAAAATCCATCACGGCCTTCTCCCCAACCGCGCTGGCCAGGGTGACGCCATTCAGCAGCGTTTGAAGACATAACAGGGTCAATAACAGGGTCAGTCCTGAATGGCACTAACTTAAGGGGCTTTTGGGGTAGAGTATGGAAAAAATTGACTTCAAATCTCACCAAACACTCAATTCCGATGTTGCCGAACAGTCCTGTTGCCTTGGTGTTTCGATAGTGTCGATTCTGACGTGCCAGTAG